>CAZMFM010000062.1:0-14739 GCA_964565565.1 uncultured Spirochaetaceae bacterium | reverse complement strand
GCGCGGAGTACGACGGTCAGGGCCAGATTCGCGGGATCGCCGGCCATCTCGTCGAAGGCCAGGATATTGCTCTCGACGTTGATGTTTCCGGCGGCGAGAAGCCGCAATGTGGCCGTCGTCCCTTCGAGGGTATTTGCGCTGTCGACCAGGATGTCGGTCAGGATGCTGATATCGCCGGCGGCGTCTCCACGGTCGATACCGAAGGCCTGGGTTGAGAGCGTGACGCTCGTTCCCGTCGCAAGGGCGCCCGCGATCAGATCTGCGGAGACCAGGTTTGAGACCACACCGTTGGCGTCCGTGTTGGTCTCGCGAACCGTGCGCAGGACGCCGTCAAAGCCGGCGGAGTCGAAGTTCGGCGCGAGGATGGCGAGGATCGCGTTGTTGAGATTCGTGTCGGCCGGGCTGCCGTCCGGTTGGACCGGGATCGGCGTGGTGTTGTCGATCGTGATGTTGAAGGGATCGATCAGCCATTCCCCGGCGATTCCGGCGGGCGCGCTGACATCCGGAGCGCGACTGATCAAGAAATTGCGCAGGCCGGAGGTCTCGACAAAGCCACCGTTGCCGCCGTCGGCACCGCCGCGGGCGCTGAGTTCGCCGTCGACTAATGTGAGATCTTCGGCGAAGACGATCACCTCTCCGCCATCGCCCGTGTCGATTGCATCGGCGCGGATTTCGCTGTCGACATCGACCAGAGTGAGGCTTGCGCGTTGCAATTCCCCGCGCCCCTCTCGTTCGCCGCCGACATGGATGATGCCACCGCCCGCCGAGCCGGAGGCGTCGATCGTTGCATCGTCGAGCACGATCATCGATCCGGTGATGTCGATCTCGCCGCCGACGCCGCCCTCCGACAGGTCACTGGCATCGATCTCGCCCGAGAGATGAACGCGCCCCGTGTCGCCACCTTCGAGGGTGATTTGTCGAGCCACGATCGTGGCGGGCGCGTCGGGGGTCCCCGAGCCTTGCCTAATCGCATACCCGAGCGGGTCCGAGGCGGCGAGTCGTACGTGACCGAGGCCGGCATCGATGCGGCCGTTATTTTCGATCGCGTAGCGGACAGCATTGTTTCCACCGCCCGAGCCGCCGCTCGCTGATGCGTTGTTCTGGTTGTAGTTGGGGATCTTGAAAAGTACGGGGTTGTCGAATTCAGTGACCCAGACGGCATCGGCTGCAACCATCAGGAGCGTTCCGTCATTGATCTCGATGTCGCCCATATTGGCGACACGGCCGCCGAAGAAGGCCGCGTCCCGCGCGCTGATCGTGCCGTTGTTTTCGACTTTGCCGTCGGCCAGGAAGCCGAAAAAGTTTTTCGGTGCAAGGAAGTCCGCGCTGATCGCTTCCCAATCTCGAATGTTCAAATGTTGTCCGGCGATGGCCAGGACGGAGCCGTTTTCGGAACGGATCGTGCCGTTGTTGACGATGTTTCGGCCTAACAGGGCGATGTTTCCGTCGGCCAGGATCAGCCCATCATTGCCAATGTCGCCGGTGAGGGGGAGCAACATAGACCGTGCGTCGCGGAAGTCGTCCCGGGAAAAATTCGCGCCGACGGCAACGAAGCTCCCGACGTCCAGGATGGCACCCTCTCGGACGAATATGCCAAAGGGATTCGCGAGGATGACCTGGCCATTCGACGTGATCGTGCCGAAGACGTTGCTCGCGCGCTGAGCGCCGATGCGATTGAGCACACTCGAGTTGTCGGACGGATTGGTGAAGTTGAAGTCAAGGGTGTTGGAGGCGGGTTGCTGGAAGTCCTGCCACTCTATGACTGTGCGATCTGTATTGATCGTGAAGTTGGTCTCTCCTGCCAGGCTGTTGTCGAGGTGGACGACCGCAGGATCGAAGGTGGTGTTATTGGGGTCTTGCCACTCTTCACCCGCGGAGGCGGAGAGCGGGGTCATCAAGCCGATGATCGCGACGAGGACCCGGGCGACTGCTCGATCCAACCGATCGAAGCGGCGGGACCGGCGATTGCGCATCTGTCTAGTACAAGATGCTGAATAGAACATGAATCTTGCTGTCCCCTGCTTCACTTGGGTTGGAGATTCTACCATTTGTCGACTTCAGAGCGGTGGCCCAATCGAGGCTCGCGGTGAAGTTTGATTTGATCTGGAGTTCTGCTCCGACACCGGCGCTGACGAGAGTCTGGTCGTACTCGTTGACGCTGGCGCCAATACCGGATCCCGCGTTTCGAATCGAACGACCGAAGTCGACGAACGCGCTGAAAGTCAGATCCCAGTCCGGGCGTCCGTAGACCTGCTGCGGCGCCGCTCGGAAATCTCCGAGCAGAGGAATCGAGAGTGGCTCACGTACGACGGGCAATGAACGCGGGATATGGAAGCGATACTCGAGCGAAGCGATGACGACGGTATCGCCGACGGCCGAAGACTGGTCGTAGCCGCGAACGGAATGGAGGCCGCCGATCGGGTAGCTCACTTGAGGGATGAGGCGGTAGTCGAACGCGTATTGACCTCGGACGCCGATGGCGAGTTCGTGGGCCAGGGTCGAGGTCAATTCCGTCGAGGGGTCGCGCCATGACTTGGGAAAGAAGAGCGGTTCCAGGAACGCCGAGTAGCCGAGATCGAAGTCGATGATCGCATAACGGTCATCGGTCTCATCACGACCAAGGCTATCGAGATCGCTCTCGTCGACACTGCTGGAAGACCCTCGGACGGCGACATTGAGATTCAGGGTCGATAGCTGGTTGATACGCTCGGCGTGGATTCCGAAGTTGGGAATGAAGAAGATCGCATCGTCCGTTTCCGAACCGGCGGCCTGGTTTCGAACGCGTACGTCTCGGATTCGTGCGCCGGCGGAGAAGTCGATAAAGAAATCGCGATACTGGAAGACTTCGTAGATGAAACGACCGCCGTATTGAAATTGCTTGCTCGTCACCACTTCGTTTGCGAGGCCAGCGCGATCGGCTCGAGACTTACCCCAGCTGAAATCAACTTCCCAGCGCAAGCGGTCGACGCCCCACCAGGGGATTTTGTCGCGCGGGATCCAATCGAAGAAGCTGGGGTCTCCCTTGCGTCGGTTCATCCAGCCGGGTCGCTTTGGCCCGAAGAAGGGAGCCTGATATTGAAGGCGAACGTTATTCACACCGTCCCCGCCCGCGTTCAGATACTCGAAGGAAAATACATCGTCGCGGCCGGTCAGCTGGCGGTGAGACACGCCGACTCGGGATTGCCAATCGGTTGTGCGCTGTGTTCCGGTATTTGAGCCCTGTGCATAGACGTACCAGGGTTTCGCTTCGAGCACGCGAAAATCGAGCACGATCCCACCGGGCTCTTCGGCCGGGGACAAAGCGGCCTCGACGCGGCGACCCGAATGTCGATTGAGGCGATAGAGGTAGTCCTCGAGTTTTCGGCGATCGAGCAGGTCCGTGGTGTCTGCGCCGACTGTTCCCGTCGGCTGCAGCGGAGAGCCTTCGAGAATCTCGGTGTGGGCTTCGTTGTTGATCTTCCAATCGCTCAGGATTCGACCCCCGGCGGCAATGGTTCGAATCTGTTTGATGCGACCGACATTGATGATGACCGCGAGGGCTGTCCGGTCGCTCGGGCGCAAGTCTCGCTCGGTTTCGAGGTCGATGTCGCGCGGCGAAGGGCGGACATCGACTCCGTAGAGGCCTTCCTCGAGCAGCGCGGCGACGACGCTGCGCATTACGCGCGCGAGTCCGCTCGCTTCGAGTCTGATTGGATCGCCGGAAGGAAGGCCGATCTCGAGGGCTTGGCCGGGTTGATCGGATCGCGGTGCCGCCCAACCGAATTTCGTCTCGCGCAGTCGAACCACGACCGGGAGCAGTCCTGCGAGAGACGGCTGATCAGGATGCTCTTCGGCGTACTCGAGTTCGAGCGAACTAACGAGGTAGCTGGGAGGACCGAGATCCTCGGGCAGGAGCAGGACCTGGGCCGAGCTGATCGGAGCGCAAAACGCGAGCACGAGCTCGACTGCTGCGAAAGCGAGGAGTGCTCGGCCTGGCAGGCCACTTCCCCCGAACGGCGCGGAGTGCGTTCGGCGATATGGGAATGAGGGCTGTCGCGGCCAGAGCATTCTGGAAATCGCCTGTCGTTTCAAAAGTCTGTGACTTTCCAGCAAAATGCCAGGGGAACCTGCACACCTGGCTGGAAGCGCGGTGAAATTCTCGAGGGCCTTTTTCAGCGAACGTCGCCCTGGCTCGCCCCACGATTTCCTGGCCGTGGGCCGAAGGCGAGGGCGGACAATAGCGAGATTGGACCCGTGGCTCCTCCTTCAGGTGCCCGAATCCTCTTTGAAATTGCGGCTTTGTTGCGTTTGAACGACTTCCCCACCGACTTCTGAACGATGTGGGGAAGATTCGGTTCCGTGCTCGCGCAAAAATGGCAAATCCGTCGAACACGAACCGAAGAGGTTGCTGACCGAACGGTCGGTCGGTAAGGTACCGATCTTCTGTTCGGCCGAGGCGAAAAGTCACGCGAACGACCAGGGCCGATCGGATCAGGTGGGGCACCGGGTGGATGATTCGCAGCCCTGCGAATTCACGACGAGGCGTCGAAAGCCGCTACCGGTGGCTGTTGAAGGTGTATTGCCGATGACCGGCAACAAGAATCGGGAGAACCGCTTGTCGCAACCCGAGAAAGAGAAGCAGCCCCTTGCTGCGCCCAGTAGCCGCGAAAAGATCCTCGAAGTGGCAGAATCGGCGTTCGCAGCCAGTGGCTATGGCTGTGTTGGGATGCGTCTGATCGCCAGCACGGTCGGGTTGAGCAAGTCGGCCCTCTTTCATCACTTCCCGACCAAACTCGAACTCTATGGTGAGGTCCTCGATCGGGTGATCGAGCGCGTCGAACGGGGCCTGTGCGACGAAGCGGGTCATCCCGGAGAGGCCGCCGAACAGCTCGACCATTGGATCGCCTCGATCGTCGGGACACTGGCCGAATCGGGACCCTCCGCGCGCTTGCTGCTGCGAGCGCTGGTTGACGAGGCTCCCTTTCCACCGATCGAATTCGAGCCCGCAGATCGAGAGCCGATGCCCTTCGAGGTGAGGCTCGAGCGCGTGATCGACCGTTTCCGAAGCTTGCTCGAGCAGGGCATCTCGGATGGTGTGTTTCGGCCGGTCGCCGTGGGCGATGCCATTCAGACCACGATCGGCGCAATCGTTTTCCATTTTGCCTCGGGTGAGCTGGGTGAGGCGATGATCGGGGAGCCGATCTTTTCGGGTAGTGCCGTCGAGCGTCGGCGGCGCGAGGTCTCCGAATTCATTCGTCGAGGCCTGTTGGCCTGACTTCGATCTAGCCCGTGCCGTTCGCGGTGCGAAATTCAACAACAATTCTCAAGATGATTCTGAAATAGGAGAACGATATGGACAAGATTCTTTCCGATTACCGACGGCCCCTGGGCGAATTCGAGGTCGTCGACTTCAAGTCGGCCGCGCCGATCAACGAACTCCGAAGCCAGGTCGACGTCGACGTTGCCGTCAATCTTCATTGGACCTGGAGCTATGGCTCCGAGATGGAAGAACTGCGGCGTCTCTACGAAAAGGGAAAGGGCGGGCAGTGGAACGCACAAACCGACCTCGATTGGACGACGCCATTTGGTGCGGACCAATGGCAGATGAATCCCGAAGCTTCGATGATGGCTCAGATCTGCAAGATGATGGGTAAGGACGAGTCGACTCAAAAGGCCGCTGCCTTTGACGAGCTCGGTTACAACCTTTCGCAGCTGTTGCACGGTGAGCAGGCCGCGCTTCAACTGTGCGGGCAACTGACGAACGTCTGTTCCGACATGGATCAGAAATTCTATGCAGCAAGTCAGACGATCGATGAAGCGCGACATATCGAGGTCTTCGCGAAATTCCTGACGGAGAAGGTCGGGACCATCTATCCGATCGGCGGTGGGCTCAAGACGCTTCTCGACATCTTGCTTCAGGCCGAAGGCATGCAGAAGAAGGTGTTGGGGATGCAGACACTCTTCGAGGGGATGGCCGTTGGGATCATGGAGATGATGCGCAGCGAGAGTCGCAACCCGCTGCTCACGACGATGCTTCAACGCGTCGGGCAGGACGAGGCGCGCCACGCCGCATTCGGGGTGCTCAGTATGCGCCGAATCGTGCAGGACGCGACGGCGTCTCAGATGGAAGAGATGGAGGATTGGGCGTTCGGCATTCTCGAGACGCTCAATGCCGATCAGCAGCTCGAAATGCTTCGGACGATCGGTCCGAAATATGGCGTCGACGCAGAAGCCGTGGTCGCGATGACCACGACGTTGCCCAATTTCGCCGAACTCAACAGCCCGATCTACATGCACACGGTCGTGCCGAATCTCCGCAATCTCGGATTGCTCACGTCGCGCACCGAGGATCATTGGCGCCGACTCGGCATGATCTACGACGCCTGAAAAGGCTCGGTCGAAGAGAGCGGGAGAGAGCGGGAGAGGGCGGGAAAGGGCGGCGCCCGGCGACTAACGATAGTTGGCGAGGGCCGCTTTCAGGGAGGCCAGGACTTCTTCGCGTAGCGATGTAGGTTCCAGGACTTCTGCGCCGCCACCGAAGGAAAGGATCCAGTTGGCGAGTTCCTGTGTCGCCCCCACCTCCATCGTGAGCTCGAGCCGACCGTCGGGGAGTTGCCGCGTGGCCTGGCTGGCATGCCACTGGCGTTCGTCGACGTACGTGGCCCAATTCGCCGCAAACAAGATTCGCACTGGAACGGCCGGATCCGCGACGACGCCGAAGCTCGAAGACGTGTAGCGATCGAAATCGAAGTCGTCCGGGATTTCGAAAGATTCGTCAGTCGCTGCGATGGCCTGGATGCGATCGATCGAGAAGGTTCGTATTTCACACGATCGGTGGTCGAATCCGATCACGTAAAGGGCGCCGGCGTGGTACCAGACTTTGTAGGGATCGATTCGTCGGGTTGCTTCCTCGCCGGTGCGCCCCGTCCGATAGCGAATCTCGACGGTCCGGCTTTCGAGAACGGCTTCGTTGAGGGTACGAATCGTGTCGCGGAATGCTTCGTATCGTTTGTGCGGTCCAGGCAGGACTCGAAAGCCGTCCGAAAGCCGTTCGAGGTAACTCGAGAGTTCGGGCCCGAGGCCGGCTCGGATCTTTCTAAGCGCGGCGCGAATGGAATCGTGGAAGACGGTGCCTTCAAGGGTGCCGAGTAGATCTTCGCTGAAGGCGAGAGCGAGTAGTTCGTCGGGCGTGAAGGGCACCTGCCCCATCTCGAAGGAGTCGAGAAAGCGATAGTAGGCCTTGCCGTCTCGCTTCTCGCTCGTGACCGGGAATCCGGCATACATCAGCGCATCGAGATCTCGGTAGACGGTTCGACGCACGCAGCCGAGTTCCTCGGCCAGCTCCTCGAGGCCGGCGCCTGCCCGGCTTCTCGCCAGGCGTTGAATCAAGAGCCATTGTCGTGCGAGCTGGTCTCCCCGCATGGATCGAATCTACCTTTTCGGTCGAGCACTGGCAGCCAGAGCCCGGCGCCGGCCTAGAGCCTGACAACTGCCTAGAGCCTGACAACTGCCTAGAGCCTGACAACTGCCTAGAGCCTGACAACTGCCTAGAGCCTGACAACAGTCGGTTCAGGCGTCGTCTGTAAAGAAAGCCGCCAACTCATCCTGTCGCGCTTCCGCGTCTTTGTAGCCGAGATCGGCGAGCGGCCGCGCATAGGCTGCGTCGAATAACAGATAGGAGAGTAGGTCGGCTTCCTTGGCGGTCGAGCCCGCCCCCGTCGAGCGGCGCAAGAGTCCGAGAAAAGCACCGAGCTCGAGCTTGGGATCGTTGCGCACGACTTCGGCCGCCATGCGTCCGAGGTCCTCTGATGGTCGAATGACGAGATCTTCAATCCGACGAAGAGGACGGTCGCCCTTTGGATCGAGGCCGCCATTCAGCTTCTCGAGGAAGTCGTCGCCATAGACCTTCGTTCCCGATTCGATGATGTCGTTCACGAAATGAAGTCGCGCCACGTCCGCATCGATTGGCGAGAGCATCAGGGCATTCAAGACCTTTCCGAAGAGGTACATGGGATTGCCGAATTCTGCCGTTCGTTCCTGGGCTAGCGCTTCGCTCGTCGTCGGCCCGGTCTCCTGGGTCAGACCGATCACGAGGATGCGATCCGCGCCCAGTCGGACGGCCGGGGCGAGCGGTGTATTCAGGCGTAGCCCGCCGTCTGCGTAGTAGCGCGCACCAACGCGAACCGAGGGGAAGAGCAGGGGAATCGCCGCGGAGGCCAAGGCATGGAGTGGTGAGAGGCGAATGCGTTGCATGCGGATATTCGAGACGCTGGCCCAGGGCGGCAACTCTGGCCGGTGGCTATCGCAAAAGACCACGGCGCGGCCGGTTGCGACCTGGGTGGCGGCGACGCAGACCGTGTCGATGCGACCGGAGCGAACGTTGCGACGAATGCCGCGCCAGGGAATCGATTGCAGGACGAGCCGTTCAAGTGGGCCGGTGTCGAGTAGGCCGTAGAGGCGATCCGGACGTTGGCCTTCACGCAGCTGCTTGGCGACGCGCTTCACGCCGAAGAACCGCTTGGGGAGTCTGAACCAATCGCGCATAGTGAAGTGGAAAATTTCCTGGACGCGCATGCGGTCCCAGATTTCGACCAGGCGCTCGCCCCGCCTTTCGGTCTCGTCGGCGGTGGCCGCCAGGAAGCAGGCATGAATCGCGCCGACGGAAGTGCCAGAAATGATTTCGAAGTCCGGCTTGATTCCGGTTCGCCCGGGCAATTCGTCGAGAATGAAACGAAGAACGCCCGCCTCGTAAGCACCGCGCGCACCGCCGCCGGAGAGGACGACTGCGCGTTTCGGCTTTTGAGTAGGCATTTCCCTCGTTGTCTCGCGTTGTTTGGCGTTGTTTGGTGTTGTTTGGTGTTGTCTCGCCTATTGGCTGACGCGTTCCGAATATTCGCGAGTGCGGGTGTCGACCCGGAGTACGTCGCCTTCTTTGATGAAGAGTGGGACGTTGATGGTCGCACCGCAATCCAGGGTGGCCGGCTTCGACGCGCCGGAGCTCGTGTCACCCTTGAGACCGGGATCGGATCTCACGACTTTGGCCTCGATGTAATTGGGAAGTTGGATGTTGACCGGATTGCCCTTCCAGAAGAGCACTTCGATGATCATTTCCTCGAGCATGAAGTCGGCCTGATCGCCGATCACGTCTGGGGGAATCGGAATCTGATCGAAGGTCTCCTGGTCCATGAAGATCATGTTGTCGCCGTCGTTGTAGAGGTATTGCATCCGGTTTTCCGAAATATCGGGGACCTCTACTTTCTCACCCGATCGGAAGGTGCGGTCGAGGACTCGTCCATTGAGCAGGTTCTTGATCTTGGTTCGGACGAAAGCGCCACCCTTGCCGGGCTTTACGTGCTGGAAATAGACGATGGTGAAGGGGCTGTGGTCGATTTCGAGCTTCAGGCCGTTTCGGAATTGAGAGGTATCAGTGGTCGCCATCAGAGTCGCCTTGCGCTTGGGAGTTTACGGTCCAAATTCTCAGGCCGTACGGGTTTGGACTGTCCGTCGAGACCCGGATTAAAGACGATCCTGGTCTGAGGATTGAATCATCCAGAACGGCGCCGAGGATAGCGGAGGGCGACTGCCCCGCTATACGCCCTTGGTGATTCGATGTTTCGAGATGAAGGACTCCATCATGGCATCGATCGCTTCTCCTGCGGGAAGCGTCACTTCGAGAAAGGTCACGCCGGCTACGCGTAGATCATCTCCGGGTTCCCCGGCGGCCCAGGCGATCGTAATGGGCAAATCGATCGCTTCGTCGCCGACTGAAAAGTACAGCGTCCCCTCTGTTCCTTCGTCGCCCAGGAAATCGCCCATCAGGCAAGCGCCGCCCAGGCTGAGATCCCGAATCATCAGATCGCCCTTCGTCCCGTCGACCTCGAGTTGGGCGGGGTGGCTGACCGGAACGCGTCGATGGAACCTGATCTCCAGATCGTCTTGCTCGAAGAGCACATTCGAAAGGACGAAGCGGATGGCCTCGTCCGAAGCGTCGTCCCAGAGTTGCCAGCGAACGCCGTGGTGGGCCAGCGCGGCGACGACTTTTTCCGAAGGACGTGGTCCGATCGAAATGAGTCCGGCGGTCGCTACACCAAAGCGTTTCGCCATGTCGGGGATGCGCTCGAGTTCGATACTCGAGGCGAAGAGTACGGCGTTGATCCGGCCCTTGGCCTCGCGCGCGAGCATCTGGGCTTCGTCGATGTCATTCGCATAGTGAACGTCGAAGTCCCGCCCGATCAAGTCGAGTGCAAGATGTTGCAGTTCACCTTCGGCCGAATCGAATATGAGTATACGTCGTTCGATTTCCACTGAGATTGCATCGGTCTGTTGAGGGCGTAGCCTAAGCCGGAAGGCCGGGGGTAGGAGGAAATGCCTAGGCGGGCGAATTTGGCTTCCCACCGGCTCTGTGATCTGGGTGGATCCAGGGGGCCCGAGCCGGGAACTACTCGACCCGGATCGTGGCTTCTCGGCGGCGCGATGTCGCGACGAGTAGTAGGCCAAAGCCGAGCATGATTGCAGTCGAGGGTTCCGGGACGACGACCGCGGCGAGGCCGAATTCGATGCTCTGGCCGGGTGCCGTCGTCACTTCAAAGGTCGCTCGAATTCCGGGAACGCCGAAGCCGGGTACGAATTCCAGATAGGGTTGGCCAAGCAAGAAGACGGATGAGAAATAGTTCACGGCACTCGCCAGGTCGTTGAACACGACTTCTTCACCGAAGATCTCGCCGAGCACCTCCAGCCGAAACAAAAGCGTCTCGAAGCCGCCGCCCGTTGCATTGAGATTCGAGAACACCAGCGCGAGATCGCCGCCACTTTCGGGTGTGTCGAGTGTGATGTCGAGTTCCATCATCTGTGTGCTAGGCGCGTCGACGCCGCCACGTACTTCCCAACCTCCGATGGCCTGGACCTGCGAACCCGGGTTCGCTGCGACGAAATCGCCGAGCGCGGCGTGACTTTGTACGAGTTGGTTGACATCGGTTGCGAGTGGCCGTCCGGAAAGGAATGCGAAGCCTGAGTTCGCAGTGGATGGAGCGGATGGAGTGGGTCGGGACAAGCCATCGCCGACCGTTGCTTCGAGGCGGGTCTGGTTCGATGTCGAACGGCTGAGCATCGTCCTGAACGAGCCGCTGGTTCCGCCAACGGTCCGTGCTTCCGCTGTGGTCATCCCGGATCCGCCTGTTGCTTCGGCAATTGCGCTTGCTTTACCAGTCTGATTGGCGCCGGGGCCTGAAATTGCGAGCGCGGAGGCGCTCGCTTCGCCCAACCCGCTTGCGTAGGCGAATGAGGTCGCGTTGCCTCCGCGATCGTTTGCTCCGGCACCGCCGGCGGCCTTGGACTGTGCAAGCACGCTCGAGAGGCCGGCTCCTTCGGCTCGCGCGGAAGAACTTGCATCGCCGCCGAGACGAGAGGAGTTCCCGCCACTGGCGAAGTCGTAGACGGTGACCGTGCTGTCGCCGAGGGCCAGGCCCTCGGATCGGCTCTCCGCCCGCCCGCCGGCGCCGAATTCCAAGGGCGTAGCGTTTGGATCGCTTGGACGGAAGACTACGCCGCCGCTATCTCCAGCCCACGCGCCATGTTTCAGGACCCTCCTCGTCGGAGAGAAGATCAACTCCTGCTCACGTTCGTTTCCAAGCAGGATTGCGTTGTTATCTCCGGACGTCGTCGCGCGAAAGTCGATCGTGGCGTCACCGCCATTCCCGGTTCGATTGATCGCGGCCCCGCCATCTCTGGCCAGCGCATTGCCGATCAACGTGATGCCCCCGGCATCATTCGTCCCGTTGAGGGCCGTCGTCGCAGAGCCGCCGCGGCCCGCACGCGCATCCGAACTCGACATCCCATTCGAGCCACCGAATCCGGCGGTTGAGGTTGCATTCATCGAAAGGGACTCGAACGAGCCGGATCGGGTCAGTCGCTGGGTAACGCTTCCACCATTTCCAGGACGGTAGGTTGCGCCAGGCGGTGATAGGCCAGGAGCCCGGGTGATGTTGCCGCCCGATCCCGCGCGCCCTTGCATGATGAATTCGAGGTTGCCGGTCGTGTCGCCGGAAACGCTTTCGTCGATCACGATATCGGGTCCGTCGAGGCCCCTGACCTCCGTTCCGACGATGAACGGGTTCGTCGAAATGCGGTTACCGGTTCTGAAGTCTGTCGAGATCGACACGTCTCCACCATTGGACGTTCCACGAATCTGGCTCGTGCTGGTCGGGTCGTCGAGGTTTTGCTGAAAGACTTGATAGCCGCTCGCCACAACCCGTACCGTGACGTCCGAGCCAGTCGTCGATCGACCGTGAATATCGCCGAGAATGACATCGCCATCGCCGTTCCCTGCAAACTGCTCGAATGTCGTCGAGTAGCCGGTGCCGCCGACGACCATGACGAGCGGTCCGCCGCCCGTGTTCTCGGCCGTGAGTTCGGTACGGGTGACGCCAGTCCCCTGAACCGACTGTTGAAAACCGGGACGGAAGATCGTCGAGTGGGCACCCTGAGAGAGCCTCAAAAGACCGCTGGTTGATCCGCTGACCGCGTTCCTCAACTCGACACCGCTTCCACCGATGACGCTCGCACTGACCTGGACGTCGCCTCCACCTGTCGAGATTCCGGAAGCGCTCGCGCGACCGGCCGCCTCGAGCGCTTGCGTTGAGGGTCGCCGAATCGTCGAGGTCGCAGAAACCGTGAGGCTTCCGGTTCCAGAATTCGTTCCCGCCGCGGTCGCATTGACGTTGAACGTCGAACTCGACGCGCGTTCAACGATTGATTCGGCACGAACGACCATGTCCCCGTTGCTCGTCCTGCCCATCGCGTCGGCGACCGCGTTCCCTGAGAAGCTGGTCGCCTGCGCCTCCAACCGGTGAGCGGCAATCGGGTTCGCCGGGCCGCCGACAATCCCGCTGACTGTCGCGGCGGCATTGCCCCCGTTCGCAATCGCATCTCCTTGCAGCCCGGCCGAGGGGCCGATGATGAGCGACTCCCGGTCGATCGAGGCCTGAGCGGTTGCGTTGCCTTGGTTACCAAAGCTGCCCGATGGCCCGTCCATGCCAGAGAGTGATCCGTTGCCTCTGGCACCGGGCGAACCGCCGAACCCACCCGTCGCGACGGCGCGCGCCGAGTCCTGGATGGTCGTTGTCGCCGTTGCGGTTGCGCTACCGCCGTTGCCGCCATTTCCGCCCGGCCCACCGTCTGCGCCAGAACCGATCGTGGCGGCGCCGCCTGCACCGCCGTTACCGCCCCGCGCGCCGGTCGCTTCGGCGGTGTTGTCCTGGTTGTTTGCGTCGGCGATGGCGGTCGCAGATCCGCCCGGACCACCGTTCTGACCCGGTTGGCCCGGGGTGCCGGTCGCGCCATCTGCGCCATTGAGCGCGAAGGGGCCGACGACGACGACGGTCTCGGCGCTCGAGGGGGAAGCGGTCATGACAAGCAGCGCGAAGCATGCCAGTGCAAAGCTTGGTATCGCCGGAAAGCGGCTTGGCGCAGAAGGTGGGGCAAGTTCGGACGAGCGAAGGTCCAGGAATCGGAAAATCAGCGAGAAAGGGCGCAAGCGGTAGAGCCTCCATAGAAACGATCTAGGGTGGAAGTGCCCCCGGAGTCGTTTGCGTGGCAAACAACCGTGAATTTTGGGCGATCGACTGGCCTGCTGGACCGGGCCGTCTCAGAGTCGAGTCGCTATGTCGGGATTTTCGAGGGCCGCGGACTTCGTACGGCGTCGATCACGGCCCGTACGAGCTCCTCGATTCCCTGGAATTCGTCGCTCTCGGCGTGGGTCAGCCCAAACCGGACGATCACGAGTTCCTCGGATGGAACGATGACTACATACTGTCCGCTCATCCCGCGGGCGGCATAGACTTCGCGTGGAAGGGTCGGCCACATGCGATCGCTTGGATCATCTGGGTCTCCCGCATTGAGCCACCAGCCTGCGCCGTAGCCGCCTTGCGGAGCCTGTGGCGTCGGCGTGCTGACATAGCGACTCCAGCCCGTTGGCAGGACTCGCTTTCCGTTCCAGAAGCCGTCTTGCAGATGGAGTTGGCCGAAGCGAAGCCAATCTCGTCCGGTCGCGAAAAAGAGGGATGAGCCGACGAAGCTGCCGGAAGCGTCCGTTTCGAATACGGCACTTCGCATCCCGATCGGGTCGAAAAGGGAGCGGCGACTCCAGAGTACGAGTGCTTCGAGGTCGCGCTTGAAGAGGTCGCGCAAAATCCGGGTGAGAATATTCGATGTCCCGCTCGAGTAGGACCAGGCTGTGTCTGGTTCGTGCGCCAGGGGCATGTCGGCGGCGAAGGCGCCGGCGTCGGGTTGATCAAATAACATGCGCGAGACATCGCTGATGGTTCCGTAGTCTTCGTTGAAGGCGAGTCCGCTCGACATGCGCAGCAGCTGGTCGACCGTGATGGCACCGCGTGGATCGTCGGCTCCCCGCCATTCGGGAACAGGTGCAGCCGCGAAGCGATCGAGCCGTCCTTCGAGTTCAGCCACGCCCACGAGCGCGGCCACCACGCTCTTCGCAGCGGACCATGAAAGCAGTCGCGAGTTCTCGTCGACCCCTAACGCATAACGTTCCCCTATCAAACGGCCGCGATGAGCGATGACCACAGCCAATGTCTGACGCTCTTGCCCCGGGCGATTGCCCGGCTCCGCGAATGCGGCATCGAGCGCTTCATCGATGGCCGTGGCGCGCGCGGGAGCGATCGCAACTTCGAGGGGAGCATTCCCCTCAGGCCAGGGCAAGTCGGCGGGAAGAGAAGCTGCGCGGGGTGGGTCGCGAAAGCCGAG
>CAZMFM010000061.1:0-30546 GCA_964565565.1 uncultured Spirochaetaceae bacterium | reverse complement strand
ATATGATGATGATAATAAAGGTGTCACACTGTTTTCCTAGATGTCATCTCTCCAGTCATCTCTTCCGGATGTCTCGTCCGGAACTCGGCCGACCGTCCAATCAGGCATGAAATGCATGAAGGGGGGCTGCGCCGGCCGGTAGCCTACCGCGAGTTTCGATCGGCCGACACCCGAGATTGAAGGCATCTCCCGCGTCGCCGTCGGAGGCGACCTGGGACCTGACCGGAACTGCCACGTCGATCCGAGCCGGGGCTGGAAGCGCCATGCACGATCGACCGCGGCCGCTCCTCAAGTGCTTGAAATCGTGGAGTTTTCGCGCCCCGATGGACTGCCCCTCGAAGCGACTTGGGGGGCGCCGACGCCGTTTCCTCAATCCAACTCGACGGTGTCGGCCGGGCCGAGCGCGCCCGGGCTGACGGCGTTCTCGTCTGTCACGACCACGCGGTCTCCCAGGCTCAGGTCGCCGGGTGTGCGGAAGAACTCTTCCTCCGTGCGCTGTAGACCGAAGGCGTCGAAATAGGCGGTGACCGTGTTGTCGAGAGGGACCATCTGTTCGAGCACGAAGAACGTCGAGTTGAGGCTGTCCAGATCGGTGACCGGCCCTTTCAGGACGATGTCCGACTCGACGGACTTGCGAACGATCTGTTTCGCGCGCACGCGACCGGGGGCGTCTTCGAAGCCTTCGATATCGAGCCAATCTCCCGGCGCGATCTCGCTGAACATGAAATTTTCGTCGCCATCGCGCTCGTCCTGGATCTCTGTGTGGCCGTCCGCGAAAACGACGATGCCCAGGACCGTGATCTCCTGGGCGCCAAGATCGACGGATGTGACGGCGGCCCGAATAGCGACTTCCTCTTCTTCGTCTTCCTCGCTCTTCACGACGTCCGCGACGATCACATTTGCGATCAATGCCCCTTCGACTTCGACGAAGGAGCCATCCGCAACGACGAGCGCGAGGGGTTCGAGGGTCGCCGAGCTGGCATCGACGTTGACGCCATCAACATCGAAATCGGCGAGGGATACGTAATTCGAGACCACACCCTCGAGCTCGACGTCGTCGATGTCCGCTTGCCCGAGGCCGACCTCTTCCGCCTCGATCTGATCCGCATCGAGTTCGTTGCCCGTGACACAAAGTGCGCCCTCGACGTCGACGGTCCGACCGACCACAAGCTCCTCGACCGTCAAGTCTTCGAATTGCGTCATCATCGAATATCGGATCGTGATGCTACCGATCTCGAAAATGCCGCTTCCGTCCGGGTTCTTCGTCAGGTTCTGAACCGTTCCGGAGAGCGTCGCGGCGGTCACCGCTGGAAAGAGTCCGCGTAACGCGACGCGGCTGGCGCGAATCGTGTTCGCATCTTCTTCGTATCCGCTGATTTCGAGAACCTGGTCTTTTACCAGTGAGGCGAAGGACGCGCCATCGCCGAATACGGTGCCCGATTGATCGACGAGAATCGTTCGCCCCAAAATGGTGAAGGATTTCTCTGTACCGCCCGGAAGGACCAGGACCGGGACATCGGAGATAGGCCCTTCGATCGAAGCGTCGAAGCGCACCGAGGTCGCAGAGCCGGTCGAACCGTCCCCTGTGAAATCGCCAACGACTCGAACTCGCATCCCGACACGCAGGTCCGTCTCGGTCGCCGCCGACCCATCGACCTCGATCGTTGCGGAATCGATATTCCACTCAATGCCGTTTACGAAGATACTTCCAAAGGCAGTGATCGTGCCCTGCGAAATTCCGGTTCCCCCAATGCCGCCGGTCGCCGCGATCTCCGAGCCGCCACCTCCGCATCCAAGGCACAGCACGACAAGCAGAGCGACCCGGCGGAATGCCGACACGAGACCGTCAGACCGGAAAAGGCGCACGCTTCCCCCACCCGAGGACTTCCGCTCTTCGCCAAGATCACCTGGCCCTCGTCGCAAGATCTTCATGTCACTCGGTCTCATCGTTCTCATCCTGGTAGAAATAGATTCCCAACAACGCACGGTGTCGGTCGTTCTTCTTTGCGGGTGTCTTCGCAGAGGCTTTCGCAGCGGCTTTTCCAGGAACGAGATCGCGATCGTGCTTGGACATGTCGCGATCGAGCCGCTCGAGCAAACGCATGGCTTCCTTGTCCACCAGCTTCTTCAGCTTCGGGAGGTAGGCCGCGGGCAGATTGTCGTAGCTGACCTTGCGCTGAAAGAAGGGTGATGGGGCCCCGGGACCGAGGTTGTGGTCGATGCTCGAGATAAGGTCGGCCACGTCCGTCCCCAGAATGGCGAGCTTTTCATCGTCCGACGCCGGAACGTAAGCACGTTGTACGGGCCGGTATCGCCCGTTCTTCAATTCCTTGACGGAGCCGACCCGAAGCAGCTCCTCCAGGACGGCGCGCGGCGTCACGTCCGCGCCGTGGTCCCGTACCAGCTCCATGAAATCCAATTCTCCCTCCGACTCGAAGGGCAAGGACGCGGGCGCCCCTCGACCATCGAGATATTTCTCATCCGTCGACCATGCGCCTAATACCCGCGCGGCGCGATTGAATCGCGTGCGCGGAGATTCGCTCGGGGCCGAGGGATCATCCTTGAGCAGCCGAGCCACGTCGCGTCGGGTCAAGCCCGTGAGGACCGCTATCCGCGAGGCTGTCGCCTTTCGACCGGGTGCCGTGAAATGGTCTCGAGAGACATCGACGTAGGCTTGCTTGGCGAGATCCGAAAAGCGACCGTGCGCGACACCCAGGCGAAGTGCCACCTTGATAAGTGGGCGCAATATCGCTGCCACGGCACGTTCAACGGAATTCAACTCAGCTCGGGCCACTGTTTCGAACCTTCTCACTCGCGATCGCTACTCCAGCAATCGGAGGTCAACGATAACTCGTCTTCCCATAGCTTCTCCCTCGCGGTTGATCGGCTCTTCTTTGTGGTCTAGCTCCACTACCACTCCCTTGATCGGATGCTGTGCTCGGGCGATCGATGGCAGCTCCCGGCGCAATCTCGCAGCTCGCTCACCGTCGCGGACCGGTGTGGACCGCCGACCTTGAAGTCTCGGGCATGGCAGCCGGCGCAGTCTGGCTGATAGGCCGGCGAGTCCCAGGTCACGACCGAACTATTTCCGCCGTGACAATCCGTGCAATCCAGATTGACCCGATGATCCCCCGGGTAGGCGACCCCGGCATGATCAAAACTCGCGTTGCGCCAGTTTTGGGTGCTATGGCAGCTGTCACAGGACAGCGGCGACGAGAAATGTCCGGACGGCGTTCCAGTGGCCGTCATCCCGTTATGACACGAATTGCAGGTCCCTGGCATCACGGCCGAGTGATCGAATCCGGCGGGGAGCCAAGCGTTCTGCATATGACAGAGTTCGCAGTCATTGCTGCTCTGAACATGATTTGGGGTCTTGCCCGTCGCGATCGAACCATTGTGGCAGGAGTAACAGTTCGCGGTCGTCGTCGCGTGGTCGAAGGTCGCGGGCGTCCAGCCATTGGTCATATGACAGGATTCGCAGTCGTTTCCGGTCGGCAGATGGTTGGTGTTCTTACCCGGCGCCGTCGATCCGTTGTGGCAGCTGAAGCAATTCGCGGTGACACCCGAATGATCGAAGGTCGTCGCAGGGCTCCAGGCCTGGTTCGAGTGACAGAGCTGGCAGTCATTGCTGGTCTGCAGATGGCTGACGTTCTTGCCTGTCGCGACGGACCCGTTATGGCAGGTAATACAGGTGGCCGTCGTCGAGCTGTGGTCAAAGGTTGCGGGCGTCCAGCCATTGGTCATATGGCAGGTCTCGCAATCGTTCCCGGATGGGAGGTGATTCGTATTCTTCCCGGCCGCGGTCGATCCATTATGACAGTTGAAGCAACTCGAGGTGACGCCCGAATGATCGAAGCTGGTCGCGGGCGTCCACCTGCGAGTCGAATGGCAGACTTCGCAATCGTTGCTGGTCTGAAGATGGTTGGTGTTCTTGCCTCTTGCCGTCGAACCGTTGTGACAGCTCACGCAATTCGTCGTGACCAGGTCGTGATCGAAGTTCGCGCCCTGCCAGCTTCGCGTTCCATGGCAATCGCCACATCGATTCGAGCTCTGGATATGGTTGGTGGGCTTGTCCCCGGCCATCCCGCCGACATGACAGGATTGGCAATTTTCTCCGACGGAGGAATGATCCATCCGCGCCGGCTCCCAGAAGCGTGTCGTATGGCAATCATTGCAGTCGGTCTGGATAGGGATATGACTGGCCGAGGGGCGTGTTTCGGCACGGGTCCCGGCGCCCAGATGGCACGATTGACAAGTTGTGGGCGTGCCCGCGAATTGGCCGCCGACATGACAAGCCTCGCAATTGACTCGCTCGTGCCGGCCTGTCAGCGGAAAGCGCGTGAGGTCATGATCAAAGGTGGGTCCAGATTGCGCGACCGCACTGGTCGACGACATGGCCATGATGGTCACGACGACGGTCATAGCCGACATCACACAGAGTACGGACAGCAAGATCTTCCGCCCGAAAAACAGATCGAGGGATTGCTTCATTTTCTTGATCCTCCGCGACGACCAAAACTGGCCGGCTTCCACGCCTTGGCGCGGTGGCAATCGCCACATCGACGTCCGAATCCTCCTCGATGTGCGTCGTCTGCTCCATGGCAAGCGATGCACTCAGCAGACTGCCGAACTCGTTTGGTCGTCGGCACGCGGTGGCATGCCGAACACTCGAGCCCCTCGTGCGCGCCAAGCAGATTGAACTCGGTATCCGCGCCATGATCGAAGCGCCAGACCGCCCACCCGTTGGGGTTGTGACACTTCCCGCATTCGGTCCCCAGCGTCCCGCGGTGGACATCCTCTGCGGCATGACACGACCGACAAGAGGAGTCTTTGCGACGGAAAGTCTGGTCTCGGTGACAGGATTCACACGACGCGATGGAATGGAGCCCAAGAAGCGGAAATCGAGTCAGATCATGATCGAATAACACTCGGCCAGAGAACGATTCTTCATTGTGGCAGTCGCCACATTTTTCACCGAGCTCCCCGCGGTGGACATCATCATTCTGGTGGCAACCGTAACAATCGGAGGACTGCTTGACCTTTTTGTCCATACGCGCGGTGTGACATGCGTTACAGGCTGCGCGCGAATGAGCGCCATTGAGGGAGAAACTGGTCTCTTTCGCATGATCAAACGCGGCCTTCCGCCACGTCGCAGGGGAATGGCAGGTGCTGCATTCGTTTCCGAAACGGCCGGCATGTACGTCCTCGCTGGCATGACATCCGGAGCAGGTCTCCGGAAGCTTTCGGTCGCCCGGCGGCTCGCGGTGGCAAGTGACACAAGTCGTTTCGGCATGAGCGCCACGAAGTGGAAAGCTGCTCTTCTTGGCATGGTCGAAGTCTTTTCGGCGCCAGGATTCGGTCTTATGGCAGTCGGCACAGACCGATCCGAACCGGCCCGCATGGGAATCGTCGATGGCATGACAGTCGTTGCACGTCTGCGATGTTCCCTTGTATTGCGCGGCAACGTGGCATCCGGAACAAGTGGCCTGCTTGTGCGCGCCGGTCAGTGGATATTTCGTCTTGTCGTGATCGAATCGCGTCGTTCGCCAATTCGTCTCTTCGTGGCATTGGCTGCAATCGTCTTCCATCGAATCGCCATGAATGTCGTCTTCACGATGGCAGGAGACGCAATCCTTGGGCGCGTCGCGCCGGGCGACGTCGGGTTGATGGCAGTCGTTGCAGGTCGTCGTCTCGTGTCGACCGCGAAGAGGAAATTCCGTTTGACCGTGATCGAATGTGGCTTCGCTCAAGCCATAGATATCCGCCCCTCGACCCTTGTGATCTGGATGGCAACTTCGACACTGCCCATTCAACGCCAGCGGATTTCGACTATGAAAACCCTCGCCCTTTTCAAGATCGCCAGCCACCAATTCATGACAATCCAGACAAAGGCCGCGTTGTGCGTCGCCCTCGAAGGCCACATGGCAGGCGCCGCAGTCCTTCTCGAGCTTTGCGTGCCCCTCGATGAGCTGTCCTGGCATCACCATTCGCTTCCAATCAATCGCCGTCGATTCCGTGGCTCCGCAGATTGAAGCCACGACGACCAGGAATCCGAGCAGAAGTGATTCCGGACAACGAGCCGAGTTGAGCCGAGCTTGCACCCCGTTCAAGAATTTTCTCTCTTGTCTTGCCATTCAATAGAGGTGGACCGCGACAACATGAATCGCCGCAGACACAAAGAGAATCACCGTGAGTGGAACGTGGATCGCGTGCCAAAGCGCGAATAGCTGTTCAAACAGATGCAACTCGCCGGCGCGACAGAGATGTGAAAAGTATTCGGCCACGGCGGGTCGCGTAGGGGCGACTTCGCAATCGACCGTGTCGGCCTCTCGGATCAAAGCAACGATCCGCGCCTTCGTCAGGATCGCCCGGGGTCGCAGCATCAGGGCGCGAAAAGCCTGCATGAAAACCGAAGATCGGGTCAGCGCGAGTTTCTCGAAATCATCGAGCAGATCTGCCACGACCGGAACGCTCTGGATGGCCGACTCGATCGGTGCCAGCGCACGCTTGGCTTGCTTGCGAAACTCGCCGACGGTTCGCCGTTCTCCCGCCATGCTGCGGTGCATGCGCCCGTAGAGAAAGCGCCCACCCACCCCGCTTCCCGAGACGGCCAACACGCAGATGAGCGAGATGGTTGCGTTCGCGGACCCGAGGCCAAAGTTCGCGTGATAGAGGATCACGGTGGGCCCCAGTAGGCCGAGAATGAGGTGGATCTCGAACCAGCGGCGCATCGGACCCGCATGGCGTAGCGCGCGAACATGCTTTCGCAGCGAGTATCCGAGTAGCAGGACCATCATCGAAAGTCCGGTAATGCCCAAGGCGTAGCCGAGCCCGTCCGAAGGACTGAGACTCAAACTTCCCCGCGACAGCCAGCCGAGCATGATCGCGACGAGGCAGAGCGTGCCGACAATGGCATGCGGACTTCGCCAACCCAATCCGAGAGAACGTCCGGCCTTCTTCCCTCGATTGGCCTTGCGCGCCGGACGGCTAGCCGGCCGACTAATAGAGGCCATAGCAAGCGACGGCGGATTCGGAATCGAAATCTGACTGCGGGTTGCCATTTCTGTCCTATCGGTCATCCACATTCGACATTACCATTTTTGTGAATTTTAGCCCAAATAATATTGAAGGCCGTGTGATTGATCACCATGATTGGCTCTGAATCGGTCGAATAGGCCTCTGGTTTCAGTGATTTCACTCACACCGGACGATCTCAGATTCGATCAAGAATTCTCCAGCGGCCGACTGAACATTCGGCGACGGACAGACGGCGAAACGGATAGGCCTAGATGCTGGATCGGAATCGCTGGCGGGTGCTTTCATTTCGAGTTGTGACCTGCGTACTCGTCGGGGGCATATCTGCCTTCCTAGTATTGATGCCAGGCAGTTCGGCGAAAGCGCAGTCGAGGGCTGCCCGAGCGC
Source organism: uncultured Spirochaetaceae bacterium (assembly GCA_964565565.1). Taxonomy (GTDB): domain Bacteria; phylum Myxococcota_A; class UBA9160; order UBA9160; family UBA4427; genus UBA4427. Next base: position 23,124 of record CAZMFM010000061.1, on the reverse strand, counting down.
TCCGCGGGGTGCAAGTCAAGCGCAGCGATACGGGCTGGATCTTTGAACTCGAATTCGAATTTGCTGTCCAATATCTACGGCACACACCACAGGGACCTGGGCGACTCTTGCGTATCTCAGTCAATCCAATCCAATTGGGACAGAAAGAGATATTTCGGGGGCCGCTTCGCGAAGTCCTGCCGATCCCAAAAGGCCAATCCGGCCCGCTCCTCGAGATCGCTTACGATGGTTCCTTCGGAGAGAAACCCGTCGTCGAGATCCAATTCAGTCGGGCCCTCGAATTCCGGATTGAGCCGGGTGCCCGCGCCCAGATGATCCGAATCCATGCAAACGTCCCGGGAAGCCGAGCGCCTTCCGCCTCCTCCGTCGCATCAACTTCTTCGTCTTCCACACCGGACGATTCACGGGCTGGACAGCTCCTCGTCCGTGCGCGCACCGCGATTCGAGACGGAGAACTCGATCTCGCAATTGGACTCCTCACCCGCGTACTCGAACTTCCCGAAGAGGAGAGTGCTCTCCAGACCCGTATGGACGCGAGAGAACTGATTGGCATCACGCACGAGCGTCGCGGCCAGGTCGCACACGCCCAGGCCGAGTACGAAGCCTACCTCGAAGATTTTCCGGATGGACCCGCGGTGAGCCGTGTTCGTCAGCGCCTCGACGCGCTGTTGACCGCGAGTGCCGCGCCCAAACAACCTCTGCGAAAGCCGAGTAGACGGATAGCGAGCGGGACCGGAACCGAAACCGCCGTGCTCGACAAGGATGTCTTCGGCAGCATGGCTGTGCGCTACTACCGCTTCGAAGCGCTATCGGACGAATCCGGCGCCGACTTCCTGGCAACGGATGTGCTTACGGATATCGATCTCGCCGGGCGATTGGAAGCCGACACCTGGAGTGTGCGTGGGGACTTCACGGGCACCTACGACAAGGATATCGCCGGCGAAGGTCGCGACGACGACGCCCGGGTCAGTCGACTCAGTCTGCACGTCGAGGATCGTGTCCACCAGATCGAGGCGACGATTGGCCGCCAACGGCGCAGCGATAGCGGCGTCCTGGGACGTTTCGACGGATTGCGTGTCGCGGCTGATTTCGCGACTCATTTCACGATTTCGGGACTCGTTGGATTGCCCGTCGAGAGCACCTCGAATGCCAGGCCGAATACCGACACCGTGATCGCGGGTGGTGCGATCGACGTCAAAGACTACTGGCTTCCCGGATTGCAGGGTCAATTCTTCGCGGTCGGCCACCACACATCCTCGCTGACCGAACGCGCCGCGATCGGAGGGGAAATCCGCTACTCCGCAGACAAGACCTACTCCTTCATCTACCTCGACTACGACGTGATGTTCAATTCGCTCAATACCTTCCTCGCATCAAGCAGCTACCGCCTATCCGCAGACACAGACTTTCGTGTGCTCGTCGAACGACGCAACACGCCGATCCTCACCCTTCAATCCGCCTTGGTAGGCCAATCCGTGAGTGATCTCGATGGACTCAAGAAGTTGTTCTCGAACGGCGAAATGCGAGAGCTCGCGAAGGATCGGACTGCCGCGTCCTGGTCCGGGAACATCGGGGCGACCCATCGGCCCAGTGTGAAATATCAGATCTCCACAGACTTGACCGTGACCTATCTCGGGAAGACCAAGACCTCCGGCGGCGTAACGGGATCGGACGCCTTCGGGCCGGATGTTGGCGCGACCGTCCAGCTGGTCGTCAATGATTGGTTGCTGGACGGCGGAGTCGGCAGCCTGTCGCTGCGGTATTTCAACGGTGATTCATTCGACTCCTTCGTCGCGACCGGATACTCCCGATTCTCGTTGCCCCACCGCCTTCGACTCCTTCCCAGGCTTCGTTGGGAGTGGCGAAATTCCGAGATCCAGGGTGAGAGCTCGCTGCTTCGCCCGAGTATCGAAATCGACTGGCGCGTTTCTGACTTCATCCTGGACGGCCAGGTCGGGTTCGCATGGGAAGAACCGATCTCGAGTGGCGGTATTTCTCGTGAGACCAGTTATTTCCTGGAGGCGGGGATCCGATGGGAGTTCTAGCGCGGAGCAAACGGGGCGATAAGGCCCGGACGAAACGCAAGGTGAGTAAACGATGCCTACATTAGTCGAAGCTTCCCTGATCTATGGCCCGGCCCTCGTGTTGATCTGGTTCCTCTACGCACGTCGAGCCGCCAAGACTGCCCGCCGATCCGCCGAGGTTCTCAGTGAATCGCGAGAAGTCGGACTCATGCAGCCGGCCTCCCTCCATCCGATCATCGATCGTTCCAAATGTCTCGGCTGTGGAGCCTGCGTGGACGCCTGTCCGGAGAAGAACGTCCTCGGGCTGATCCTCGGCAAAGCAGAACTCATCACCCCCGCGAATTGCATCGGACATGGCGCCTGCAAAGATGCTTGTCCCTTCGACGCAATCAATCTGGTGATCGGGACCGAAGAGCGCGGCATCGACCTCCCCGTCGTCTCGGAAACCTTCGAAACCAATATCGACGGACTCTTCGTCGCCGGCGAACTTGGCGGAATGGGCTTGATTCGAAATGGAATCGAGCAGGGCAAGCAGGCCATGGCCGCGATCGACGAATATTGCGCGAAAGCCAGAGACGTCGAGGGCGACATCCTGGACGTCGTGATCATCGGCGCCGGCCCGGCAGGACTGGCCGCCTCGCTGGCAGCGAAGGAGCGGGGGCTTCGGTTCGAAACCCTGGAACAGGAATCCCTGGGTGGAACGGTCGCCCACTACCCGCGCGGCAAGATCGTCATGACGGCACCCGTCGATCTCCCCCTCTATGGCCCCGTGAAATTGCGCGAGACAACCAAGGAAGCGCTCTTGTCGCTATGGGAAGAAGTCATCGAAGAAACCGAGATCCGGATCGAATATGGCGCGCAGGTCGAGCGCGTCGAGAAGCGTTTGGAGGATGGTCTCTTCGCGATCCAATCGACGACACGCCGCCTTCGGAGCCATGCGGTCCTGCTCTGCATCGGTCGGCGCGGAACACCGCGCAAGCTCGGCGTGTCCGGCGAAGAGCAGTCCAAGGTCGTCTACCGACTGATCGACCCCGAACAATACGCTCGAAAGCATATCGTCGTCGTGGGCGGCGGAGATAGCGCCCTCGAGGCCGCCTGGTCCCTGGCCGATATCGACGGGACAGAGGTCACGATTTCCTATCGCAACGACGCCTTTGGACGCGCCAAGGCGAAAAATCGAGACTCCATCCAGAAGGCGGTTGAAGCCGGTCGCCTAACGGTTTTGTTGAGTTCGAAGCTTACGGGAATCGGCGAGTCCACGGTCGATATCGAAACCGCCGACGGCGCGCTTCGTCTCGACAACGATATCGTGATCGTTTGTGCCGGCGGAATCCTACCGACTGATTTCCTGAAATCGATGGGCATCGACATCGTCACCAAACATGGCGAAGCATGATAGTCAGGACGAAAAGCCAAATTGCGTCTCTGCTGCTCGCCTGCTTTCTGCTAGGCGCTTTCGCAGACGCCAACGCACAAACCGTGCGAGGCGCAGGCCGAAGCCAGGCGCCGCCCGCGGAAGACCCTGCGCTCACCAGGGCCAAGATGGCCGTGCGCGTCAAGGACTTCAAGAAGGCCGTCTCGATCTGGCGCAAGGCCGCCGGTCGGGGAAGCGCCCGCGCCCAGTATCGCCTCGGTGTGGCCTACCGCGCTGGGCGAGGAACGAAGCAGGACAATGCCAAAGCTGCCCTCTGGTTCGAGAAAGCCGCCAAGGGTGGAGATCGCGACGCGCAATATGCGCTCGGAAAACTCTATGAAAGTGGCAACGGCGTCAAGCGCGATCGTGCCCGTGCGATGGAATTGATCGGGCTCGCTTCGCGCAGCGGCCATCAAGAAGCCAAGGCGTCGCTCGAAAGGATCGCGCGCTCCCGATCGATCGCCTACGCAACCGCCGGCGGTCGCGTCGCCGCGAGCCAGAAGGATCCGCGAGCGGCGCTCAACCAGGCGATTCGGGGTGGCGACGTGGGTTCGGCGCGTGAAGCACTGGCGCGAGGCGCGCCCGTCAACGGCGCGCCAGGAGATACCAAGCATTGGCGGCCGCTCATCCTGGCCATCGATCGCGAACAGGTCGGGCTCGTTCAGCTTCTGATTGATCATCGCGCGAACCCGAACCAAAAGTCGAGACTCGGCGAGCCTGCGCTGGTCCTTGCGATCCGAACCGGAAACCAAAAGATGGTGCGCCGATTGCTGGTCGCGGGCAGCAGGCCGACTTTGCGATCAAAGAGCGGATATACGCCACTCATGGAAGCGGCTCGAATCGGCTCGCCAGGCATCGCCGACGACCTGCTCGCGGCCGGTGCTAATCCGAGAGCGACACTCGAGGACGAAACGAGTGCCGCGGATGTCGCTCGACGATTTCAGTTCGCGAAGCTCGCTGCCAGGCTTCGACGCGCTGGGGCCCCCACGCGTGACGAGCGGGTCGCGGCCAGCCGCTTCGCGGTCCTCGAGTCGTCGACGAGGAAGGCCGGGGGTGATGCAAATTCGACATTGCCACTGCTGATCGAAGCGGCGCGAAGAGGCGACGCGAAACTCGTGACGGAGATCATTGGAAGCGGGACTGACCTCGACGTCGTAGGGCCAGAGGGCGATTCCGCATTGCATCGCGCTGCCGAAGGCGGACACTCGAAGACGACCAAGGTCTTGCTTGCGGCCGGTCTCTCGCCGGCAGCGCCCGGCCAAAATGGATCGACGGCGCTGATGCGCGCGATGGCATCACCCGCCGACGGAACGGAAGTGGTTGTCGGCCTCTTGCTCGCGGCCGGGGCTGACCCGAATCGTCGCGACGGCTCGGGGGCAGGACTCATCGACTATGCGGCCAAGGGTGCGACCCAACAGAAGATCCAAGCGATTCGATCGGCCGGGGCCACCTGGTCCGCGAGTGACGTGGGCTCCTCCCTTGTGCGAGCCGCGGTTGCGGGACGATTGGTCGCGTTCCAGGCGCTACTCGGTGTCGCGACCAGACCGGTCGATCGCATGTCCGCGTTATGCGGAGCGATCGGCAACGACCAAACGGCGATTCTCGATGCACTCCTGACCGCCACCATCGACTACGAACTCGACTGTGGCGACGGTCGAACTCCTTTGTTGATGGCGGCGAACAGCGGGCGAGACGTCGTCGCGGCGAGGCTTCTCGAAAGCGGTGCGAAGGCCGATCAGAAGATGCAGAGCGGTGACACCGCGTTGATTGCCGCGGCAAGTCGCGGACGTCTCGAGATTTTGAACGCGCTCCTGCAATCGGGCGCGGAGGTCGACCATCGGGGGGCAAGGCGCATGACGGCGCTGATGGCGGCGGCCTCGAATGGGCATCTCGAAGTTGTCCGTGCCCTGCTGGCGGCCGGGGCGGATCGTCGCATGCGTGCCGAATCCGACCGCACGGCGCTGGACCTGGCGAAATCCGCGGACCACCAGGACGTCGCCGCTGCGATCGAAACGTATCGATCCAACTGGAAGGGGTGGTTCGGCTCTAACGATCGCTGAGCCGTGGAACAGCTGACACCCAAGAGGTTCATTGGTCTAATCGGCTCGATCTTCGAAATCGAGGAGATCGGAGAGCTATTGGCGCGAGCTGAGACCTGCGACGGTCGAAGAACTCGGCTGAAATCCCCAGATCTGAAAATTCTCCAAGTGGTCGAATTTAAATGGATTTCAATCGATTCTCATCTTTGAAGGCCAGAATCAAGCCGCAAAAAGGTGATCGGAAGGGCTTGCGCGATTTTCTATTTGGGAATATTTTCCCATTTCTTAAGGATCTTTGATCATTCGACCGAATTGAACCCTGGCAACTGAGCCCGGACACCAGAAGAAGAGATCGCACGTGAAACATTTCAGCCTGATTCAGAAGGACATCGACGTGAATCCGATCTTGCAAGAGATCACTCGCTGGCCGGAAGCCTGGGATATCCAGACCGGGCGTCAGAAGGTGACGGTGCAACGTGAGGCCCGTGCGATTCCGATTCGCGGACTTCGCAAATCGAAGATTGCCGGACGAGCGCGACGCGACGTCCATGAAAGTCGCTTCACCACGATCTCTCACCAGTTCCCACAGACGACTCGCTTCTTGTGCAACTGGGCTGAGCGGCTCGATGCGAAGCTCTCCCGCGCCAAGCTCGTGAACCTGTCCCCGGGACACCGCGTCTATGCACACAGTGACCGCGGCGCCTACTACGCCTGTCGAAATCGCCTTCATCTCATCGTTCAAAGCGAGGGAAGCTGGATGCGCTGTGGCGATGAAGAGAACACGATGCGGGTGGGCGAGCTTTGGTGGTTCGACAACAAACAGGTCCACGAAGCCCGCAACGACGGCGCAACCGATCGCATTCACTTCATCTTCGACCTCGAACCCAGGAGCGGCGTGCTGCTTGCTCCGCGGTTCGCGCAATCGAAGGCTGATACCACAACCACCAGCACGAACACGACTACGACCTTCGCCGAAGAGAGCGCAGATCGATCAACCTGATTGCGGGCAACATTGCGGGCAACAATGGAACGAGTGTCTGAAAACTCTCGGAGGAGCAAGATCATGAAGATCGAAATGGACCGACAAAATACTGAGCTACTGCTGAAGGCCTCGGTCGCGTACTCCGTTCGCCGCGTACCGCGTGAAGCGATGCGTTGCCTGGTTACCGATTGCGCCCCACGGACCGGAGATCTGGTCCTCGCGCTCGTGACCGAGATCGGCCATCACAAGCGACTTCATCTGCCCGACGGCGGCAAGCGCAATCTCTTCGTCGGCGACCTGGTCGTCGTGGCGTATGCCGATCGGTATGCGCCGAACCAGTTCGAGGCCTTCGTCCCCTCCGATCTGCGCGAATGCAACCTGGTCGCGGCCGGAGGAATCGCAGGCACCGTCGTCGAGAAACACGGCCGGATTCGCCGCAATCCAACCAAGTTGCGCCCACTGGGTCTGATCTCCGGTGACCCGGAAGCGCCACCCTTGAACGTTGCAGGCTGGGCAATGCCTCCGGTCTCAGGCGGCCCTCACGGACGCGTGCCCACCATCGCAGTCGTCGGCACTTCGATGGACTCGGGCAAGACGACCACCGCGGCCTACCTGGTACACGGCCTTCGTCGCTATGGGCTCGAAGTTGGTTATGCGAAGGTCACGGGCACCGGGGCGGCCGGCGACCCGAGTCTCTTGCGCGACGCCGGTGCGCAACCGGTCTTGGATTTCACCGACGTCGGATACGCAGCGACCTATCGCTTGTCTCCGGCCATCATCGAGTCGCTCTTTCGGGAGCTGGTCGCTCATCAAGAAGCGGCCGGCGTGGATGCGATCATTCTCGAAATCGCCGACGGCCTGCTCCAGGGCGAAACCGCTGCACTACTGGATTCGAAATCCTTTCGATCATTGACCGACGGCGTGCTCTTCGCGGCGAGTGAGTCGATGGGAGCGGCGGCGGGAGCCGACTGGCTCCGGACCAAGGGCCTTCCGCTCCGTGGGATCAGCGGATGTCTTTCCGCCTCGCCCCTTCAGGTGCGCGAAGCCCAAGAAGCGACGGGATTGCCGGTCTACGGCCTGAGTGAACTCGACGATCCAGCAACCGCCGCCAAATTGCTCTACGGATGCTGAGATCAGAGATGCTTTCCCAGGTACCCGACAACCCATCCAGCTCCAGCAACTCGATCGAGCGCGATGTGCGCACGAGTGCGAGGTCGAACTCGCCGGATGTCCTCGATCCACCGCTGATCTATCAGGGTGCGCGGCCCGGTGTCCCCGCCTACTACGGCTACGTGCCCATGGGTCTGGAGGATCGCGCCACCCTGCCGCTAGTCGTGGGTATCCATGGAATTTCGCGCGACGCGAAAGAAATGGCGGAGCTCTTGCTGCCGGAAGCGCGCTCGAGGGACTACGCCTTGATCGCCCCTCATTTCGATCACGCTGGCTACCACGACTATCAACGCCTGGGTCGACGAGGACGCGGTGCTCGCGCCGATCTGGCCTTGATCGAGGCCTGGAAGAAGCTCGAACTCGCGGCGGATTGTGAATTCGGCCCGATCTACCTGCTGGGCTATTCGGGTGGTGCACAATTCGCACATCGCTTCGTGATGGCCCATCCCAATCTCGTCGATGCGGCCACGATCGCGGCGGCGGGTTGGTATACGGATCCCGCCCCCCGGCGCCGATACCCGACCGGCCTTCGTGTCGACGGCGAGCTAGCGGGCGTTCGACTCGAACCCTTGAGCTTTTTGCGTGTGCCGATGCTCATCACGGTCGGATCCAACGATACCCGGCGAGATGCTTCGGTCCGAACGAATGCCAGCCTCGACGAGCGGCAAGGACGTAACCGTGTCGAACGCGCTCGGCGCTTCTGCCAAAAGATGGGCGAGGCCGCCGCGACGCGCGGCGTGGAATCGCGAACAACTCTCCGCGAAATCCCAAATGCCGGCCACTCCGTAAGCGAGTGCGTCGAGAACGGATTGTCTCGGATGGCCTTCGATTTCTTCGCAAGCGCGGTGCGAGGCCTCTGACAATGACGACTATGACGGCGACGACGATGATGACGATGCGAAAACACACACGACAGATGAGCCGTCGGTCGCGGCGCTATACATGGGCTCTTGTCCTGGTCTTCCAATTGGCGGCGCCGCTCTCTGCCCAGGCGGGCGTCTACGATTTCGTCGAGAACGATGATGTCGATTTTGATTTCTCGACCAAACGAGGACTTCGGCTGCGCTTCAACGATCCGAAGATCTCGCTTCGGGTCGGCGGTCGGTTTCACTACGACGCTGTTGCCGCCGAAGACGACCTAACGAATATTCAGCGCTTCAAATCCGATATCCGTCGCGGACGTCTCTATCTCTCCGGCAAGCTCTTCGATGATTTCGCTTTCAAGGTCGATCGCGAGTTCGCCCCCGATCGACGCGGTTGGCGAAACATCTGGGGCCGGTATCAGATTCGCAAAGGGCTCTCCTTGAAGGTCGGCAACGTCGTTGCTCCCTTCGGCATGGAGAACGTGGTCGCCTCTAATTTCTCGACCTTCATGGAGCGGGCCACCTCCTCGAACCTCTCCCCTGGCTTCCAGACGGGAGTGCTCTTGAACGCCAAGGGACGCTTCGGAGATCGCAACACGCGACACCGCTGGACGGCGAGCGTGGGATGGATGATGCAGCCGCTGGGCCAGTCGAGCGACGATCCCCATTCCACCAAGCACAATAGTTTCGTTTCACGTGTCACCTATGCGCCCTTGGCGAAGAAGCGGCGAGTGATCCATTTCGGTGTCGCGATCGAGGTCCGTGATCTGAATGGCAACAGTCGCTATCGAATCAGCTCTCGGCCGGGCTCGAGCCAAGTTCGCAGTCTGTTGCGCACAGGGGGAATTGCCAATGTCGACACCGCCGTTTCCTTCGGTCTGGAAGCCGCGGGGATCTACGGACCCTTCACGCTCCAAGGCGAATACATGCGCACAGACCTGCAGCGAAGCAGCGGAAACGGAGACCTTGCCTTCGACGGCGGGTACATCCAGGCAAGTTATGTCCTGACCGGAGAGCGAAGGCGATATAGCCGATCCAGTGGCGTGATTGGCGGCGTCAAGCCGCGAAGCGACTGGGGTGCGGTCGAGGTCGGATTGCGATTCGCCACCCTCGACCTGAACGACGACACGGTCAACGGCGGCAGGATGGATAGCTGGACGGTCGGAGTGAATTGGTATCTGCGCGAAAACGTTCGTCTGATGTTCAACTACGTCGCGGTCGACGCTCGCATCGGAAGCCCGAGACAAACGGATCGTCCGCAGATCGCCGAGGCCCGGTTCCAACTCTTCTTCTAGTTCGAAGAGCGGGCCCAGGCAACTGAACACCGAGCACGAGAAGGACAAGCCTTCTCGACCGGAACTTCCGGGGATGAAGAGATGAGTCTGCCAAAGATCTACGCTGGAAAGCGTCGCCAGCTCCTCTGGCTGCTTGTCGCGAATGGCATCGCGCAGGCGGTCTGCGGCGTCGGACTGGCCATGCTCTTGCGCGAGACGCTATCGGCCGGACAGGCACAGACCATTCCATGGCTGGCGGCCAGCGAAATGGCGGCACTTGGTGTGCTCACGCTGCTCCTGCGCATCCGCCAGGCCAGCGACGCGGAACGACTCGGACAAAGCTACGTCACGCGGGTACGGCTACGCCTCTTCGACCGACTCGCGGCGCGGCCTTCCCGGGGCGCGCATTCCGGAGAGCGCTGGGGCGTCACGATGACGCGCATGATCAGCGATCTCAATTCCCTGCGAAACTGGGTCAGTACGGGCATCGCCCGGGCGATCGTCGCCGGCATCACGGCGACTGGCTTGCTCGCCGGGCTGGCCTTCATCAGCCCCTGGCCGGCGGCGAGCATCGCGGCCATGGTCGCGATCTGCTTGTTGGCGGCTTCACTCCTCACGCCTCGGCTGCGTGGCTTGATCCGAGAATCGCGCCGGCGACGCGGACGTCTTGCGAACAACCTTGGCGAGAAGATCCTGGCCTTGTCGACCGTGAGTCAACTCGGGCGAGCGCGGCAGGAGCGGGCGAAAGTACGAAGCCATAGCGTTCGCCTTACGAACGTCCTTGTCCGGCGGGTCTCGATGGCCGCCGCCCTGCACTCATTGCCTAACCTCATGCTGCCTCTCGCGGTCGCCGGGATCGCCATCGCTGCGTCGATGAATCCCGAGCGGGCCAGCGATTCCGTCGTGGCCGTCCTGCTGCTCGGGATGATCGCGTCGTCGCTCAGGGATCTCGCGCGGGCCTGGAACCATCGCCTTGCCTTCGAAGAAGGAAGGCGCCGAATCGACACCATCCTGGCCGGAACGCGAATCAAGCAAGCCCGGGATGCAGGCGACCTGCCCGGTGACGGTCCGGTCTCGCTCGAGTATGTCGGAGTCGAAGTCGAAGGTCTCTTCCAAAAGCTCGACCAACAGATCAAGCGCGGCGAACATATCCTGTTGGTTGGCGCGAGTGGGTCCGGAAAGTCGACACTCTTGTCCCTGGCCGCGCGCATGTTCGACCCGGCGTCCGGCGACATCCGCCTCGATGGACTGCCATTGTCTCAACTTCGCTTCGAGTCCCTTCGCTCATCCGTGCAACGCGTGTCCGCGGACATGCCACTGCTGCGCGGGACCGTGGGCGAGAACATCAGCTATGGCCTGGTCGACACGGATCCCGAATGGGTTGAGATCGTGATCGAGGTCTGCGGCCTGGATGAACAGACGCCGCTGCTTCCGGAGGGTCTCGCGACACGCGTCGAAGAGCGCGGACGGAACCTGCCCGAAGGACTGCGATCGAGAATTGCCCTTGCACGCGCCATGATGCCGGCTCCACGACTATTGCTCGTGGACGACCTGACCTTTTCGACGGATCCCCTCGCCGCTCGCGCCCTCACGAAGCTGCGACGGAGCATGCGACTCACGACGATCGTCGTAGGCACCGAATCGGACGACGCATCGGAATACGACTGGGTCTGGAACCTCGACCACCGCGAATCGGCGGGCATCGAAGAAGGGGTTGGGGCCGCGGAAGTCGCAAGTGCTGAAAAAACTGAGGGACACGTTCTATCCGAGGACCAGGCCGGGAACCCGGACCTAACACATACAAAGGCTCCTCCCGATACCGGAATTTCGTATGAAACGCGTGAGTAGGCGACCAGCAAATCGCATGAACCTGCTCTCGATCCGGGAATTCCCGGGCTCTGCCACTCGCGAAAGCAAACAATCTATGGGATAATTTTCCCAAACAGCAACTCCAGAAAACTATGGCCGAATCTCCACGCAACGCACTCGAACGCGCCGTCATCACGCTTCTCCAGTCGCTCGTACGACTGATGCTGAAGCGAGGCATGGCCTACGGCGAGTTCGCAGAACTCGTCAAACGCGCCTACGTCGACACCGCGCGCCAGGACTTCACCGTTCCCGGCCGAAAGCTGACGATTTCGCGGGTCGCCGTGCTCACGGGCCTGACCCGCAAGGAAGCCAGCCGATTGATGGACTCGACGCCCGCGGACGGGGACCGAGCAACCCGCGGCAAGGTGAACCGCGCAGCGCGCGTCGTCTCCGCCTGGGTCGGCGATCCGAAATATCGGGACGGCCGCGGCGCACCCGCCTCGCTGCCGTTCGAGTCGGAGTCGCGACCGAGCTTCTCGGTGCTGGTCAAGGAACACGGCGGCGATGTGACGCCGCGCGCGGTGCTCGACGAGTTGATGCGTGTGGGTGCCGTCGATCGATTGAAGGATGGCCGCTTGAAGCTTCTGCACCGCGCCTACATTCCGCAGGCTGACGAGATGGCCAAGCTCGATTTCTTGGGAACAGATGTCGCCGACCTCGTCTCGTCGATCGAGAACAATCTCGATGCCGATCACGCTGCGCCCTTCTTCCAGCGCAAGGTCGCCTACGACAATCTACCCGCCGACTACTTGCCGGCGCTCCGAAAGCTTCTCGCCAGCAAGGGGCAGCATCTGCTCGAAGAGCTGAATGCAGACATGTCGAAGCACGACCGCGATGTACAGGGCGTCCAGCCCGACGAAAAGCGACACCGAGCGATGGTCGGCATCTACTACTACGAGGAAGAGACCGATGGCAGTGATTGAGCGGGACGAGACCGTCGAACCGGGTCTTCGTGCGGTGAAGGGATCGAGGCCGATGAACATCCGCCGCGTGTTCCGCGCCTGTTCGCGCGCCGTACTTTTCGTCACGATCTCGGTCGCACTCTCGTGTGGCGCGGGAGGCGGTGACATCGCCGCAACCGGAGGCATGAGCGGAACCGGAATCAGCCAGGGCAGTGTCAGCGCCTTCGGCAGCATCTTCGTCAACGGAACGGAATGGGACGTCTCGACGGCTTCGATCGAGATCGACGGATCCCCGGCCAACGAAACGGATCTCCGACTGGGCATGGTCGTGCAGATTACGGGAACGTTCTCGGCCGATGGCCTAAGCGGAACTGCCTATTCCGTCTTCTTCGACGATTCGATTGAGGGTCCGATTGCGAGCGACCCCGTCGAGACGACGCCGGGCGGCCCCGAGAGAACGTTTGAAGTGCTCGGAACGACTGTGTTGATGAGCCAACAAAGCACAGCGTTCGAGAATGGTGCGTCCTTCCTGGGCTTGATGGCGAACGACGTGGTCGAAGTCAGCGGCTTCCTCGACGCCGGCGGAATGATTCGCGCCACCCGGATCAAGGCGATGGGTCAGTTCCCGGCCAATTCCAATGCGGACCTGGAGGACATCGTTTCGAACCTGACCAAGAACCAGGACGGAAGCGGCGAGTTCAACCTGGGTCCGATCCTGATTCACTACCTGGCTTCGACCACCTTCGATGATCTGACCCGCGACTCGCTGGCGGACGGAGATTTCGTCGAAGCGAAGGGAACATTGCAGGAAACTGGCGATATATTGGTTGCCGACCAGATCGAATTGAGAACGGCCGGATTGGGCACGGGTGACCTCGAAGATGCCGAGGCCGAGGGCATCGTGACCAACTTCGTCTCGATCGCCGACTTCATGGTCGCGGGAACTCCGGTCGACGCTTCGGCGGCGACTTTCGATCCACCCGGATTCGTCCTCGCGGACGGAGAACTCGTCGAGGTCGATGGACGACTCGAGAACGGTGTCTTGATCGCGGACGAAGTCGAGTCGGAAGACGAGCAAGAGGCGCTCGAGGATGTGCACATCGAGGCCAATGTCTCGGCCGTCGATCTGGTCGCACGGGAACTGACCATTCTCGGTGTGACGGTGGTCGTCGACGGGAAGACGCGACTCGAAGATGACCGTGACGAAGAACCCAATTTCGGATTCGATGACATCGTCGTCGGCGATTGGCTCGAGATTCACGGAATCCAGACCGATCCTGGCACGCCTGACACGGTCCTGGCCCTCGATGTGAGTCGCGACGATCCGGAAACGGATGTTCGCTTAGAGGGTCCCGTCGATGCATTCGACATCAACATGCCATCGCTCACGATCCTGGGCCAGGAGATTCCCCTCGACCCCATCGTGACGAAATACTTCGATGACATGGAAGTTGAGAGAACGGAAGACGAATTCTTTCGAAACCCCGGCTATGTCATGCTCGGCGACATCGTGCAAGCCGTCGATCTATCTGCCGTCGATCTCGACGTGTTAGGCGAGTCGGACGAGGTTTCGATCGAGGATTGATCACGGGTTCGGGTATGTCGCTTGCACACCCGCGCACGGCGATACACCAAGCCTCGCCGACAACAGTCAATCCGCAAAGAGCGTCGAGATGGGTTGATCCCCGTCGAATAGCTCGACGACCCGGTTCCCGGGAGCCGGAGACTCGAACGCTGCGGCGATGCATTGGGCCACGTTCTGCCTCGAGATCTCAACGCCTTCTCCGTCCGAAAAACGCGTCCGGATCTTTCCGCTTCCAGGGAGGTCGGTCAGCCGGCCGGGGCGAAGGATGGTGTGTGCGACAGAACTCGCGACCAGACGATCATCGGCGACTTTCTTGGCGACCATGTAGTGACGCATCCCGGGCGTAGCCGAGAGCGGGACATCCGCGCGTGCGGCACTGACCATCACGAAGTGGTCGATGGCGGCACGCTCACTCGCTTCGATCACGCGAATGGCGCCGTAGAGATCGACGAGCATCGTCTTGTCCGGACCGGTCTGACCGCCGGATCCCGCCGTAAAGACCACGCGATCGCATCCCTCGAGCGCCTGCTCGAATTCCCCTTCGAGATCGCCCAGGACAACCTCGATATTCCGCGACGCGAAGAACGCGCGCTGATCTTCGCGACGGACCACCGCGCGAATCGGCAAGCCGGCGCGCGCACCCTCTTCGCAGAAGATTCGGCCGATCTTGCCGTTGGCTCCAAAAACGACAATGCTCTGTGTCACCGACTCACTCCTTCTCTTGGCTCCGCGCAAGGATCGCGCGAAGATCAACGCGAGCACTCGGCATTCCCCACCAGGCCGCTAGTTCGCCAGGGTTCGTAATCGCCCGCCAGAGGCTGGCAGTGGAATGTCGACTCGTTCGCTCGAATCGCATCGTGTAACAGACCGAAACTTCGCTCCGCCCAGCCACTTCAGTGGACCTCCTTCATGTGCCTCTCCCATGTTCCTCATTCATGTGCGTCTCCAATGCGTCGAGTTTTTCGGTCCAGAGGCGGCGGAATTGGGCGAGCCAGGCATCTACTTCGCGCAGTGGCTGCGGTTCGAGTTGATAGAGGCGCTGTCGCCCCTTTGCGTGCGCTGTCACCAGACCGGCTTCGCGCAGGATTCGGAGGTGGCGGGACACGGATGGCTGGGAAATCGAGAACAGACCCACGACTTCGTTCGCCGTCATCGGCGCGATCGAAAGTTCTTCGACGATTCGTGCTCGAGTCGGATCGGCCAGGGCTGCCAGAACTCGCATCTTCCTTGTATAACCCGTGCATAGCCACATGGCTATATATAGGCGAACGCTGGATCAGAAAATTTCTTCGAAATGGGGTTCAACGGGCCGCGCGAGGCCGCTGCTCGGAATTTCCCGCCCAGACAGAGAGGTCCGGTTCGAACGGCCACCGCCAAGCACGAATCGACTCAACCGGCCCAATTTTGGCGCACAGATTTGGCACACTACGGAGTTCGATCAGACCGAGTCCTCGCGCCCGTGAATCCCATATGAATTCCACGCGAATCCGAATCATCCGAATCAGAGGAGAATAAGAATGAGTGCAACCGCCACCGAACCGTCCCAACCGAACGCCACCCGGTTCCGAACACCGGAGCAGGAGCAGGCCGAGAAGGGTCGCGGCGTGGCGCCGGCCAGCGAACTCGCACTCGAGGACATCAACCCGCTGAACGCACATCTCTTTCGCGAGGATCGTTGGCAGGATTATTTCGCGCGGCTGCGCAAAGAGGATCCCATCCACTTGAACGAACTCGACTCTGCCGGACGCTATTGGTCCGTCACGAAATACGAGGACATCAAGGCGATCAGTTCGGAACCGGAGACCTTCTCGTCAGCCCAGGGAATCTCGATTGGCTTCCGCCCCGGCAGCGATTCCCCGAACATGTTCCCAGCGAGCAGCCCGCCCTTCATCTCCCAGGATGGAGTCGGCCACGATGAACAACGAAAGACGGTGCAGCCCTCGGTCGCGCCGCGCCATCTAGCCAAGCTCGAACCGATCATCCGCGAACGAACTTGCCGGGTGCTGGACTCGCTTCCCGAGAACGAGACTTTCGACTGGGTCGACACGGTCTCAATTGAGCTGACGACGATGATGCTGGCCACGCTCTTCGACTTCCCCTTCGAAGACCGCCGCATGCTGACGCGATGGTCCGACATCGTCTTCGCAATCCCCGAACCCGGCGGCATCGTCGAAACCCAGGAACAGAAACGCGACGAGATGATGGGCTGTGTCGAGTACTTCACCAGGCTCTGGGAAGAACGAAAGAAGAGTCCGGGCGACGACCTCGTCTCGATGCTGGCGCATGGGGAAGCCACCAAGCATCTCTCCGCCGCCAATCACCTGGGCAACCTCTTGCTACTCATCGTGGGTGGCAACGACACGACGCGCAACACGATGTCGGGAAGCGTCTATGGCCTCGACAAATTTCCCGAGCAATACGACAAACTCATCGCCAACCCCGGTCTCGTCAAGCAAATGGTGCCGGAGATCATTCGCTGGCAGACGCCTCTCCCCTACATGAGGAGGACGGCTACTCGAGACTGCGAGCTGGGCGGAAAATCCATCCTGAAAAACGATCAGTTGCTCATGTGGTACATCTCGGCCAATCGCGACGAGGACGTCTTCGAGAACGGCGAAGCGATCGACATCGAACGCTCCAACGCCGCCCGGCATCTGTCGTTTGGCTGGGGACCGCATTTCTGCATGGGAAGTCGTCTGGCGGAACTCCAGCTGCGCATCCTTTGGGAGGAAGTCCTGCAACGATTCGAACGAATCGAAGTGCAAGACGAACCGGAGCGCACATTCTCTTCGTTCGTCCGGGGCTACACCCATTTGCCAGTGAAGATCACACGGAAGTGAGCAATATGTCCTACGACGACTATGAACGGTTGCATATCGAAATCGAAGACGGCGTGGCGTTCGCGACGATCGCGAACCCACCCATCAACGTGATGACCCCTGCGCTCTTTGGCGATCTTACGGGCTTTGCCCAGCAGGTGGCCGAAGACGACGCTGTGCGTGCGGTGGTGCTGCGCAGTGATGATCCGGATTTCTTCATCGCGCATTTCGATGTCGAGGCGATTCTCGACTTTCCGATCGATCACCCGCCCGAGCGCGCGAAAACCGTCACTGAGAATCCCTTCCACGCGATGTGCGAGGCCTATCGCCGGATGCCCAAGGCCACGATCGTCGAACTTGGCGGGCGGGTCGGCGGTGGCGGCAGCGAGCTCGCCGCATCCTGCGACATGCGCTTCGGCGCGTTGGGCAAGACGGTGATCATTCAGCCCGAAGTGGCGATCGGCATCCTGCCCGGCGGGTCCGGTACTCAGCGTCTCCCGAGGCTATTAGGCCGGGGCCGCGCCCTCGAAGTCATCCTCGGCTGCGACGACCTAGACGCCGAAACCGCAGAACGTTGGGGCTATCTCAACCGTGCGCTGCCCGCCGAGGAACTTCGCCCCTTCGTAACACGCCTGGCCAAGCGCATCGCCAGCTTCCCCGCGAAAGCCATCGCAGAAGCGAAAGCGTCGGCACTGGCAGCAGAGCCCTCCTTTGACGAAGGGCTGATCGAGGAAGGATTCCGCTTTCAGGGGCTCGTCCGCACTCCCGAAGCGCAGCGCCTGATGCGAGCCTTCATGGCGCATGGGGGCCAGACGCGTGAAGGCGAAATGCGCCTCGCCCAACTATGCACCGAGCTCGAAGAACGCTCCGCATGACGAATCGATTCGACCGGGACACCGAGATCACGCCGCTTGGCGAAGGTCGCTACGAGGTCAGGATCGACCGAGGATGGTGGATCGTCCGCGGTCCAAACGGGGGGTACGTTGCGGCCATTCTCGCGAAGGCCGCCGATCATGCCGTCGCAGATGCGAGTCGGCCTCTGCGCTCTCTAACGATTCACTACCTGCGGCCTCCGCAGGAAGGCAAGGCACACGTCGAAATAGTCGTTGAACGCGTCGGCCGAACGCTCACGACCGTCACCGCCCGACTCGTACAGAACGGTAAACTTCAGGCGCTCGCGACGGCGGCTCATGCGGTCCCCCGAGAGAAGGGCGGTTTCGTTCACGCCAAGATGCCGGATGTCAGGCCTCCCGAAGAATGTGAAGTGCGCGACCTGTCGGCCGATCGAGACATGCCTTCGCTTCACGATCGCTATGAACAACGCTTCGCGATTGGCCCCGCGCCCTTTTCGCAGGAAGAACGGACGAAGGAGGCGCGGAGCGGTGGGTGGATTCGCCTGAAAGAGCCGCGACCCTGGGATACCGCAGAGATCGCAGCGATCTGTGATGCCTGGCCGCCGGCGATCTTCGCCTCGCGTGACATGCCGCCGACCTCCGGAGGCGTACCGACCGTCGACCTAACAGTGCATATCCTCGCGCCCGAGGCCTTGGCGACCTTGGAACCAGACGCGTTCGTCCTCGTCGACTTCTCCACTCGCGCAGTCCAGGGTGGCTACCTCGAAGAGGACGGCGAAATCTGGAGCGCGGACGGACGGCTGCTTGCACAGGCGCGGCAGCTGGGGGTCGTGCTTTAGCAGCGGCCATCGCGCTTTCTCTTCGTTCGCGAACCTGTGATCTCGAAATATGTCGTCCACCTCGGGCGAGAACTCGATGAAGCACTCGCTGCCAACCCTGAGATCAAGGCGGGCACTCGGTATCGCCCACCAGAAAGATCCGAGAGGCTGCGGCAAAGGTCGCCGTCAAAGCCGGAGTCGATGAGCATTGGCTCAATGACGGCGTGAAGGGCTTCCTGAGCGAACGTGGATCATTCTCTCCTTACCTGGAGGACGAGCCAACTCGAGCTCGATCGAGCCAGCCGGGGAGCGTGGAGGATTGGCGAGATGGCCTCGTTCATTTTTCGTCTGCGGAAGCCCCCAGTACCGTTCGAATCTTCTCTCGTGCAAAATCGACTGCGGCCGTCGGCTCCATCGCCGCCCCGGCCTCGACACAGGCATCGAATCGCTCGACACCGAGCACGTCGCGTAGATGTTCGAGAGCATTCGGCATACCCACCACCCAGGATTCGGCGGGCATTCGGCTACCGCCGAACACGGTGGCGGCAATCTCCGGCAGCTCCAAGCGATCGAAGAACATTGCGACATAGCAGAGCGTTGCCCTTAGATCCGTATGATTCCCGGCCCTGTGAAAAGCATCAAGGACACTGTCGAACAACTCGGCCGCCTGTGCGGGCACGCCATGCAAACCTTCCAGCCACGCGAGTTCTTGCAATATTCGATTCTCGACGAAGGGCAATTGTTGATGGCGCGCGTAGGCGAGGCCCTTCTCGAATTCAAGACGTGCTCGCTCGGGGTCGGTCTCGGTAAACGCCCTATAGCCTGCACAAAGCCAACCGATCCAGAGCGGATTGCCGTAGGCCTGCGCCGCAGCTTCCACGTCCGTCGCAATCTTGATGGCTTCGTCCGCGCGACCGCAAGCGGGCAGTACGTAGAACATGCCGAATAGCCCGACGGTACGCGCGTGCGCGGAACCATGGGTGAGCGGTTCACATGATCTCACGAACGCCTCGGGACTACCGCCTGCGATGACGATTGCGACATTGGCCCAAAACTCATTCCAGCTTGGATCGAAAGTGTCATACCGATCATCGCCTTGAAGGGCGACCGCGGCACGACCATATTCGATCGACTCCTCGCTGCGGCCCACATAGGCACACAAGACAGCTGCGCCATAGAGAAGCCCAAGCTCGCGAAGATTGACGGCACTCGCCCCGGGAATGAGTTCCTCAGACCATTTGATCGGCTCAAACTGCTGCAACGGAAACGCGATCACCGCGCCGTGTGCCGCGATCAAAGCAGCGATACTGAGCTCGCCGCGATCTGCCGCCCACTCGTACCCCGCACGCAGATTCGCAAACTCGACTTGTATCCAATCGAGCGCATCGCGTTGGCCCGGTCCGTCCCATACGCGCCTCCACTCAACAACCTGCTTGGCGAAGTAGTTCGCGTGACGCATGCGCATGTCGTCGACCAACCCGGTCTGCGCGAGCTGCTCCTCGCCGAATTGGCGAATCGTCTCGAGTAGCGTGTAGCGGGTTTTCCCGCGCGCAGTCTCGGCGATCACGAGCGATTTGCGAACCAGCGAGTCCAAAGCGTCCAGCACCGCATACTCATCCAGGCCCTCGTCACTACCAATATGTGCGGCCGCGACGAGATCGAAACCATCGGAGAAGACGGAGCAGCGACTCAGTAGCGACGCTTCGTGCTCAGCAAGCAGGTCGTAGGACCATTGCACAGCATGACGCAATGTTTGATGGCGTTCCAAGCCGCGGCGAGATCCCGACAAGAGACGAAAGCGGTCCGCCAAACGATCCAACAGCTCTCGAGGGTTCATGGAAACCATTCGAGCCGCCGCAAGCTCGATGGCCAATGCGATCCCGTCGAGCCGTTTGCAGATGTCGACGACCGCCTCGACATCATCGCCCAAAGTGAATCCAGGCTGAACCGCGCGAGCGCGTTCGACAAAGAGGGAAACTGCCTTCGAAGACTCACCGCTCCGAACGTCTAGCGACGGCACGGGCCACAGATGTTCGGCGGCGACACGCAGACCCTCTCTGGAAGTCGCTACGACAGAAACTCCGGTCGTCCGCGTGAGAAGTGTCTCTACCACGTCCGCTGCGGCGTCGAGTACGTGCTCGCAATTGTCCAAAACCAGGAGAAGGTGGCGGCCCGACAGCGCCTCAGCGATTGCGGCGGTGACGCTGCGATCCGCCTGAGCCGTGATGCCCAATGCGGTCGCTACAGCCGCGGGCACGGCAGCCGGATCGCCGACCGGCGCAAGCTCTACCATCCAGACGCCATCCGCGAAATCCGTCGCGAGTTCTTCGGCTACGGATAGAGCCAGCCGTGTCTTGCCGACGCCGCCCACACCAGTGAGTGTTACGAGTCGATGGTCGCCCAAGAGTTGTTTCAACTCCGCCACTTCAGCATCACGGCCGATGAAACTGGTGGCAGCGATTGGGAGGTTTCCACCCGACCGGAGGGAGAAAGGCTCATGCGAAGAATCTGATTGAAATGCGTTCGGCTCATGTCGACCTTCGGCAGTCTTCGGGACCGTGGGATCGGAGTTCGCGGTATCCGCTTCGGAAGCGGTCGACTGGGATGCCTGGAACCAGGCGAGGATGAGCCCGAAAGGAAAGCCAACGACCAAGAGCCCAAGCACGGATTGATCGACCCAGTTGGGCAGCTCGAGCGTTTGCTCGAGAAGAGCCGCCACCTCCAGGAGGATCCATGCCGCGCCGAGATAGAGAACGCCGAACTGCGCGACGCGGTGCTTTCGAAGGTTCTTCAGGAATTCCCGAACGAGTCCCAATTCATTCCCCCACTGCGAACCGTGATTCTAGGCCGGAATGACGAATGGCCAGCCTCGAATTGTCACTTCTCTCTTCGTTCATTTGCCGATCCTTCCCTACGATCAGCAGGCAGCGACTTGGCACGCCATGGAGCGGGCGCGCATCCGCAAGCGCGGACGGGCTCCGCCTGCGGCAGGCGGACAGATTACAGCAATCGCCAGCGTCAATGAACTAACGGTGACGATCGCCAATCAGATCTCGACCGCCGGACAAGGAGGACGAGCAGGCAACCGTGAAGACTCTCGGCCTTTCCAGGTACGGGAGGGCCGCAATCCCGGACGGCTCGCTGACTCAGATGTGACAGCCATCGCGGCGGGTACCTTGAGCACAGCACCTCTCAAGAGGCCACCAAGGACACGTCTTCGGAATCTTGAAGCTGTTTCAGAACGAGCCTCGAAAGTTTCTCACATCGTCTGCCCGGTAGCGATCCGGCTCCGAGAAAGGCGGGGTGATTCAAACAGACACTCTTCATGAGTGACAGGCGAAGAGCAGATTCGAAACCGCAAACATAGCGGCTGGTATCTGTTTGAAGAGGCCGGCTGAACACGATACACGGAGAGCTGGACATGCCTATTGATAAAGGACTCGAAGACTTCGCGTATCATTCGCAATTTCGAGATTAGTTGACGGAGGGTTGAACACCTAGTCGAGAAAGCCGTAACATCCAACAGAACGCACCGTCCACCGAAAGACAGGTAATATGTCAACCTGCTCCAAGACTCCCGCCGTGTTCCTGACAACCCTCTGGCTTGCAGTCGTGGCGTCCGGCTGCCTGCTTAGCTCGTCCTCGATCACGAAGTATTCGGGCCAATTTGTCGCTGAAGAAGCCCTGGGCCGTATCAAGGTGGGCGACAACCAGCAGTTCGTGATTTCGCTCCTCGGCGAACCCACGAGCCGCACGGAAAACGACGACCTGACTATCTGGAAATATGCTTATAACCGAACGACGACCAAAAAGAAGAGCATTCTCCTAGTCATTCGCGACAGAGACACAACCGAAACCACGGGCGCGGCGTACGTAGAATTCGACGCGAACCGAATTGTCACTAGAACCTGGAGCGTTCGCTAACTCGAACTCGGCTTCGACATTGTCTGCTTCGCGCAAATCGAACTCGTCAATCGAAAGGCCGTGGAGCCATTCGGCTCGCTTGGTGGTCGCGTAGAAAGTTGCCATGAACCCACTGGATGGCCAATCGATTGCGCGGGCCGCGTTGTCCCGTTCGGGTATCGTCACTGGATAGCAATTTCGCGGGTCGGTCTCGTACTCGGTGGTGGCGGTGCCGCGCGCGGCGCCTTTCACACCGGTGTGCTTGCGGCACTCGAAGAGTTCGTGGGCTGGGACGCGCGCCGCGCGAATCGGACCGATTCTCCAGGGCCTAACACACGGGATATCGCAGCAATTTCCCGGGGTCCGTAACCCCCTGGGAGCATGTCGATCGAGTTATCGGGACGCCGATCGCGCTAGCCAATTCTCAATCACTCTCCCAGCTACTCTCCCAGTCCCTCTCGAGTACGGAGTTCCCTCATGAAATTCGGTCTCTTCGGCATCAACAATGACCTCCTCGCCGATCCCGCAATCGCGTCACGAACCGTCAAGGCTTTGGAAGCCGCTGGCTTCGAGTCGGTCTGGACGGGAGAACACATCGTGTTGCCCGA
>CAZMFM010000060.1:22672-31027 GCA_964565565.1 uncultured Spirochaetaceae bacterium | reverse complement strand
ATGCGCGTAATGATGACGGGAGGCACCGGCTTCGCAGGCTCCCATACCGTCCGCAGTTATCTCGCGGCTGGCCATCAGGTTCGTCTACTCGTCCGTGACGCCGACAAGGTTCGGCGCGTCTTCGACCCCTTCGAGGTCGGCATCCCTGAAAGCGATGTCATCGTCGGAGACATTACGGACGAAGCCTCGGTCAAAGATGCGATGGCCGGTTGCGACGCGGTCTTTCATTGCGCGGCGCTCGTCGACATGAAGCGATCGATGGCCAATCGCGTTCTCGAAACGAATCGGCGTGGGGTCGAGCTGGTGGTGGGCGGCGCCCATCAGCGGGGCTTGCCGTCGATCGTCTACGTCTCGAGCATCTCGGTCTTCTTCGAGCCCGGTTGCGAGTCGTTGCATGTCGAGATGCCGATCGCGAAGGGAACGACCGCCTACGCGATGAGCAAATCCGAGGCCGAACACGAAATTCGACGCATGCAGGACGAAGGCGCACCGATTCGCGTTTCCTACCCGACCGGAATCGTCGGGCCGGATGATCCGGGGCTGAGCGGCGCCAACCACGCGATCTACACGTTCTTGAAACAAAGCGGAGTGAATACGTCGAGCGGCTTTCAGATCGTCGATGTCCGGGATCTCGCCGCGCTTCATCTCGTTCTGCTCGAACAGAAAGAAGGGTCGAGTCGTTATGCGGCCGCTGGGCCGATGCTTTCCTGGCCAGATACCCATCGGGTCCTCGACGAATTGACCGGGAAGTGGACACGGCGTGTTCCGATTCCAGGACCTGTCTTTCGCGCGATGGGCAGCGTCGGCGATCTGATCAAGCACTTCTACGACTTCTCGTTTCCCCTCACTCGAGATGCCATGGAGTACGCGACGAGATGGCCCGGCTGTAGTGGCGAGCGTACGGCTCGTGAGCTCGGCGTTTCATTTCGCGACGCCAAGGAAAGCTACCGGGACACGCTCAGATGGATGTACGAGGCTGGGCACCTCGAGAAGAAGCACGTCGGCAAGATCGCGAATCAATCAATGTTAGTCGACGGCGGACATTGATCCCAAAAGACCACCGTCCAGGAACGAAGCATCATCGCCCTCGATCAGGTACCGGGTAGCCGCTTCTTGAATTGACCCGCAACGTGGACCCAATCGCCGTTCGGAACCTTCTCGACGAACACCGACTGAGCGAAGTCCATTGAAAGGCCCGCTACGACCCGGACATCAAGGGCCCCGAGCTGAACCGTCGCATGTCGCAGGCACCCACTATGTGCCACGAAGAGTCTCATCAGATCGCGGTCGTCTTCGGCGGGAATCGAGTCGAGGCTCGTCGCCACGCGCGCCGCGGTCCGTGCGCCCGCCTGCATCAGCGACTCGGCTCCCTGGACCGGCAGCCGGAATTCGGGCATGCGGCGCCAGCCCTCAGGCAGGGGCGCCAGACGAGGATCGGCCGCCAGCATCTCGGCAATCCTGTCGAAGGTAAGATTCGCGCAGCTGCCCAGACCACGTTCGACGAGTTCGTCCCGGGCGATCACGTGAAAGCGTTGGCCGGTTCGTGCGGCGAGCGCCTCGGCGATCAGGTTCGCGGTCTCCCAGGAACGCAGGAGCTGTGAGGCCTCGATACGGGGATCGATTTCGAGGCCGAGTTCTTCACAGCATTCGAGAATCGGATCGACGGCGTTCCGCGCTTGATCGCGACCCGTCGCAGAAAGCGGAAACAGGGAATGGGCGCTGGCCACGCCATCGGGCCGATCAAAATGACCGTGCCGAACGAACGCCGCGACGCGACGACCGCTCGGAGTGGACGAATAGATGCCGGCAGTGGAATGGGGGCCCGCGGTGACTAGAGCGCCCGCGGCCAATCGAGAGTCGTCTGACATCAAGGTCTCCTGTACTCGACGATTACATCGTCCGTCCAGACACCAAATGAAATGCAACGCATCAAAAAAAAGTATAGTGGCCGGGATCGTCGGCGCTGTGGAATCTCATGCTTTCAGTGCAGCGTGCGGTTGCGCCACCAGACCTGGACTCGACGAATGCATCGTTCCGCCCAGGGCATACTCTTCTCTTCGACCAGAACGCCTGCTCGATAAACTTCGCTTCGTTCACCAAAGACCCGGTGTTCCTCGCCCTCGGGAAGCAGCACACGAAAAGGTCGATCGGGGTTCATGACGTCGTCCGCGTCGCTGATGCGAACCGGCATCTGGCTTCGGTAGCGCTCGGCGATCGCACGCAGTTTTGACGCAGCGTCGAATTCTTCGAGCCGGCGCATCCGAATCCCCAAGCGAAGTCCGATGCCCATCGTCTCGAGGTCCACGATCCCGCCGGTCTCGTCCGGGCGTTCGTCTTCTTCGAGCCCACCCTGTCGCCAAAGACATTGGTAGGCGCGGCAAATCGTCGGCCGGTCGGTGTAGATCCCGCAACCGCGTTCGCCTTGCTGATGGCGGCAATCGTCCCCGGCCCTTTTGCTCAACTCGTCGACGCGCAGCACGCTGCAACACAGCGAACAAGTTCCACAGGAACGGGTGGCCGCGCGAAGTTCACGTTCTTTGTCGGGAGGTAGATTCGCCATATCGATCTGTTATGCGTGCGGTGCATTTCATCAGTGCCCGATTGGCAGAGCACGGCCTCAGCCTTCACCGAACGACCGGCCGCCTCGACGCCGACCCTACGCCTTGATCTCGCTGGCCCCGCCGGTCGTCCACATCGAGGCCGTGAGCTTCAGGCTCGGGCGATCCGCCCGCGATTCCATTTGTTCGAAGACGCGGTCATAGCCCGTATGCTCGATCAGCCAGACGCCGCTGCGCTTGACGTATCGGTCGTGGTAGAAGGCGGCTCCCGAGATCTGAATATTGTATTCAGTGTCGACGACGATGTCTTCGAGGGCCCAGATGCCGGTTGCGGCGTCGGGACCGGTGAGCGTGATCTCAGGATGGTGAACGCTATGCGAAGAGTGAAACCCGTCGCGGTCCATGCCCTTCCTGAGCCAGGCGATGATCTCGTCGCGCCCCTCGTAGCTATAGTGGCCGGCGCTATACGCGCAGGTCGCTTCGGGGATCATCGTCGTCGCAATCTCATCCCAGAGCTTCATGTCGACACAGCGCATGTATTTGTATTTCAGCTGCTTGATCGCTTCGATCTCGAAAAATTCCGCCATGTCCATGCTCAACTCTCCGTCAACTTTCCGCGCCCGAGGGTCCACCGGATCCGAAGAAGACCAGTAGTGACAGGTCTTCCTCGATCTTGATGAACTCGTGGGGTGTGTCGGCTGGCACATAGACGATCGAGCCCTGGGCCAGTTCCGTTTCTTCACCGTCGACAATCAAGGTCGCACGCCCACTCAGCGCCAGATAGACCTCGTCCTCATCGTGGGTCGATTGCGTATCCGTCTCACCGGCGGCCAGGGTATAGATTCCGCAGGAGAGTTGGGGAACCCTCAGGAACTCCAGATAGGGGGCTCCTCGGGCTCGACATTTTTCGACGAGCCCAGCGAGCTCAAAACTTTCCGAGATGGGTCGCGCCATGAATCGCCTCCAGCGCGATCGAAGCTAGCAGGCAGAAGGCCAAGTCGCGCCGGCGCGGTGGGCGGCGGCGGCGGCGGTGGCGGTGGCGGTGGAACAGTGCTGACCCCTTGTGACCTGGCCCCCTGTCCTTCCTGTGAAAGGCGCGGCATTCTCTCCCGGTGCCGACTGATCCCTCTCCTTCGATCGCGCCCTCGACGCACCCGACGACGAATCTCCTGCTGGGCCTCGCCGCGATCGTCATCATCATTGCCGGCATGCGTGCGGCCAGCTCGCTCTTCGTCCCCTTCCTGCTCGCCGGTTTCATCGGCCTCTTGTGCGCACCCGCCCTTTTCTGGCTCCGCGACCGGGGCCTGCCGACGGCGATCGCGCTACTCGTGGTCCTGCTCGGACTTTTCGGGATCGGCGCCGTCTTCGGCGGTTTGATGAGCACCTCGATCAACGAATTCACTCGTGAGCTGCCTTCGTACCAGGAGCGCTTCGGCTCCGTGCTCACCTCTCTCACGGCAACGCTCGCCGAACATGGCATCGACTTTGGAACGCAAACGAGCGAAACGAATCCCTTCAACCCAAAAGCCGCGCTCGGTCTGGTCGGCAATCTCGCAGGCAATCTGGGCTCGCTGCTCAACAACGCCTTTCTGCTCTTCCTGACGGTCTGTTTCATCCTGCTCGAAGCCTCGAGTTTTCCGCTCAAGGTCCGTGAGGCCTTTGGCGACTCGCCGGAGATGGAAGCCCGCATGACCGAGATCGGTGAATCGATCCGACGCTATCTCGGCATCAAGACGCTCACGAGCATGGCGACCGGCTTTCTCGCCTACGGCGCACTGATGATCCTCGGTGTGAAGTTCGCACCACTCTGGGGGCTGATCGCCTTTCTCTTGAACTTCGTGCCCGCCGTCGGCTCGGTCATTGCCGCTGTCCCGGCGGTCGCCCTCGCCCTTGTGGACAACAGCGCTCAGACCGCAGGACTGGTCACGGCTTGTTATGTCGCAATCAATATCGCGATCGGGAACTTCCTCGAGCCTCGGGTGATGGGCGAAGGAATGGGCCTCTCACCCCTGATCGTCGTCATGTCCTTGGTTTTCTGGGGCTGGGTCCTGGGACCCGTCGGCATGGTGCTCGCGGTGCCACTGACCGTTATCTTGCGAATCATGCTCAGTAGCCAACCGTCGACGCTCTGGGCAGCGGTTTTGTTAGGCCCGGCGCTGCCCCACGTCAGACGTGCGGAACCGGTTGCTGACGCCGAAGAAGAAGACACATAAGAGAGCGGGGCTACGAGCACTCTCTGTTGCGCGAAGCCTCGACGCGGCGGGCAGGGTTCAGACTGCGGGGCGCTGGAATCAAGACGCGGAAGCGGCCTCGATCGTTGCGTAGGCCTCGCGAACATGATCAGGCGCCTGGACGAGCTCGACGAGGACGCCTTCCGACCCGATTGGCGACTGCTCGTTACCCTTCGGATGAATGAAGCAGACGTCGTAGCCGGCCGCGCCCTTGCGAATCCCGCCCGGCGTAAAGCGGACGCCCTGCTCTTCTAGCCACGCCACGGCTCCCGCCAGATCGTCGATCCAAAGGCCAACATGGTTGAGCGCAGGCTCATGCACCTTCGGCCGCTTTTCCGGATCGATCGGTTGCATCAAGTCGACCTCGACCGCGAAGGGCCCCGACCCGATCTCGCAAATATCCTCGTCAACATTCTCGCTCTCGCTCTGATACGAATGACCGAAGCGCAGACCCATGATGTCGACCCAGAATCGGCGCAGCTTGTTCTTGTCCAACCCGCCGACGGCGATCTGCTGAACGCCAAGGACCTGAAAGGGACGGGGGCTTGCCATGAAAATTCTCCTGGGGGTCGAAATGCGATCGGCCCTTAAACGGCGATCGGTCATGGGTGGTTCGAAAAGAAGGGCGATCGAGGGTCGCCGAGTCTAACGGATCGCCCTGGCCGCGCTGTTCGCCTATCCGGGCTCGGTTGACGGCTCTTGCTCGTTCGGGGTTTCGCCGACGCTTCCGTGATAGCCCCGAGCGATCAGGTAGCGCTCGGTGCTTCCCTTGCGGGTCGACTTGAGTTTGACGGCCTTGGCGGATTCAAAGGTCTTTCGGATTCGTTGATCAACGACCGCCGCCTCGGGCCCTTCGAGAATTTTGATGAGCAGAGAGCCGCCTGGCGCGAGCAATTCCGGCAGCAAGGCCTCGATCGCCTCGAGCAGACGCTCGACATTGGCGCGATCCGTTTCCCGAATGCCCGTAAGCTTCGGTGCGGCATCGGACAACACGACATCCGCGCGCGGGGCGCCCAGGCATTCGCGAAGACGCTGGGCGATATCGGCGTCCTCCAGATCCCCGACGAACGCCGTCACCTGACTGAGCGGAATCTCCGGATCGACCTCCGCGCGATCGACGCCGACGACGCGGCCACTCTTGCCAACCAGACCCGCCGCGATTTCGAGCCATCCGCCGGGCCAACAACCGAGGTCGAAGACGCGATGGCCCTTTTTCAGCAATTTGGCCGACTTCTGGACTTCTTCGAGCTTGTAGGCGGCCCGTGAGCGCAGGCCGTCCTTCTTGGCTTTCTGATGGAAATGATCTTTTCGATTGTATCGCGCCATGTCGAGACAACGATATCAGCCCTGGGACCGATCGGGAGCGCGTGCGTTCAAGAATTTACAGCGCCCGACAGCCATTTCCGCAGATGCGCGTTGACGGCTTCTGGTGCCTCTTGCTGGAGCCAATGTCCGGAGTCGGGGACCAGCCGAGTTGTTAGGTCACGCACCCAGGTATCGGCGTCTTCGATCATCTCCGGAGGAAGAATCGGATCTTGCTCGCCCCACAGAATCAAGGTCGGCGTCTCGATCATCGGAAAGCCCATCGCCTCGAGCCGTTTCATCCCGCCCCCGCGTACCAGCGCTCGATAGTAGTTGAGCATCGCCGTCAGTGCGCCGGGCCGGCGAGCCGATTCTTTGTAGACGGCGATCACTTCATCCGTGAAACGCTCTGGTTGATGCGCCGTCGAGCCCCGAAAGACCTGCTCGATCCCACGGTAGTCGCGCGCGCGGAGCAACCATTCCGGCAGCCACGGAATCTGGAAGATGAGGACGTAGGCGAAGCGCCAGAACTCGCGGCTGAACAGGCTAGGCCGCTTCGCCCGCGGACGAGGAGCCGGGCCATTCAAGATGATCAGGCGGTCGAGTGGCCTGATCTGACTCGCTGCGAATTGCCAGGCGATCACGGCGCCCCAATCGTGTGCGATGAGAACCGTCTCACGCGCGCCCGAGGCATCGATCAACGCGCCGACATCCTCCATCAACGTCTCGATCGCGTAGTGGGCCATTCCCTCTGGCCGATCCGTCTGCCCATAGCCGCGCAGATCGGGTGCCCAGACCCGGTAGCCGAGCTCCGCCAGCACAGTCATCTGATGTCGCCACGAATAGCCGATCTCGGGAAAGCCGTGCAGGCACAGGGCGAGCCGATCGCCTTCTCCGCAGGTCTGGACATGGAATTCGAGCCCATTGGCGTGAACGCGCTGCGATCGAATCTCGTTTGTCATCGTTTGCTCTCCGACCTCGTCACTCGGCCCCTCGTCACTCCGTCAGCCCAGACGCCCGGCAGCGATCATAGTAGGGATTCCGATGCGCTGAGTGCGAAACCGAGGGGGTCAGTCGACGCGCAGACTGATCTGTTGATCGAATCGACTTCGCCTATTGTCTCTTTCCGCTCTGCAATCATCGGAGCGGTCACGGGAGAACGTCATGACCGAGTTGGGCAGAAGAGAAGATCTCGTTCAAGACACGCTCAGTGAAGCCTGGGGACTGTTCAAGGGCGACTTCGTTCTGTGGATCATCGCTGGCCTGATCATGCTGATTGTTACGGTCGTCAGTCTTGGAATTCTCTCGGGCCCGATGACGGTGGGCTTTATCCAACTCGTCGAGAAGCGTCTGCGCAACGAGCCGGGCTCGCCCGCCGATGTCTTTGACGGCTTCGGGCATTTTGGAGCCAGCCTGATCGCTTTCGTCCTGATCTGCGTCGGCGTCGCCATCGGAATGTTCCTACTGGTCTTGCCGGGACTGCTCTTCGGATTGGCGATGTCGTTTGCCTTCCACGCCATCGCGATCGATGATGAAGACGCCACCGGCGCCTTGGCAAAGAGCTTCGCTCTGATCAAGAAGGATTTCGCGCTGTCTGCGATCTTTCTCGTGATCGTGCTGGTACTCAGTGGAATTGGCGGGGCGGTCGGCTTCGGCATCTTCTTGACGATGCCTTTCACGCTCATCTTGATGACACTCGCCTATCACCGGCTGTCGGCGCTTCCCGCCAACGGCTGAATCGGAGGTGCTCTATGCGAATCGCGTACGTGAATCTATTCGTGAGTGACCTTGATCGTGCGATCAAGTTCAACTGCGAGAAGCTCGGACTCGGGCTCGAGTTTTCCGATGCGGAGCATGGCTATGCGTCGGTGTCCGCAGGGCCCATCCGATTCGGGCTGCCGCTGCCGGGTCCCGACCAGAAGGATCTTCTCGGTCGCCACACCGGCGTCGGATTCGCAGTCGACGATCTCGTCGCCGAACATGCACGACTGGCCGCACTCGGGGTCGACTTCACGATGGAACCCGAGAAGCAGCCCTGGGGTGGTTTCATGGCCATGGTTGCCGACCCGGACGGCAACCTTCTCTATCTAGACGAAGTCGCCGTGATGCATCCGCCGGCCGAAGCCAGCAACCAAGCCAGCAATCAAGCCGCCGACTGAACCGCCACCTAAGCCGCCGGTCCCGAGCGAATTGCCCTGTCCCTAGCTCTTCTGTCCCTTGGTCGCCGTGCGGATCTTCACCAACGCATTGCGATGGCCGGGAAC
>CAZMFM010000060.1:0-22572 GCA_964565565.1 uncultured Spirochaetaceae bacterium | reverse complement strand
TCTGTCCCTTGGTCGCCGTGCGGATCTTCACCAACGCATTGCGATGGCCGGGAACGGCACCGCGTACGAAGAGCAGATTTCGCTCGAGATCGACGCGAACGACTTCGAGGTTCTGGGTCGTCGCCCGCTCGTTGCCCATCTGGCCGGCCATCTTCATGCCCTTGATGACCTTGCCGGGGCTGGCGCCTGCGCCGATCGATCCGGCGTGGCGGAAGGCTTCGTGGGTACCATGGGTTCGTCGCTTGACCTTGAAGCCATGGCGCTTGACGACGCCCGCGAATCCGCGGCCCTTGCTCGTCCCGATGGCATCGACCAATTGGCCGGCCTCGAAGATATCCACCTTGATTTCTGCACCCGACTCGAGTTCGGCCGCCTCCTCAGCGGTCAGGCGAGATTCGGCGAGATATCGCTTGGGCGCGCTGCCGCCGTTCTTTTCGAAATGGGTCGTCTCGGCCTTGGAGAAGAGATTCGCGCGGCGATCTCCAAAGGCGAGCTGGACCGCGTCGTAGCCGTCTTTCTTGGCCGTCTTCTTCTGGATGACCGTATTCGGACCGGCTTCGAGCACGGTCACTGGAACGGCCACACCGGCGTCGGTAAAGACCTGGGTCATACCGAGCTTCTTGCAAAGTAGTTCTATGGACATGATTGGGATCTCCTCGTCCGGATTGGAACCCTCACCGTCCATCGGAGTGGGTTCTTCGCGGTCGATGCGACTCGTGCGGGGCTCACCTTCCGATTGTCCTGCCAGCTGTTCTTGCCAGCTTTTCTTGGAAGACGCCGCGCGCGAGGGGCGATCAGACTCTATTCTCGCATCTGTGATTCCCGAGTACCGTCACCCTTGGGCGGCGGCTCGATCTCGAGAGCGCGGCAGGCTAGCACGGGGCACGGGTCGCGGCGAATGGCCGGCGAACAGGTTTGGGAATTCGCTGAATCCCGACGTCCCGCCGACCGAAAGAGTGTGGGACAGGGGCCGGCCGAGACGCTCGCCGGCGACTGCGATCGCCGGAGATCGGCCAAAGACGAACCGAAGACGGGCTGAAACGCAACCGAGGCGACCGAGACGGGCCAAAAAGGGCCGGACAAGGGCCTCAACGGAGAAAACGACGATGAATTACCGAGCCACACTCATTCCCGGAGACGGAATCGGCCCAGAAGTGGTGGAGGCCGCCGTTCGAGTGGTCGCAGCGACCGGTGTCCAGGTCGACTGGGAGCGCGTCGAGGCCGGAGCCGATGTCTTCGTCAAACATGGCACGCCGCTCCCCGACGAGGTCCTGAACTCCATCCGGACGACCCGCGTGGCGCTCAAGGGGCCCATCGGCACTCCGATCGGTGGCGGATTCAAGAGCGCCAACGTTTTGCTCCGGCAATCCCTCGACCTCTACGCCTGCGTCCGGCCGATCCGAACGATCCCCGGCGTCCCCTCCCGCTTCACGGATGTCGATTTCGTCATCATCCGCGAGAACACCGAAGGCCTCTACAGCGGTCTCGAGCATCGCGTCACCGCCGGCGTCGTCGAAAGCCTGAAGGTCGTCACCGAGAAGGCCAGCCTGCGCATCGCACGCTATGCCTTCGAACTCGCGCGCGATCAGGGCCGCCCCAGCGTCGCCGCGATCCACAAAGCCAATATCATGAAGCTCTCGGACGGGCTTTTCCTCGAATGCGCCCGACGCGTCGCCCGGGACTACCCGGAAATCGAATTGAAGGAGTTGATCATCGACAATTGCGCGATGCAACTCGTGACGCGACCAGAGCAATTCGAAGTCCTATTGATGGACAACCTTTATGGCGACATCCTCTCGGATCTCGGCGCGGGGCTGGTCGGCGGACTCGGAGTTGTCCCGGGAAGTAATATCGGCGCCGAATGCGCAGTCTTCGAAGCCGTCCACGGCAGCGCGCCGGATCTTGCCGGCCACGGCAAAGCGAACCCGACCGCCGTGATCCGCTCCGCCGCACAGTTGATCGGCCATCTGGGCGAGACGAAGGCGGCTGCACGGATCGAAAGCGCGGTCGAGACGGTGCTCTCGGATCCGGCGAACCAGACCGGTGATCTCGGCGGCAAAGCCACAACGGATCAAGTCACGGATGCGATCCTGTCTGAACTCGAAGGCTGAGGAGATGATCGGCTGACCGATCTGAAGCCTGTCCTGGTCCTCGCCCTCGATGGCGCGACCTTCGATGTGATTCGCCCGTTGATCGCGAATGGCGAGCTTCCGAACCTCGCGCGTTGGATGAAGGAAGGACAATCGAACGCGCTCGCGAGTACGACACCGCCCGTCACCTTCCCGGCCTGGTCCTCCTTCATGACGGGTCTGCGGCCGGCGGAGCACGGGATCTTCGATTTCACACAGAAGAAGGCCGGTGAATACCGGTTGCGCTTCATCAACTCGACCAACCGCGAGGGCGCCTCGATCTTTGGTCGCGTTTCGAAGGCTGGCGGCAGCGCGCTGGTACTCGGATTGCCGGCCACGCATCCACCTGAGGAAGTCGACGGCTTGTTGGTCTGCGGCTTCGACGCGCCTGTGTCGACGGGAACCGACGAGCGCAGCGCGAGCGATCCCGAGCTCTATCGTGAGATCGCTGCCGTCGCTGGACCCTGGATGCGGCCGGAGCTGAACGAGTCTTCGAAGGCCGACGACTTTCACGAACGGGCGATTGAGACACTGTTAGGTCGCATCGATCGCAAGCGGGATTTCGCACTCGAAGCCCTGGCAAGGCTCCGTGCGAAAAGCGGCGGCGCTTTGCCGGACTTCATGATGGTTGTCTTTTCCGAAAGTGACACGGCCGGACACCACTATTGGCGCGATCACGATCCTGATTCGCCGCGACACGATCCGTCGGCTTCCGCCGAGCGACGTGGCGCACTCGGGAGCGTCTACCAACGACTCGACGAAGCCTGTGGTGCGATCCGCGAGGCCGTAGGCGAAGAAGTGTTATGCGTCGTTCTGTCCGACCATGGGATGGGCGGGGCCTCGGACAAGATCGTTCATCTCAACCGGTATCTGGCGGAAGCGGGATTCCTTGTTCGCAGTGATGGGGCCGGTCGCTTCATCGACCTCTTCGCCCGAAGGCTCCGTGATCTTGCACTCGCCCTGCTCCCCGCGGCCATCGCACAACAGGTCTTTCGCCGCGCGCGGGCGGCGGCGGCGGAACTCGAAAGCCGTGCCCGCTTCGGCGGCCTCGATTGGCGTCGAACAGTCGCCTTCAGTGAAGAGGCGAATACCAATCCCGGCGTCTGGATCAATCTCACCGGACGGGAGGCCGCGGGTTGCGTCGCGCAGGAAGACTATGAAGCGATCCGCGACCGAGTGATCGAGGCACTTCTGGCCTGGCGCTTGCCCTCGGGCGAGCCGGTCGTCGCTCGGGCGCTGCGCCGCGAAGAAGTCCATGGCGGACGCTTCGTGGAACGTGCGCCGGACATCGTTGTCGAACTGGCGTTGGACGGAGGGTATGGACTATCGCTCGTTCCTACGCCCTGGTTCGAAGGCGGCGAACAGGGGCGCGGCGTTCCCTCCATTCGGGTGCTCGGCGCAGACCAATCAGCCGGCGGGCGCGGGCGCGGGATGAACGGCACGCACCGCAGCGAAGGGATCTGGGTCGCCGCCGGACCCGGGGCGGACGCCCAAGAGGCGCCTGCGCGACTCGTCGACGTGGCGGCGTGGCTGGCCGGAGCGATGGGATTGCCATGGCGACCGGACGTACACCCCGACGACGGAGGCGGAGGCGGAGGCGGAGGCGATGTTGGCCCTTCGAGTCGAATACCGGTCGAATACGATGATGCGGAGGAAGCCATGGTCGCAGAGCGGATGAGAGCCCTTGGCTACCTGGAGTGAGCCGGGCACGCCTAACGAGGCCAACTCGCTCGCTGGCAGTCCACTAGATTCCGTCGAATTCGACTCCGAAGGTCTGACAATATTCGCGGAAGATCGCTCGCGCACGATCCGGGTCGATGCCGTAGGGCGCGAGGTCCGCTGGACGAGCACGCTGGAGGTCTTTGCGCGGGTGCGCCTCGACCCATTGCGACATGCCATCTTGCGCTTCGAGGGAAAACTCGAATCCGGCCGCTGCGTAGACGCGCTCGATCTCGTGTCGCGGATTTCGTATGAAATCCGGGAAGCGCACATCGATCCAAGGGCGCGAGACGTTGCTGGCTCGAAAACGCATCGAACGCTCGATGTAGTCGCTGAGCAACTGCAACATGCTCTCTCCTACTTCGCTCGCATCGACCTGGTCGCTCGACATTCGCCTCAACAACAACGACAGCCGGCAATTCGAGGCCAAGACCTTGAGTGGATCGCGGTGGAATTGAACGAAGGTCGCGTCGGGCAGGACGGCGTGCAAAGAATCGAGATAGAGCAGGTGCGGTGAATTCTTGAGCACCCATCGCCGCTTCGGCCGTCGCGATTGGAGAATCCGGAGCTGCGTGGCGTAGTACTCGTACGTCGATGCGATTCCCGGATCGTCGCGCACCCATTCGTAGTAGCCGGGCACGTGCATCGAATAGATCTCGTGCGGTGCCCGAAAATCGTTGCTCAAGAGCCAATGGCATTCGTCCGGTTCCTCGGCATCGGACAGATGCATGTCGAGCAACGCCCGCG
The DNA here is from genome assembly GCA_964565565.1 of uncultured Spirochaetaceae bacterium. GTDB lineage: Bacteria > Myxococcota_A > UBA9160 > UBA9160 > UBA4427 > UBA4427. The sequence goes on along the minus strand of CAZMFM010000060.1, from coordinate 17,977 downwards.
GCATCGACGCGATCAACGCCCGTTCGCGAGTGATGCGCGGATCATCCCCCGCTTCGCGCGAAGACGGCGGCGGGCACGGTCGCTTCACGAACCAGCGCAGCAGCGAGCGATTCCCTGGATCCCGGTCCAGGATCCAACCCGCCGCGGTCTGACCCGTGCGGGGAAGCGTCGCGAGAATGAGTGGCGCCTCGATCTCTTCGCTAGCGACTTCAGGATGGCGCGAGATCCAGTCCTGAATCTCGAGACGATTGATCAACCGATCGCGCAGCTGCATGCTAACGATCGCACGGCCCACGTCATTGAGCCGCGCCTCCCGGTTGGCGGATTCGACGAGCCTTGCCAAGGCCTCGCGCCATTCGCCATCACCGAAATCCTCGAGATCCGTAGCCATGATGGCTTCGCTCTCAAGCTGCCGTGGGTCGAGTGGCACGCTCAGTGTCGTGTCATAGAAAGGATCAACACTGGCTTTCACATCTCGTCACGTCGAATCCTGCGTTCGGAAAATGCGTCATGACACGCCCGACTTCGGGCGCCTCTCGCTCGATCACGATCTCCTCGACCGAACGAGCCCGGAGTACGCCCTTCACAGCGACGAGCCCATAGTCGACAGGCGTTACCTCCACTGACTCGCCCAGCGCAATCGTTTGAGGCGAAGCATCAGAAAGGCGTGGCAAGATCGGCTCGCTTTCCTTGGCATGGGCCACCGCGTCTTCCCCACTGGCCTGCTCGACCTGACCGTGGCCGAACGCGGCCATCCGCGCCATCAAAGCTCGAACGGCCGGGAAGCCTTCGAGTCGTTTCGCATTCGTCCCGTTGTTCTCGAGGAACCAGAGGCAGTGGTAGAGAGAAAAGTCGGCGATGCAGGGCGTCTCGCCAAATAGAAAGGGCGTTTCGAGCGAATCGTCCAACTCGGCCAGATACGAATCGAGGTAGGCACCGGCCGCCTCTGGCGAGAAGCGCTGAATCGAGGAGCCCGCAGACAGCGACGCCCGATCCTTCATGAACGCCTCGATTTCGGAGGAGGAGAGCTGACTCATCATCGACCCCAGCGCCTCGGGCGCGAAATTCAGCGCCACCGTCACTCGAAAGAGTTGAGTGTCCGCCCACTCCGCAATGCGCGAAGCAGCAAAGCCTTCGGCAAAAAGCGTTTCATCACCAGCCTGGCGCGCCAGCCCCCGGGCGATCACCGAAGTATCACAATAGACGTTGGCCCCGATCTGAAGACACGGCGTCTTGCGATAGCCGCCGGATAGCGGCATCAGCAAGGGGCGCGGCATGATATTGGGAATGACCACCGATCCCCAAGAGAGATCGAGGTAGCCGAGCATGACTCGAATCTTTTCGGAGAAGAGAGACGCCGGATAGTGATGCAGATAGATCATCTGTTTTCTTCCTTTCGGCCGGGGTCATTCCGTTCGCACACTTCCTCGGTCCCTTGATGCCGTCGACCCCATCGAATAGCATGGAAGCCGCCTTCACCGAAGGGGCTTCCAGCCGCTTGCACTCCCGACCCTCTGAACCCTCCGAAGCTCAACCCGATCCCGCCTCGACAAGACGCGCACTCGAACAGGCCGAAGCCGACTACGAAATCCAAGTCCGCGCCAACCTGCCGCGCAACTTCACGGCCCATCTCTTCCACGGCCTGCTCGGGCAGACCGGCTTTCGCCTGTTGAACGCGCCGACCTTCTTGCCCGCCTACCTCTATCTCCTCACAGGCAGCGAGTTCGCGATCGGCATCGTCCGGGCCGCGCAGGCTTTCGGCATGTTCCTATCCCCGATCCTCGGCGCGACGGCCATCGACCATCGCAAGCGTGTCCTGCCCATCGGATTCCTGGTCGGCGTGAGCATGCGTCTCAGCGTTCTTGGCATTGCGCTGGTCGGATTCTTCCTACCAATCGAATGGGCCGTGCCCGCAATCTCCGCCTTGATGCTCATTTTCGGCTTCTTCATGGGCATGCAGGGCGTCATCTTCTCGTTCTTGATGTCGAAGGTGATCCCGGTCGATCGCCGCGGCGTCCTGCTGGGCGCGCGCAATTTCCTGGCGGGGCTGACGGCATCCGGTGTCGCGTTTCTGGGTGGCAAATATCTCGTCGAACCCAATGTACTTGGAAACGGCTACGCGACGACGTTCCTGCTCGCCTTCGTGCTGACCTCGCTCGGCTTGGCGATGCTGCTGGCGATTCGAGAACCCGAACCCCCAACGGTGCGAGAGCAGGCCACCGTCTTCGACCGCCTGCGTGAGCTGCCGGCGCTGCTGCGCGCGGACCGAAGCTTCACCCTCTACTTCCTGGCGCGGGCGCTCGCGACCATGGGTCGGATGGCGGTGCCCTTCTATTTCGTCTACGCCGGCCGTGAGATCGGCATTAGCGGACACAGCCTCGCCGTGCTTACCCCGGCCTTCCTCCTGGCCAACAGCACGACGAATCTACTCTGGGGTTGGATCGCCGACCGAACCGGGTTTCGCTTCGTCTTTCTTGTGTCGCTCGGGCTTTGGATCCTGGCGGTTGTCTTGTTGATGGCGAGCACGGAGCTCGTCGGCTTCGCGATCGCCTTCTTTGGACTCGGCGCAGGACTCGGCGGCTTCATGATGTCCGCCCAGAACATGGTTCTCGAATTCGGTGCGCGAGAGGACTTGCCCCTGCGAATCGCGGTGGCGAACTCCGCCTCGGAACTCGTCGGCGCGATCGGCCCCCTGCTCGGCGCGGCGATCGCATTTGTCTGGAGCCATGAAGCGCTCTTCGTCGTGGCGATCTTGTTTCAATTGACTGCGATCGGCGTAGTCATGGCCTTCGTCGAGGAGCCGCGCTCGCGATCCCCGCTCACTTGAAACGGAGCTCTGAACCCGGCAGCGACCAACCGACTACCCGGCCGTCGGCCTGAACGTGTCGACGAGTTGCTTGCAAAAGCCTACGACCGCACCGACTTTGTGGGGCTCGGTCTTTCCAAGGCGGACGATCACCAAATCGAGCTTCGGGCTGATCGTGATGCGCTGCCCGCCAGCACCGTGGCACTCAAAAAGACCAAGGCTCCCGGGAATCACCCAGAACTGGGCGCCATAACATCCACTCGGCGAAATCGCAGAAGACGTCCGGCTGTAGTCGACCCAACCCTCGGGCAGGATCTGACGGCCCTCCCAGGATCCGTTCCGCAAATAGAGGTAGCCAAAGCGGGCGAAGTCCCGCGCACTGGCGAAGAAATGACTCGAACCGACGAAGTTTCCAGCTTCATCGAAACGCGGATCCGCACTCGTCATGCCAATCGGATCGAAGAGCTCGCGCTTCATGAATTCACGCATACCGGCTTCGCCGCCCCCCACGGTCTCCGCCACGAGCCGTGAAAGCAGGTTCGTCCCGCCGCTATTGTAGTTCCAACGCGTCTCCGGTTCGGCCACGTAGGGCAGCGTCGCCGCCCAGCCCGCAACGTCGCTCTTCCCCTCCCCGAATAACATCGGAATCACATCCGACTCCTCGGGTGCGTAGTAGCGAACGCCACCCCCGCCTAGATCTTCCGCCTCGCGAAAGCGCAGCCCGTCCACCATTCGCAACATCTGATCGATCGTGATTCGTCGACGCTTGTCGCCCTCTGGCCATTCCTTGACCGGCATCGGCTTCGAGATATCCAACTTCCCCTGCTTCACCAGAATGCCGACCAGGGCATTCGTCACGCTCTTCGCCATCGACCACGAGAGGAAGGTGTCCTCGGGCTTGGCGTCGTGGGCATAACGCTCGGCCACGATCTCGCCTCCCTGGATGGCCACGATCGCATGCGTGCGATCGAGGTCTTCGGGTTCGGGCTGGCTGAAAGCGTGGTCGAGAAGCTTTTCGAGTGCGCCCCGATCGACGCGTGAATCGAGATTCCCGACCGGCCACTCCTTGGTGGCCCAGGACAGCCCCTCCGGTTGTTGCGGAAGCGGCAGAAGGCTGGCGTTCGTCGGCATGATCATTCCTCATAAGCGCTGTTTAGTAGGGTTGGATGCCTCGAAACGTAGCGAAGAGTGACCGGAACCGGCCCACCTCGCCGAGTCATATCGCCTACTGCTGACGTTGTGTTGAGTTCACCGGACGCAACAAGGTGGATCAGGGCGAGACGGTCGAGGACGAGACCGAACAACGGAATTCAGACGATCGGAGAGTATGGACGCCTTGCGAGCCCGCTCACGAAGTCGAGTCGGCCTTTCAGGGCTTTCGAGTTTGCGCACGCCGATGGATCTCCGCCGCGAGTCGGGCGGCGCGTGCCCGCGCTTGTGGATTTCGGGGGTTCCGCTCGAGCGACTTCAGCGTTGCGGCTCTGGCCGCTTTGAATTGTCCTTGCCCCTCGTAGTGCTCGGCTAGGAATAGATAGGGCTCCCCCCTACGCGGTTCGAGCGCTGCGGCGCGCTCCAGTCGCTTGATGCCTTCTTCGAAGTGACCTTCGATCAAGAGGACACGACCCAGGCCGAGCTGGCCGTGATAGTTGTCGGGTTCGAGCTCGAGGAGTCGCTCGTAGGCGTCGCGCGATTCCTTGAAGCGGCCGAGGTCGGCCAGGGATTCCGCCAGGCCACGGACGGACTCGGCGAGATTCGGACGGTCGCGGAGGCTTCGTTCGAAATACTCGACGGCTTTCGGGAAATTCTCCTGCTCGATCATGATCGCAGCGAAGTTCTTGTAACTCGCCGCGAGTTGGGTCTTCGTGTCGGTGAGGGGAAGGTTCACCAGAACGAGAGTGCTGCCGATGATCGCTGCAGTCTGGGCTAACAGTCGGAAGTTGAGATCGCGGGCGAGCTGGCGTAGCGCGTGAAGCCCGATCGCAGCGAAGATCAGGACTGGGGGGACCAGGGGGATGCGGTAGCGCGCGAAGAGAAAGAAGAGCGTGAGCGAGGCCGCGTAGGCCGCCATCATGACGTAGAGAATTCCGAATTCGCGCCACCTTCTTCGCGTCGACCAGATTCCTGCAGCGGCGAGCGGCACCATGATCCCGAAATGAAAGACGCGGGCGAGGCTATCGAGCACGATCGAGAAGTGGCGATAGGCCGCGATGTCCTCGGTATCCGCAGCCTCGACCCGGTTCCAGACCAGGAGCGATTTGCGAAGCATCAGGCCTAACCAATCGACGGGATTCTGACGGATATAGTCGAGCGCCTCGCCTGTCCAGAATGCAGACACCTCCGCCGGCGAGAGCTGCCGGCCAAGCGTCGCTTCGGCCATCAGGACGGCGTCGTCGCGTTCGTGTTTCACGTTCCCGCGGTCGTAGCGCAGGGGAAGATAGAAACCCTTCGCGTTGGCGTTGTTGCCGATGAAGAAATTTGTACCGAATTGCGAAGTCGTCAACGTGAAGTCACCGCCGACGACGTAGTTACGAAGGCCGACGATCGTGAGCGGAATGCTCGCCCCGATCACGAGCAACGCGACCCAGACGGCCAGTGTCCGAGCGCCCACTGCACGATGCTTCACGGCCAGCCACGGAACGATCAGCAGGATGAAGATCAACGCGTTTTCGCGGGTCAACGACAGCAGGCCGAGGGAAAGGCCCATTAGTGGCAAGAGGTAGCGGGGCCAGCGGATGCCTTGGCCGATTCGGCTCAGGAGATTGAGGGCGAGGCACGTGAGAAAGAAACTGAGGGTGGCTTTCTGAACGATCGTCGTGAAGAAGATGGCGGGGGCATAGACGCTCGCCAGCAGGCCGGTGAGCAGGCCGACCCTCGCGGAACCAGAGAAGCGAGCGCCCGCGCCCGCGAGCAGCACGCACGAGAAGGCTTCGAGAACGATTTGCGCGAGCTTGACCCAGAGTGGATCGACGCTGGTCGCGGCATAGAGGGCGCCGAGCAAGTAGGGATAGAGGGGCGCTTGATAGAAGGTGCCTGTGCCGAGCCAGTTGCCGGCAGCGATCCCTTCGGCCCAGAGGTGATAGCCGAGTCCATCTCCGATCACGGTCGAGAAGAAGGGTGCTTGCGAGAGTTCGAAGAGCACGATGCCGCGCAGCGCCAGGGCCGTGAAAAAGATCAGCGCCAGGGATCGAGGGCTCAGCGTCGTTTGTGGACTCGGCACGTCCAGGGACGGTGGCGGCCCGGGCGGAGGCGCTTCGTCGGCGGCGGTGTCGTGGTCGTGGTCGTGGAGGTAGTCGCTCCGGGCAACCGCTGACTCACCCAAGAACGCTACCCAAGAAGATCACCCAGAATGGCTTCGCGACGCCTCAATGCCCGCTTGCGATCCGGTCGATCGCCGCTGGCAGGATACATGACGGGCATGATTGGTGGCATGACCGGTATAGTGGGAACGCCGAAAGCGAGTGGCGAAGCGGCTGCGCGCCCGGGTAGGAGATGATTCGATGGCCGGGGATCCATGTTGCGACCCCGCAACGCCAGAATGACCTGACCATGACCACACCCCCCCCGACGACGGCATTCGAGAAACGCCTGACGCCGACGCTTTCACTCGTCTTCCCGGCCTTCAACGAGGCGGAGAACCTGCCCGCCTTGCTCGAGAGTGCGATCTCGATTGGCGTTGGCCTCGATCTCGACTTTGAAATCGTGATCGTCGACGACGGCTCGAAGGACCGAAGCGCCGAATTGCTGACCGCAGCGGCCTGCCGCGATCCCCGAATCCGGCCCGTCCACCACGCCGCCAACCAGGGCTACGGCGCGGCGCTGCGTTCGGGTCTTCGTGAGGCGAGGGGCGAGCTGGTCTTCTTCAGCGATGCGGATCTTCAATTTGATCTAGCGGAGATTCGCCATCTACTCGAATTCGCCGAAGACTTCGACATCGTCGCCGGTTATCGCGCACCCCGCCGAGACCCCTGGATTCGGCGTGCAATCGCTGCTTTCTGGGGGAGGCTCGTGCGCGTGCTCTTCGATCTCCCGATTCGCGACATCGATTGCGCCTTCAAGGTCTTCCGCCGCGATGTGCTCGACGCGATTCCCATCGAATCGATCGGTGCCTTCGTGAACACCGAAATCCTGGCGCGCGCCCGGGCGGCCGGTTTCGCCATCAAACAGGTCCCCGTCAGCCATCGCCGCCGCCAATCCGGTCGCCAGAGTGGCGCGCATCCCCGGGTGATCCTGCGCGCGATCGTCGAACTCTCCCAGCTCTACAGTGAACTCCGCGCCCCGCTGAACAAGCTCCGCCGACCGGCGCCGGGCGCTCGCAAGAGCGATGGGCCCCGCCATCTGGCAGCGACGACCAAGCGCGCCTCGATGGGCCCCCTCGGCACGTCGAGGTAGCCGTCTTGCGGCTCTTGCTGGTCGGCGCGTTTCCCTATCCACAGCACCACGGCTCACAGATCTACTTTCAGGAACAAGCCATCGCGCTCCGCTCGCTGGGCGCCGAGGTCACCCTCTTGACCTATGGGGCGGGCAGGGAGTGGCCGGGAGCGCGAACGCAAGGACGGCTTCGCGGTGGGCGGCCGCGGTCGGCGTCGGCGTCGGCACCGACCTTGAAACCGCTGTCGGCCCCGGTTGATCGAATCGCCCGGAAAATCGAGGCGGCCGAATATTGGCGAGCCCTCGATGGATTCGATCACCTCACCTCGGCCAAGTGGACAGCGCCCTCCTCGCTCCGCTCGGGGCCGAGTTGGGCGAAGCCTTTGGCTGATCTCGGGCTCGCTAGGACGCTTCGTGACGCGGTTGCGTCATCATTGCGTCATAACGCGTTTGACGCAATTTTGACGCACAACGCTGAAGCCACATTGGCAGCGCTCCACGCGCTCCCCAGACCCCGTCCCCCGATCATCTACTGCGCCCACACGCTTCTCAGCAAAGAATTGTCGGCATACCTCAATGGTCTGAAAAACAAAGAGATTTTAGACGTTTCGAGCCTCGACAGAGGCCGGACTGCGCTTGCCTGGAGTCTTGATCGAATCGGGCACAGAATCGATCGATGGATGGCCAAGCGCTCTGATGGGTGGATCGTCCTAACGCAATCTGCCGAACGCGTCATGCGTCATTTTTCGGACGCGCCGGGTGTGCTGATCCCGCCGCCCGTGCCCGATCCCCCTTCCGGCATTCGAGGCCTGGACCCCGCTGCCACGGCTCGCCGGCATGGCCTCGAGCCGAAACGCTTCTTCCTTTACTCCGGAAATCTCGACGCGTACCAGGAGATTGGCATCCTGATGGCCGCCGCGAAAAGGCGCGGGGCTGGGGCTGGGGCTGGGGGGAGAATGCGCCTCGTCCTGGCGAGTCACACCAATCAATCGGTCCCGGGCTGGGCGCGAGACCTGCCGGGTGTCGAATTCTTGCGCGTCGCCTCCTCAGCCGAGATGCAGGCGCTGCTCGCGGGCGCCCGGGCGAGTCTCTTGATGCGCCGCGCCGAGGGGGGCTTTCCGATCAAGCTCGTGAACTCCTTGGCGGTCGGAACCCCTGCAATTGCCTTTCACGGCCCGGAATGGGGTCTGGAACACGAGCGCAACAGCTTGATCTGCTCCCCCGAGCGCCCTGTCGAGTCAATGGCCGTGGCCATCGATCGCCTCGAAGCGCACGACGATCTGGCGGATCGACTCGCCGCCGGTGCCCGGGACCTCTACCTGCGCCGCCACCGGCCGCAGCCTGCGGCCGAACAGACCCTGGCTCTGGTCGAAGAAGTCGCTCGGTCACGCGCTTCGGATTGAACCCGGGCGGGGCCGGGGCCGAAGTGGACGTGTCGATGTTTGGCTGTGTGCCAATTCAAGGAAGGCGCCTAGACTGGCGCCCGCTCGGTCCCCACCATTCGTGGGAACCGGGCTTTCGGCGTTCTCCCCTCGGCGGATCGGGTGAGGCGCTTGGACGAATCAGAAGAATCGAAAAGGCGAGTCGAAGATGAGCGCGGAAGCCAAGCCAGATAGAAAGGATGTGAAGCGCCGACGGTCTACGCCCCGCGGCGATACACCCTTCGATCGCTTCGTGCGCAGCCGCCGAGACGAAGGCGATCTCGTGCGGCTCACGGGATTGCGGGGCGCCTCCAACCGCGTAGCCGCGAGTCATTTGATCCGGTCCCATGGCGATCGCCCCGTGCTCTATCTCACTGCGGATTCACGCGCGGCGGACGCAGCCACCCTCGCCCTTCGCGGCATGCTCGGCGAACGAGAAGACGAATCGCGAATTCGGAACTTTCCGCGACACGATACGCTGCCCTTCGATCGCTTCTCGCCGCAACCCTTCCTCGTCAGTCAACGAATGGAAGTGCTCCATCGCCTGGACCAACTTCAACAGAGCCGCCAAGCGACTGGTCGAAGCGACCGGCCGAGCGAGCTCGACGAAACGCCCCCGATCATCATCGCACCGCTCGCCGCCCTCGCCCTCCACGTCCCGTCGCGAAGCCTGCTGCGCGCCTCCACGATTCGCGTTTCAGTTGGCCTCTCCCTCGACCGCGATGAACTCGCAGCCCGCCTCGTCGGCCAGGGCTACCAGCGCATGGCGTTGGTCGAAGAGCCCGGCGAAGTCGCCATTCGCGGGGACATCGTCGATATCTTCCCGCCACAACTGACCAAACCCGTACGCATCGAGCTCTGGGGCGACGAAGTCGATTCGATTCGTAGCTTCGATCCCGCCAGCCAACGTTCGCAAACGAAATCCGCGACCGTCCTTCTGCCCCCGCCACGCGAGTTGCTATTCGACCGTGACGGCATCGTCGATCGCTCGGAGTCGATCCGCACGCAGGCCTCCGAACAAGGCATCGCGACATCTGAAATCGATACGCTGATCGATGCGCTCCTGCGCGGACATCTACCGCCAGGGAGCGAATCCCTGGCGCCCTTGATCCAACCGGATTTCGAGAACTTCTTTGAGTATCTGACGCACGACATGCTGGTCTTGATCGAGGAGCCGGACCAGGCCTCGGCTCACCTCGAGGAAGTCTTCGAAGAAACGGAAGCCAATTTCGTCGCGGCGAAGGGCGAGCGGTTGACCGTTCCGATCGATTCGCTCCTGCTCTCGATCGATGGCATCGCGAGCGCCCTCGATCGACACGGCGCAATCCGGATCGAGCGCCTCGATTTCGCGACCGCCGTCGACGAGCAGGGTCGACACGCGATCGAGACACAGACCCAGGACGAACTCCGCCGGGAACTCGCCAGCAGTCGGAGTCACGATCATGCGCTGGCACCGCTGGTCGATCGCTGTCGTGCATGGTTGGACGAGCGATGGCGCGTGATCATCGCTTGCAGCACGTTGTCGATCGCGGAACGGCTACGCGGATTGCTCGCCGACTACGAACTCGACGGACAGATCGCGACGGACCCCCGGCCGGTCTGGCATTGGTCGATGCCCGGGCGCCTCGAGCTGCGCGTCGTCGACCTCGACGAGGGATTCGTCTGGCCCGAACAGAAGCTCGCCGTGCTATGCGACGAGGAAATTTTCGGCCACCGGGAGCGACGAAAGAAACGACCGGGTTGGCGCGAGGGCCAGAAGCTCGATGGCATCGCACAGCTGGCACCAGGGGACTTCTTGGTTCATGCCGATCACGGCATCGGCATCTATCGCGGCCTGATGGAGCTCGCGGCGGGCGGAACGTCGAGTGAACTCCTGGCCATCGAGTATCTCGGTGCCGACAAACTCTTCCTTCCCGTCGATCGCCTCAGCCGCGTCCAACGCTATGGCGCGGCCGACGGCGTCAAGCCACGAATCGACAAATTGGGCGGCGAAACCTGGGAAAAGACCAAGGGCAAGGTCAAGAAGAGCCTACGCAACATGGCGGGCGAACTACTCGCCTTACACGCGGCGCGCGAACTCGCTCCCGGCTTCAGCTTTTCAGAGCGCGATACGCAGCTCGAAGAATTCGAGGCCGGCTTCGCCTATGAAGAAACCCCTGATCAGATGGCGGCGATCGACGACGTTTTGGCGGACATGCATTCGTCCAAACCGATGGATCGTCTCGTCTGCGGGGATGTCGGCTACGGGAAGACGGAGGTCGCCATCCGCGCCGCTTTACGCGCCGCGCTCGACGGAAAGCAGGTGGCCATCCTCACGCCGACTACGGTTTTGTGTCAGCAGCACTATGAGAATTTCAAGGAGCGCTTCGAGGACCAGCCAATCCAGGTCGAAATGCTCTCGCGATTCTGTTCACCCAAAGAGTCCCGCGCCACCCTCGAAGGCCTCGCGACGGGACGCGTGGACATCGTCATTGCGACCCATCGAATCCTGCAAAAGAATGTCCAATGGCACGACCTCGGTCTGCTCGTGGTCGACGAAGAACAACGCTTTGGCGTCGCGCACAAAGAGCGGATCAAGAAGATCAAAAAAACGGTCGATGTCTTGACCCTGACCGCGACACCGATTCCGCGCACGCTGCAAATGGCCTTCACAGGCATTCGGGACCTCTCGGTCATCGAAACTCCGCCCGTCGACCGACTGGCCATCCGAACCCAGGTCTGTCGTTTCGACGAAGGGCTGATTCGAGAGGCCATCCTGCGTGAGATCCGTCGCGGAGGTCAGGTCTTCTTCCTGCACAATCGCGTCCGCACCATCGACGCCATGGAGGAGATGCTCTCACGAATCGTTCCGGAAGTGAAGGTCATGGTCGCCCACGGCCAGATGAAGGAACGCTTGCTCGAAGATCGCATTCACGCCTTCCTGCGCAAAGAAGCGGACGTCTTGCTCTGTACGACGATCATTGAAAGCGGCGTCGACATGCCTAACGTCAATACGATCCTCGTCAATCGTGCCGACGCCTTCGGCCTGGCGCAGCTCTATCAACTACGCGGACGTGTCGGCCGGAGTCCACGTCGCGCCTACGCCTATCTACTCGTACCCACACAGCTCGGTTCCCTTTCCGGGGACGCGCAGAAGCGACTCGAAGCGATTCAGGATCTGTCGGAATTGGGCTCGGGCTTTCGGCTTGCGAACCTCGATCTCGAAATTCGCGGCGCCGGCGATCTTCTGGGAGGCGAGCAATCCGGGAACCTTCGCTCGGTCGGCTACGAAACTTACATGGAAATGCTCGAAGAGACGGTCGAAGAACTCTCGGGCAACGCCCACGAAGAATGGCTCGATCCCGAGATCAAATTGCCCGTCGTCGGCCGATTGCCCGAGCAATATGTGCCCGACGTGAGTCAGCGGCTCGTGCTCTACAAACGTCTGTCGAGTGCGCGAGACGAGAATGAAGTAGAACTGATTCGAGACGAACTGCTCGATCGTTTTGGGCGCTTGCCCAGCGAGGCGGAGAATCTTGTCGAAGTGATTCGGCTGAAGATCGCCGCACGGCGACTGGGCATCGTTCGAATCGAAACGTTGCGCGGGGAAATCGTCTTGCAGGTGGCGCCTCAGAGCCAGATCGACCCGGACCGCCTCGTGCAGTTGTTGTCCCACGCACGCGGCGGACTTCGTGTGACACCCGAGCAGCGGCTGATCTCCAAGGCCCCGGGGCCGGAAGGCGGTGCGGCGGCGCTCTTCGATGCGACACGAACGCTGCTGCGAAAATTGTCCGGAAGCTGAACGGTTCTGGCCGCGATGATCCCTGTACCCGGCCGCCTGCATTCTCATACCTGATTGGGGCAAGTGACCCGGGCTCGCTGTGCCAAGATTCCTACAGCAAGCACGGCCCGGCGACGATAGAGGAGGAGCTGAATTTTCCAGTATTCCCGTAGTGCCCGTCGGGGTGTGTCCAACAATGTCCGGAACGTCTTCTAGTCCTACCGATTCGCCTCTGCCCCCGGCCGTTGATGCCGCGCTCTCGGAGCGAGCCGAAAGTGGCGATCTCGAATTGCCGGTTCTGCCGGCCACGGTGTCCCGTGTCCTCGCCCTGAGTCAAGATCCGGACTGCGAGATCCAGGAAGTCGCGGAATTGATCGAGCGCGACCAATCCCTGGCCGCACACGTCCTCCACATCGCCAACTCCTCCGCCTTTTCGCCGACACAACCAATCGTGTCGCTTCAACAAGCCGTCACTCGGCTGGGACTCTCGACGTTATGCGAGGTCACGGTCGCAATCGTCCTCAAGGGATCGGCCTTCGAGGTGCCCGGCTTCGAACCGGTCTTGAAGGAGCTCTGGCGCCACTCCGCGGCCACCGGTGTCTTCGCGAAGGAAGTCGCCCGTACGCTGCGTCGCAATGTCGAAGGTGCCTTTCTCTGCGGACTTCTTCATGACGTCGGAAAGCCTGTCACGTTGAGCCTACTGCCCAAGATCTGCAAGAAGGCCCGGGTCAAACTCACACCCGAAATCGCGGAGGCCGCCATGGACCGACACCACGCCGTGATGGGCGGGCTGCTGATCAAGGAATGGGCGCTCCCTTCCTGGGTCGAAACCGTGGCCGGATATCATCACGACTACGCGAACGCGCCGCAGCATCAAACGGAAGCGATGGTCACCTGCCTGGCCGACAATCTGGCTCATTGGGCGATGCGGTCGTCGAAACAAGTTTCGGAAGAGGATCTCTTCGAATTGTCCGTCGTCGAGGATCTAGATCTCTACGAAGAGAATATTCGCAGCCTGCTCGACGGCCGGGACAAGGCCGTCGAGAACGCGATGGCCTTCGTATGAACGTTCAGGAATTCGACATCATCGTCATCGGTGGTGGACCGGCGGGACACAAGGCAGCCGTGCAGGCGGGCAAGGCGGGGCGGTCCGTTCTACTGATCGATCGACAGAAAATGCTAGGCGGAGAATGCGTGCATCGAGGCACGATCCCGAGCAAGACCTTGCACGACGCCGCGTCCGGATTTCTCCACCTGAAGCAACATTCGGCCCGGCTGTTCGACGTCGAAGTGCAGAGCGGCCTGCGCGTCGACGCATTGATGGAGCGGCTCGACACCGTGCGCGCCGCACAGGCCAACGTGATGAGCGACCAACTCGCCCGAAACGGAATCGAGCGTTGGCACGGCCGCGCTCGCTTCGTAGACGACCACGAACTGATCGTCGAAGGAAGCCACCGCAAGGAAACACGGATCCGAGGCGAGCACATCCTGGTCGCCACGGGCTCTCGACCGCGAGTCCCGGACAACGTTCCCATCGACCACGAACACATTCTCGACAGCGACTCCTTGCTCTCGCTGATCTATCTGCCCGCTTCGCTGACCGTCCTCGGCGGTGGGGTGATCGCCTGCGAATACGCGACGATTTTTGCCGCACTCGGCGTCGATGTCACGATGATTGACCGCGGGGAGCGACCTCTGGCCTTCATGGACGGAGAGCTGGTGGATCACTTTCTCGAAGAATTCGAAGCGATGGGCGGGCGATTCTTGGCGAGCCGTGAACTGGATCACGTCGAATACGGCGAAGAGTCCCTGGTCCGAACGGTTTTGAATTCCGGCGAAACCGTCGAATCGGAAAAGCTGCTCTGCGCCCTCGGCCGCGTGACCTGCGCCCGGGAATTGGATATCGAAAAGGCAGGTGTCCTGCTCGACGGTCGCGGTGTGATCGAGGTCGACGACCGCTACCGCTCGTCCATCCCCCATATCTATGCCGCAGGCGATGCAATTGGCGCACCGGCCCTGGCCGCCTCGGCCATGGAACAGGGCCGAATCGCGATGCGCGATATCCTCGGTCTCGAGGCTCGCGGAAACCTCGACTCCCTGCCGATCGGCATCTATACGATCCCGGAGATGGCCTCGGTCGGTCTCACAGAAGCAGCGGCCAATGAAGCGCAGGGCCCTGTGCTTGTCGGCCGCGCACCCTTCCGGGAGTTGGCACGCAGCCAGATCAGCTCCGATACGACCGGTGTCTTGAAGATGGTCGCCTCGCCCGACGGCTCGAAAATCCTCGGCGTCCACATCGTCGGCCACGCCGCGGTCGAATTGATCCACCTCGCCCAGATGGCCATGATCGCGGACCATTCCCCTGAAGTCTTCATCGAGAACACCTTCAACTTCCCGACCATGGCCGAGGCCTATCGCGTCGCGGCTTTGCAGATCAAGCAGGCCGCGCAGAGCGTGTCACGTCCAGCGACCTGAGTGGATCGCCGGGCGGCCTGGCGAGTTCGGCCAATCGATGCGCACGGCTGAGAGTTCTGCCAAGATCGGCCGATGAGGCGATGGCTTTTTCTATTTCCGATTCTGCTGTTCGGATTGGCCGGCCTATGGCTGGGAAGTGATCGACTCGAACAAGACAACGACTTCTGTACCAGCTGCCATCTACCTGAGGGCACGCCACTTCACATCGAGATTCGCGAACGATTCGATTTCGTCGTTCCGCGACATCTGGCGGGCGTTCATGGTCGAGGTTGGGTAGAGGATCGCGCGGATCCGGCGCTGCGCTGTATCGACTGTCATGCGGGGTCGGGCCTGCTCGAGCGACTGAAGATCAAGATGACCTCGGTGCGAGACGGCGCGCGTTATGTCGTGGGTGCATTTGAAGAACCGCATCAAATGTCCTTCGAGCTGTCCGCTGAAACCTGTCTGCGCTGCCATCCGAGATTTCGACATTCGGCGGCCCCGGGATGGACGGTCCAGGCCTATCATGGTCGTGAGGCGCATGACGACGAACGGGCTCGTCCGCCTCAATGCGTTCGCTGCCATTCGGTGCACGCGTCAGATGGTGATCCGATCGGCTATTTCATGAATCGCGAAAGAGTCGACACTCAATGCCTTACCTGTCACACCGTCGGAACCGACGTGGAGATCCCGTCTCTGCTGAAGAAGTCTGCGGGCTAACGAAGCAGCGCCGATCGATCGTTGAATGACCGGGGCAGACACTTCGACGACCGGGAGCTCGGGTTCTACTCTTCCCGACATGAACCCAACGCTTCCGACCATTTCACTCGTCAATCTGCTGGCGGCCTTTGCCCCGAGCATCGCATTGCTCTTCATCATGCATCGCTGGTCCCTCAAGGCCAAGACGGCTCTCTATGCGAATGTACGGATGCTCGTGCAGCTTTTGTTGGTCGGGTATGTGCTGACCTATGTCTTCCAGACCGACAACGCGCTGCTGATCGTGGGCGTTGTGATCGTCATGATCGGGGTCTCGGCCTGGATTGCGCTTCGGCCGCTCAAGCGGCGCGGGATGGAGAGTTATTCCCTGGCGCTTGTTTCGATCGCGGCCAGCGGCCTGACGATGTTGGCGATCGTGACGCAATTGGTGCTGGATCTGCCCCGCTGGTTCGAACCGAGCTTCGTCGTTCCGCTCGCGGGAATGATCTTCGCGAACGCCATGAACACCGTGAGTCTCGCCGCGGAGCGCTTCGAGTCGGAGACCAGTCGGGGCGAGACGCTGGCGGACGCGCGTCGAATGGCGCTCGACGCCTCCTTGATTCCGCAGATCAATGGATTGATGGCCGTCGGGATCGTGTCGCTGCCCGGCATGATGACCGGCCAGATTCTTTCGGGCGTCGAACCGATGGTCGCCGTCCGCTATCAGATCATGGTGATGTGTATGGTCTTTGGCTCTGGTGGACTCGGCGCAGCCAGCTACCTCGCACTACAGCGCGAGCAAGCAACCTGAATTCGAGTGCTCGACTGTCTCACCTCCTCACCTCCGGTCTATACTTTCGCCTTCCTCGATCGTGCGCTTCTCGAGCGTTCGTCTCAGCTTGTCTCCTCGCCGGACTCGAATCGGACTCACGTGTATGCATGGCAAACGCCCTGGCCTCTTCGTATTGCTCCTACTCGCGGTGGGTTGCGCCATCCCCGGTCGGCTCTATCTCGTCGCACCGGCGATTTCCGGCAGCGTTCAAAGCGCGCAAGATTCGCTCGAGGGTGCCGACCTGCGGCTCGAAGTTTCGTATCCCGACAGCCCGGACCTCTACGACAACGAAGAACGAACGTTGCCAGCGAGCGGACGCTTCGCCTTCGACCGCGTGGAGCTCGCCGTCGCGGGCCACGAATACAGCAAGAACTACCGTGCCTTCCTGCACCTGAGGATCAACGGAAAGGATCGCGTCATCTGGCGCGCACAATTCTCCCGGTTGGCACTCACCGGAGAAATCCGGCTGGATTGCGATCTCGATCGACCGGTGCGACACGGCCAACCCTGCTGGGTGATCGATCCCCTCGCGCAGCCATGGCTGATCGAAGAAGGCAAGCGAACCTTCGACCGCCTCTGCGTCGGCTGTCATGGCGCGGGGGGTGTCGGCGGGCGCGCAGCCGGCGATCCAAGCGTCGTGGCAGCGCTTGGCAGCCTGCCCCCGGATCTGCGCAAGATTGCGAAACGGCGCAACGGGCGCTTCGATCGTGCCGAGATTTCCGAGTGGATCGAGGGGCGCGTCTCGACAAAGGCCCACGGAACGCGGCGCATGCCGATCTGGGGCGAAGTCTTGAACGCCGAATTCGATCGCTATCCAGACGGCAATGAACTGGTCGGGGCAACACTTGATCCCCTGGTGGTCTACCTCGAGAGCCTCCAGAGCGGGAATTAGGGCGCGACACCGCCGATCGGGTGCGGAAGATCGATCGAATTGCGTATTTGCACCAAGAGTGCAATATTTCTCCGGCCCGGAAAATCGGAGGAGATTGCGTGATGGCGAAATCAGAGACGGAAAAGACCCCAGCTTCGGCACCCGAGCAAACCACGGCGGAGCTCACTTTCGATCCGACCGCGTTGCGCGAGAAATACCGCGAAGAGCGTGACCGACGTCTTCGCAGCGACGGAAACGAGCAATACGTCGAGGTGAAGGGCGAGTTCGCCCATTTTCTCGATGACCCCTACGCCGAGCCTGGCTTCGAACGCGAGAGCCTGAACGACGAGGTCGAGGTCCTGATCATTGGCGGCGGCTTTGGCGGACTTCTGGCCGGCGCGCGACTGCGCCAGGCCGGCGTCGAAGACATCCGCATCATCGATCCCGCCTCGGATTTCGGCGGCACCTGGTATTGGAACCGCTACCCGGGCATCGCCTGCGATATCGAGTCCTATACGTACCTGCCGCTACTTGAAGAACTCGACTACGTGCCCAAGGAAAAATACGCCTTCGGTCCCGAGATCCTCGACCACAGCCAAGCCATCGCGCGCAAATTCGATCTCTACCGCGACGTCTGCTTCCAGACCCGCGTCGAAGAGATTCGCTGGGACGAAGACGAATCGTGCTGGATCGTTACGACGAACCGAAACGACCGCATGAAGGCCCACTATATCTGTCTCGCGACGGGTCCCTTGAATCGACCGAAGTT
>CAZMFM010000059.1:9616-31531 GCA_964565565.1 uncultured Spirochaetaceae bacterium | reverse complement strand
GCCATGCGTACGACTTGCCTCCATGAATTGCCTGACTCCCTCTCGCTATCGTCGATTGTGATCAGCATCTTGAGTGCAATTGCCCGAAAGTGGTGTTGGCCGCTCTAGTTGCGAAAAGGTCTGCACGGCCGTGACGCGCCTCACGGCAGGGAGCTAGACTCGAGTGCGATGAATCAATTGGCCCACGGGGAGAAATCTCCCGCACAAATCCTCTATCGCTCGATCGCAAACGATCGAGTCCACTCCGCCTATCTCCTGACGGGGTCGGGTGAGTTTCCGACGACGACCGGACGGGACTTCGCCCGAGCCCTTGTCTGCACCGGGGCCGCGGGATCCGTCTGCGAAGAGTGCGATGCTTGTCGCCGTTCGAACACGCTCGACGCCGAAGGTGAAGAGGCTGCACCGATCGTGCTCGATGGGAAGGGCAAGCGGGGACCGACCTATCGCCACATGGGTGACCACCCGGATCTCTACTGGGTAGAACGCGGCGCTGACGACAGTCGAATCACGATCGGCCAGGTTCGTGACCTGCAGAATGCGCTTCGCCTTGGCGCGAACGAGGGCGGCCGGCGAGTCGCGGTCATCGCCGGGGCGGAGTGGCTGACGATGAACGCCCAGAATGCGCTGCTCCGCTTGTTGGAAGAACCGCCGCCGGGAACGACCCTGATTCTCGTCGCCTCGCACGCCTCGGCCATCATCGCCACGATTCGCTCTCGCAGCGTTCGCGTTCGTTTCTCCGTCGACGACAATCTGGGAATCCGCGAGGCCGATGCGTCCGAATCAGTCACGCAGATCGTCGAGACACTCGATCGGCTGGGCCAGAAATCGATCGGCGCCCTGCTCGATTTCGCCGAGCAGTACCGAGGCGGACGTGCGGTCGCCGCCGACGCCGTCACCGAATTGATCGATGTCTCCGCCCAATGGCTTTCTGACGGCGTGAAGGCAAGCGTCGAGCGCGGTGAAGCGCCAGGCACGCGCAGGCTCGACGCCCACCGCAGTCTTCAACAGTTGCGACGCGATCTGCTCTCGCGCAATGCCAACCCTCAGATGGTGGCCGAGCGGCTCCTGCTCGGGCTCAGGGATGTGGTGGCCTCCTGATATGTGGATCGACAGCCATTGCCACATCACGGCGGATCGCTTCGACTCCGACCGCCAAGACGCCATCGAGCGCGCCTTCGAGGGCGGCGTCGAGACCTTGATCTCGATTGGTTCGGGCTATGGAATCGAGGGCAACGCCCTGGCGGTTCGCCTGGCGCAGAGCGATCCGCGAATCTTCGCTGCGGTCGGCGTCCACCCCCACGAAGCCTCGCAGCTCGACGACGAGAATCGCCTGGCCATCCGCCGATGGTTGCGGGAAGACGGCGTCGTGGCGCTCGGCGAATGCGGGCTCGACTACCACTACATGCAATCGCCGCGCGAGACGCAACGTGCGGTCTTCGCGGAACAAGTCGCGCTCGCGCGGGAGTTCTCGATGCCGGTTTCGATTCATGTCCGCGGCGATGAACCCAACGCCTACGATGAGTTGCTCGAAATCTGGCTCCGCGAAGGTCAGGGAGAACTCGAGGGTGTGCTTCATTGCTACACCGGCAATCTCGCGTTCGCCGAGCGCGCGATGGACGCGGGATTCTTCGTGTCATTTTCCGGAATCGTGACCTTCAAGGGCAGCACCGAATTGCGCGATGTCGCGAAAGCTGTCCCCCTCGATCGTTTGATGGTCGAGACCGACGCCCCCTTCCTGGCGCCCGAGGGCCACCGCGGCAAACGAAACGAACCGGCCTGGGTTCCCGTAGTCGGCGAAACGCTGGCCAGGCTCCACGATTGCAGTGTTGCCGAAATCGCTGAACGAACGACCGATAACGCTCGTCGCTTCTATCGCTTGACGCCCGATCCGGCAGTCGGATCGACGGCCCGCGATTCCTCACAATCCTGAAAAGGCTGGTTTTCGATGGCCCTCGCGCCCAAAGATCCCCTCAACACGGAATTGCTCGACCTGGCTCGCGATCTTGCTCAAAGCGCCGGCAACCTACAACGAGCGCGCTACGAGACCGGCTTCCGGATCGACACGAAGAGCGCGGCCATCGATCTCGTGACCGAGGTAGACCAGGCATGCGAGGCGATGATCGTCGACGGCATCCAAGCCGCTCGCCCGGACGATGCCATTCTCGCTGAGGAGGGGCATGGCGGCGACAACGAAGTGTCCCAGGTTCGATGGATCATCGACCCCCTCGATGGCACGACCAACTTCGCCCACGGCTTTCCACGCTTCTGTGTCTCAATCGGAATCGAAGTCGCTGGGCTGAGATCGGTCGGCGTCGTCTACGACCCCTTGCTCGACGAACGTTTCGAGGCGACGTTAGGCGAAGGCGCATGGCTCGGCCCTCGGCGACTCCAGGTGACCGAAGAAACGGAACTCGGCCGGGCGCTCGTCGCGACCGGCTTCGCTTACGATGTCCACAACAGCGAGAACGATAACCTCGCCAGCTTTCGCAACGTCGTGAAGACCGCTCGCGGCATACGACGGGACGGCAGTGCGGCCCTTGATCTTTGTTATGTCGCAGCCGGTCGACTCGATGCCTATTGGGAGCTCAAGCTTCATCCCTGGGATGTGGCGGCCGGATTCTTGATCGTAGAAGAGGCCGGCGGTCGGCTCGCTGATTTCACCGGAGGGCCGGCGGATCGATCCGGACGCGAAGTCGTCGCCACCAACGGTCCTTTGCATTCCCAATTGTTGGGGCAACTCGAACCCGGAGCCTAACCCTGCTGAATAGAGCGACGCCCCAAGGCCCGAGCCTGAAAGAAACCTTCGCCCTCTCCCCTTCCCGGTCGAATCAAGCGTTCAGGGGATCTCGACGCCCTCGAGTGGATCGATCTCGGGATCATCCGGACCGGTCGCCGCGGCCTTGGCCGAGCCCACGGCCGCGGCGACCGGACCGGCCTGGAAATCACGCTCGAAGGCCGCGCGCGAGATCGGCACATCCGTGACCACGGAATCCGGCAGCAGGTAGATCGTCGAATCGCCGTTTCGTTGGGCGAAGAGCCCGCGCCCCGGATCCAATCGCCCGATCAATACGTCGGCCAGGGTCGCTGAGTCGCCCTCTCCATCTTCCTCGCTCCCGATGCGAATCCGGACGCGCGGTGGCGCAAGTCCCAGGCTGGCCAACTCCCGGTCCCCCATCTCATCGGCCAGGATGTCGACTGCACGCAGGTTGGCCAATTGTCGAATGAGATCCGAGGCGCGACTCGAATCGATCGCTGGCCCTGTCCCCGACCAGCCGACCTCATCCAGCCGGGCCTCGACGCGCAGAGGCTCCATGCTCACCGCCTCTTCATCTCCCTGGAATTCGAGCGACAAATGCCGCGCATCCACCAGGGCGAATCTGGAGAGCGTCTTGAATCGATAGGCCACGACCTCCCGAGGAAAGGCCTCGATCTCTTGCGCACCGACCCTGAAGCGCTGCCCGTTCGGACCTTCGACTAGCGCCGAATCGCCAAAGCCTATCCGTATCCGACTTTCCAGGTGGTCACCGGTACGCGTCCAATGAATCGTCATCGCCGGATCGGCCAATGCCGCGTCGTCCTGCTCAGTCCGGACATCGACGAAATCCGTCGCACGCAGATACGAGAGACTCGAAATCAGATTGCGAAGCGTTGCTTGATCCGCTGCGCCAACAAGTGGAAAGCCAATCTGCCAGTCCCCCGAATCGTCGCGAGCCAGCGCGACCTCGGTCTGGCCATTCGCCGACACCGACGACGGCCACGAAACGCGCAAAGTCCGGAGTTCAGCGCCCTCGAGGCTCAGAATCTGTCGCTCTCGCAGGTCATCGAGATTTCGATTGAAGGCATTCACCCGGTAGCGCTCGACATACTCGACCGCCTCGTCTTCGCCCTCGCCGAGCGCGACCACGTAGACGTGGCCCCCGACCGGTGTCGAGCGACCGATCAACAGCTCGCCCGGTTTCCCGCCGGCCACGAACCGAATCCGTTGTGCCCCCGGCCCGAGCCCGTACTCAATTCGCTCACCCGGATTCGCCACGACGCCGGCTCGCTGCAAGCCGACGAGGGCCTGCGCCATCGCGTCGAGGGCCGTCGCGTCCGCGCGACTGACCAACGGCAAAGTCATTGTCCAGCGCCCGTCGATCCGTTCGAAACGTGCTTCAACACCATCTTGTGTCGATAGGCTGAGCATATCGACCGACTCCGACTCGAGCCCCGGAAGAACGCGTTGTTCGTCCTGCCTGGCCGCCTCGCGCGCGGTTTCGCCTTCGATTTCGTACCAGTAGATGAAGCCTCCGAGAAGTAGAGCGATCAGCGCCAGCACCCCGGTCGATCGCAGACTCATCCCACCGCTCCACCAGATCGCACGGACGGCACCGGTATCGCAGCTGCCGTTCGACGGCGCCACCAAACGATCACGCCGAAGATGGCGATGGCCTCGGGCAGGACGAAGAGCGAGAGGTATTGGATCCCCCTGAACTCAGCCTGCGACATCTGGAAACTCGAAGCGCGGGCGACATTCGGGCGAACGGTGATCTGTTCGATGTCTCCGGCCAACCAGTTGATGGAGTTGATGAAGAGATCTCGGTTGCGCAGAGTGTCGATAAATTCATTCGTCGCAAAATCTGAATCCCCGAAGACGACGATCCGCCCGGCGCTTCGGCTCTCGCCACCCTCCCCGGCTTCGATTCGCGGCGTGCCGGCGATCGCAATCGGAACCGGTCCGAGCAAATCCTCGGCGCCGTATTCCGCACGACCCGTCGTCCGCCAGGCTTCGAGATCCCGCTCGGCCCAGGACTCCGGCCCGGTCTTCGCAAGATCCGTGTAGCCGGAACGAAAGGCCTCGTCGACCTCGACGCTGCGCACGCGGGGAAACAGGGTTGGCTCTCGAAGCAGCTTCGTGATCGGATGTCGCCCGTCGTATTCCCCGGCGATCGGCGTCGTCGCTTGACCGAAGACGGCAAGCGCCCGATCGACGACGACATCGTCACCGAGCAGGATCCCCCAGCCTTCGAGCAGATCATAGAGGTCGGTCTGGGAGCGAGGATCGATCGCGACAAAGAGCGAACCGCCACCTTCGACATAGCGACGCAGGGTTTCCATTTCATTGGCGAAGAGTCGCTGGGTCGGCCCGGCGATGATCAGCGCCGATGCATCCGCGGGAACCTCGGCCATCGTCGCCAGGAGGAGCGTCTCGACTTCATAGGTCTCGTTGCGAAGCGCCTGGGCTGCGCGATCGAAGGCATCGGGGCTGGCGACATGGCCAGCGGGATCGCTGGCTCCGCCGAAGGGACTCGGGCTGTCGCTCCCAGCGCCGGATTCGATCGACCGTTCGTTGTGCCCGGTCAGGAAATAGACCTTCTTTCCGGTGCTCATCGAGAGCTTGCGAATCGCGTTGGTCACCGCGGGCTCGGAAAATTCCGTGAGCGAGAGTGCCTCGCCGGTATCGAGCGAAAGCCGAACGACGCCCCGCGCCAGATCGTCCGATGAGATCTCCAAGGACTCGACGAGGCCAGGTTCAGCATTTGGATCGACGAAGCGAAGATCAATTTGCTCGCTGGCGTAGTCATAGCGATCGAGCAGGTCGCGAACTGGTGGCGCCTCGGCTTCGGTGAAGAAGGCCATGATCGACACGTTCTCATCGAGATTCTCGAGTAGCTCCGTCGTTTGCAAAGACATCGTATGCACACCGGTCTCACTCACGTCGAAACGATGCGTGTAGCGTGCCGAGAGAAAGCCGAGGGCTGCGAGAATCAGGATGCTCAACGCAGCATTCAAAATTGCGTTCGAGCCGTACTTTCCGGCTCTTCGGCTGCCGCTCGATCGCATCCGATCGCGCAAGGTATCGAGGCTCATCATGACGGCCGCACCGAGTAGCACGACGCCAATCAGCAGATTGCCGAAAATCCACAATGGATCGGTATAAGGTTGAAGGAGGGCCATCAGCGCGGACAAAATGCCGAAGCTGATCGCCACGACGCCAAGACCTGCAAGGAGTGAGGCCAAACCCGTCATCTATCGCCACCTCGCGGATTCAATCACGGTCTTCGACAAGACCAGGAATACGGCACTCGCGATCACGAAATACGCCAGGTCGGCGGTATCGACCAGGCCTTTGAGCATCCGCTCAACATGGCTGCCCGTCGACATCCAATTCACGATCTGCGAAACCGCGGAGTCCCGGCCTAGTCCGCTGCCCGCCATGCTGATCTCGACAATGAAGGGCAGCATCATTCCCAGGATCAACAGCAACACAAAGGTCAGGATGAAGGCGATCAGTTGATTGCGCGTCACCGAAGAGGCAAAGACACCAACGGCCACATAGGTGATGCTCACGAGTAGTAACGACACCAGGCCCGAGATCGTCCGACCAAGCTCCGGTTCCCCATAGACAAAGAGGATCGCCGGAAAGAACGCGACGATCAGCGACATCACAACCACGAAACCCACGCCGGCAAAGAATTTCCCGAGCACGATCTCCCAGATCGTAATCGGACTCGTCAGGAGAAGTTCATCCGTCCCGTTGGCCTTCTCACTGGAAATCAAACCCATCGTCACGGCCGGCAACAGGAAGAGAATGATGACCCACATCGAACCAATGAAGGGTTCGATCAGTCCGTCATTCAGGTTCATCGCTTCGATTTGTTGAAGCATCTGATATTGCCTGAGCTGAATCAGTCTTTCCTGAAAGCCGATCAAACTCGCCAGGAAAAACGTCCCCGCGATCACCGACCACAGGGTCAACACCACGTAGGCAACAGGCGAAATAAAGAGCGACCGAAGTTCGCGCGCCGCAATCGTTCCGGTATGTCTCACTCCGCCCCCCCACTACCCACTGTGCCCGCGGCACCGCCCGCCGCAGCTTCCACTTCCTCACCGACTTCGCGGCTCATCACCCGCGCGAAGACTTCTTCGAGCGAAGCACCCCCCGACACCATTTCCGAAATGGGTTGATCGAGCACTTTGTGTCCATGGTGGAGCAGGATCGCTCGCTGACAGATCGCCTCGACCTCCGCCAGGATATGCGTCGAGAGTAGAATCGTCTGTCCACCGGAAGTCGCGAGTTCGCCGATCAAAGCCCGAATCTCGCGAATCTGGATCGGGTCGAGGCCTACGGTCGGTTCGTCGAGCACCAGGACCTTGGGCTCGTGAACGATCGCCTGCGCGAGTCCGACGCGTTGGCGATAGCCTTTCGAAAGTTGGCGAATCTCGCGCCGCGAAACATCGAGCAAACCACAGCGCGAAAGCGCCCGCTCGACGGAATCTTTACGTCGGGATCTCGGGACGTCCTTCAGTCGGGCCACGAAATCGATGTAGCTGGCCGGGGTCATCTCGGGATAGAGCGGCGGCGTTTCCGGCAGATATCCAATCGCTCGACGCGCGACGAGGCCTTCGGAGAATATGTCGGCCCCAGCGATCCGGATCCTGCCATCGCTCGGCGGAATAAAGCCGGTCAACATGCGCATCGTCGTCGTCTTTCCGGCGCCATTAGGCCCGAGAAAGCCGACCACTTCCCCCGCGCCGATACTAAACGAAAGGTCGCGAACGGCCTCGAATTCTCCGTAGCGCTTCGAGAGTCCCTCGACCTCGATGGCCGCGGCACCCGATGGCTTTGCGGCACCCTGTCGACCTGCAGCGTCTGTCACCTCACCCCCCTCATGCTGAACCCACCTCAGCCAACCGGCCTCTCGACCCGCCCTTCAAATCGCCCGCCTCATTCCATTCAGGAAGAGGTCCACCACCGTTCTCGCAACCTTCACATAGTAGGCGTTCTCGTCGCCATCGATCTTGACTAGATCCAAGACGCGATTGGTAACAACGATATCGAGCCCACCCACGAAAATGGAACAAGCCAGCGCAGGATCCAGGTCGGCTCGCAATTCCCCTCGCTCTTGCCCCTCGCGCAGAATCCTCGTGATCAATCCAAATAGCTGCCCGACCAATTCGACCCGGTCCGGATCCGCGAAGCGTTGGGTCCGTTGGATCTCGAAGACGAGAACCTTCACCCATTCAGGTCGCCTTCGATACGCGGTGAGCGTGACGGCAGCAATCGAGAGTAATTTCTCTTCTACGTTTCGCTCGTCGTCCGCGATCTCCGCGACGGCGTCGATGAATCCGCCCCAGCGCTCACGAAAGATCGTGTCGAGGATCTCTTCTTTGTTTTTGAAATAGTGATAGACGAGACCGTAGGCGATCTCTGCATGCTGGGCGATGTCGGAGATCCGTGAGGCGTGATAGCCCCGGTCGGCAAAGACCTTGATCGCCGCATCGAGGATCAGCCGTCGTTTGTCCGCCCCTTTCATGGTCTTGTCTTTGCGATGTTCCGACATCAGAGTTCCCAGATCCCAGCTATTATTCGTCCGCGCAAGCATTCCCGACGACTGCGCCGAATTTTACGAACCAGCAGATCGGATGCCAATCCCAGCCCCGCGCTCGAGGGGGCGACGGACGCCCAAGAGATCCGGCAAACGAGAGTCATCCCGATTCGTCCGAAGAGGTCCCCGTCCTGCCCTCCTCCATTCAGATGCGAATTGCCATTGTCGTCGAACGCTACGCCCAGACCGGCGGCGGCGTGGAGAACGTCGCTTGGCGGGTTGTCGGCGAGCTCGGCCGCATGGGCCTCGACGTGACGGTGCTCACTCGCTCGGCCGATTCCCAGCGCGTAAAAGACACCCGAGACGCGCCAAATGTTCAGCGGATTCGAGTGCCCAGATTCTGGCAGCCGCTTCGTGTCGCTGCGTTTTCCCGCGCTGCCGCACGGGCGGCCAGCAAGGGATCCTTCGACGTCGTCCACAGCTTCAGCCGCACCCGTCATCAGGATCTCTACCGAGCCGGGGGCGGCAGCCACCGCGAATACATGAGACAGAACTATTCCGGGGACGCTCCCGCCGCTCGATGGCTGCGCGAGTTCTCCCCGCGCCATCGAACGCTGCTCGACATCGAGGCGTCCGTCTTCAACGACCCGACACAACGAATTCAATGCGCCTCGAAATTCGTCGCCAACGCGCTCACCGCAAAACACGGCGTCGCACCCGAACGGATCCTGCTGCTACCGAATGCGGTCGATTCGGCGCGTTTCGGAACGGACGAAGCGCTGGCCGCCGGGCGACGCCTGCGATACGAAATCGACGAGAAGGCAGAACGTATCTGGCTCTTTCCCGCGTCGGGTTGGAAGCGGAAGGGTCTGTCCACGCTCCTCGAAGCCTTTGCACAAATCCGCGACCCCGGGTTGCGACTCTGGATCGCAGGACGTGACGAGCCCGCACCGTGGCGGAAACTCGCAAGGAACCTGGGGATTGCTGATCGTCTTCGCTTCCTGGGGCAAAGGGATGATCTCGACGTCGTCTACGGCGCCGTCGACGGGATGGTTCTTCCGACACGCTACGACGCCTTCGCGAACGTGACGCTCGAAGCCGCCGCCTCGGGCCTGCCGATCATTACGACGACTACCAATGGCGCAGCCGAATGGTTGGGGGATGCGCTGCTCAAACTGGAGGACGCGAGAAATCCAGACACCCTGGCCGAGGCCTTGCAGATGCTTTCGGGTGCCGAGCCTCGACGACGACTCGGCGAAAGAGCGCGACTGATCGCCAGCCAAATGGACTGGGCGTCCCATGCGAAAGCCCTCTACGAAGGCTACCGGGAAATCGTCGAACGCCGGCGGGAGCCTGGTCCAAACCCAAGACACCGGGAACGAAGTCCGTCATGACGGCCGCCGAGATCATCTGGTTCGCCGGCGACGAAACCTCACAGCGACAAATTGAAAAGGCCCTGGCTGCGGGCCTCGACGGGATGAGACGCCTCCACGGGAGTGCACACCGCACCGTCTACCAGATCGCTCGCCCCGCTTTGCAGACGTCGCCGACGGATCCCGTTGGCTCCGTCGCGCTCAAGATTCACCACGCCGGCACAGGTCTTCGCAGGCTTCGCGAATCCCTGAAACGCCGGATCGCGCGGTCGCCGGCGCAACGGGAATGGCGGGCGCTCGTCGCGCTGCACGAGAAGGGCGTACCCGTGGCACATCCGCGGGCCTGGGGACGCCTTCCAAATGGCGACGAAATCGTCGCCAGCGACTTCCTCGAAGGCGCGCCGCTGGCCGATCGCTTCCGTCGTGCACTGCCGCAAGATCGAGGAGAACTCGCCCTGGCGATGGCTCGAACACTCCAGACATTCCACGCGACCGGCTATCGCCATGGCGACCTCCACCTCGGCAATCTCTGGATCCGTTCCGACGCGCAGGGCGACATCGTCTATCTGCTGGACCTGGAAAGTGCGCGACCGTGCCGCCGCCTACGTGAACGCCTCGTCGATCTCGCGCAGCTCGAGTTTTCGCTGACGCGGGCCGGCTGGGAATCGGACCGGCTGACAGACCTTCGCGCTCGGCTCGGGCCTGACAAGGATCTCGAGGCAGTTTCGCGGCACTTCCTTCGCGATCATCTACGAGGCCGCGCACGTCGCGTTCTGCGCATTGGCCGCAACTGGTCGGCGGCCAAGGTCGGTGCATGCAAGGGGTTGCGCGAAGCCTCCCTCGACGCCAGAACGCTCACGGCGCTGATCGAATCCTCCGAAGCAAACCCGGTGGCGAAGGCGCGTCGCGGCGGACGAGTTCGAATCACGGAAGAAAGTGCCAACGGACGTCGTTTCGTGGTCAAACGCGTCGCCGCCAGCCGCCTTCGCCGAGCGCTGGCAGACCGTCTGCGCGGCTCGTCGGCGGCACGCGCGTTTCACGCAGGCCAACGCCTCGCGCTACTCTCGAATCACTCGGCTCGACCACTCGCCCTGCTCGAAGAGCGTCGCTTTGGATTTCCGATTCAAAGCTGGCTCGTGCTCGAGCGGGTCGGACAAGACGATCTGGATCACTTTGACCCGGGCGACCCCAGCGTCGAACGCCGTGTGGCCATGGCGTTAGGCGCCTGGCTCGCCGACATGCATGCCTGGGGCCTCAGTCATCGGGATCTCAAGGGCGGCAATATTCGGCTGACCGTTTCAGCGGATTCGATTCGATTCTGGTTGATCGACCTCGAAGACCTGATCGGCCCCATCGAATTGTCGGAGGCGCATCGACTACGAGCGCTCAGCCAATTGAACGCCTCACTCTCGGACGCCGCATTCAGCCTCGAAGCGCGCCGCAGCGCACTCGACGCCTACCTTGCACGCGCGCCCTTCGCAGAAATGGATTCACGGACGATCGCCGGCGAGATTGCGCGACGAAGCCTGGCCCGTATGCACCACTGGCAAGGGCTAGGCTGCGATTTGGCAAGGCCTCGAACGAGGCCGAAGCCAGACTAGAGAAGGCCTAGAGAAGGAATAAGAGAAGGCCCTGAAGAGGTTCCGAGAGGGTTGAAGACGGTCCACAGGAGTGGCAAGAACGCCTAGCGAAGCCCCAAGTTCTAAAGAAGACCTATCCGGCTCGAACCGTGAGCCATTGAAAATAGCTCGAAGATCCGGTGACGCGCCCGCTCTCTCCAAGTTCGAAGCCCATCGCGATTCCGCTCGGTGCGCTACTCGCAATCTCGCGAAAGGCCGCGATCTTTCGCTCGGGATCCTCCGGATTCAATCCGTGGAAGACGATTTCGACGCTCGGTTTCGTCGCCATCACGTTCAAGACCAACGTGGCGAGGGTAAAGAGCTTGCCGATTCCCTCGACCGCTTCGACGGCGAAACGTGGGACCTCGCACTCAGAAATCTGGAAACCATATTCGAGACGCATGTTCTACTCCCGAACCACGCACCTTTGCGCCAATCGACGTGAGGCAACGATCCGTATTGAGGGACGCGCAGGGTCGCGCCCGAGTTGTGGACTGTCAAGCACGAGCGAGGCTCAGGAAGAATCCCCGCCCTTTTGCTGAGCGATCTGGGCCTGCAATTCTTCGAGCGTCAGTAGGCCTTTCTCGATCAAGAGATGGGCGATCGCCTTGGCGACATCCCGCGTTTTCTCGGTCTCTTCGATGGCCCGTGCGACGTCTTCCACCAAGCCCTCTGGCACGACGGGGACGGGATCGCAGAGTTCGAACTCTACCTCTCGGGAGCTCGGCGCAACCTCGGCGGGCGAGACCCCGACTCCCCCCGACTGCACGAGCGAGTCGCTCGAACTCGGATCCGCACCGTCGGCCACGACGCTGAGATTGATTTCGCCGACCGAATCCTCGGCGCTCTGGTCGGAATCGAGCGAAGCGCTATTTGAAAGATAGTAGCGGTCGATGGCGGCACCCAATTCGCTCGGCCCGACCATCACGGGAAAGACCTGCATCCCGGTTCTGAATGTCAGGTCGTCGAGCACCGCGAGATTCGAGGGATCTTCCATGCCCAGGAAGAGCTGGTCTTTTGGCCCGTCTCGCTTCACGAAGAGCGGCATCACCCCGTGTTCGGAAGCGACGCGTTTCGGCACGAGGGCGATCACATCGTCGGCGATGCGCTTGCCCTCCAGGCTGGCGACTGGCAGATCGAGCTGTTTGGCCAGCGCCCGAATCAGATGCCCCTCCTCGACCATGCCCATCTTGATCAACGTCACGCCGAGGCGACGCCCCCAACGAGTTTGCTCGCCAAGCGCTGCGGCCAATTGCATCTCATCGATCACGCCGGCCTGAACCAGGATCTCGCCAACTTTGGGTTTTTCGCTCATGGACCCCTCTTGGACCAACTGATCGTCCTGTAGCGGAAACAACCTGAGTGAGGGGGTGATCTGAACGCGCCACTCGATCGAGAAAGATCGGGCGAGGGGCTCTTTCCCTCGAAAAACTGGGGGCGCCTCCCATCAATGACCGTCGAATCGCGCCTCGCCGCCAAGCCGCCGATCCCGGCCTACCTCAGTCCTCGGCCAGAAAGCAGCGACTGCGCCCTTCTTGGAGTTCAAAAAGCGGTGGCACCTCGACGCGGCAACGATCCATCACCACACCACAGCGGGTATGGAAATGGCACCCGGCGGGTGGCTGACTCGGGGAAGGCACGTCGCCTAGCACCGGCGGTGCGGCGCCGCGATGATCCGGATCGGTCGAAGGAATCGCCGCCAACAGGGCCTGCGTGTAGGGATGGGCGGGGGCTTCGAAAATCCGCTCAGTCGGCCCTTGCTCGACGATCTTTCCGAGGTACATCACAGCAACTTCGTGTGCGAGGTAACGCACGACCGAAAGATCGTGGGTGATGAAGAGGTAGGAGAGCCCAAGTTCGCTTTGCAGATCGCGAAGCAGATTCAGGATCTGCGCCTGGATCGAAACGTCGAGTGCAGAAACGGATTCGTCGCAGACGATCAGACGAGGCTCGACTGCGAGCGCGCGAACGATGCAGATGCGTTGGCGCTGTCCGCCGGAAAATTCATGGGGGTAGCGATCCATCATGTCCGGATCGAGCTGAACGCGTTCCATCAAAGTGGCGACTCTTCGCTTTCGATCGTTTTCGTCCGTACCGATTCCGAAGGATTTCAACCCCTCGGCGATCTGATCCCTGATTCGCATCCGAGGATCGAGGGACGCCAGGGGATCTTGAAAGATGATCTGCAGTCGCTGACGTGCCGCGCGCATCGACTCCGCATCGAGCTCGAGCAGTTTCCGGCCTTCGAACTCGATCTCCCCTTTCTGGGGCGACTCGAGACGAAGGATCGACCGACCGACGGTCGTCTTCCCGCAACCGGACTCGCCGACGAGCGCCAGCGTCCGCCCGGGCGCGATGTCAAAGCTGACATCCGTCGCTGCCTGGACCCATCCCGTCGTCTTGCGCATCAAGCCCGCGCGAATCGGGTACCAGGTCTGTAGTCCGCGAACGCGCAGTAGCGGTGCCTCTTCCGCTTTTCCTGTTGTGCAAACATCGTCGTTCTCGCCAAGTGCAGCGTCACTCATGAAGCATCCTCTTCGGCGCCCATCGCCGAACCATCCACGGCATGGCACCAGACACGCCGCCCGGATTCCGTTCGAAGCTCTTCTGGAGGGACCTCCGCACAGGGTTCAAAGCGCTCGGCGCAGCGCGTCGAAAAACGGCACCCGTTAGGCCATTGGTCGGGAGAGGGAACGACACCTGGAATTTCCGGAAGACGCTCGCCGGGACGCGAACGTCCGGGAATCGACCTGAGCAGACCCCGGGTATACGGGTGCAGGGGTCGCGCGAAGAGATCGTGTCGCGGAGCCACTTCGACAATCCCTCCGGCGTACATGACCGCAACCCGGTCCGACAATTCGTTCACGATCCCGAGATCGTGGGTGATGAGCAGAATCGCCGTGCCGCGATCCTGCTGGAGTTTGCGCAGGAGCGCGAGGATCTGCGCTTGAACTGTGACGTCGAGGGCCGTCGTGGGCTCATCGGCGATCAGGATTTCGGGACGCGTCGAGAGCGCCATCGCGATCATCACGCGCTGCTTGAGCCCCCCTGAGAGTTCGTGTGGGTAGGCATCGAGCCGCGCTTCGGGATCGGGAATCCCAACTTCGCCGAAAAGATCGCGGGTCCGGGCCCGGGCCTCGGCGCGAGTAAGCTCTTCGTGGAGCAAGATCGCCTCCATGACCTGCGCGCCAACCGCGACCACAGGATTGAGCGAAGTCATCGGCTCCTGAAAGATCATCGCAATACGGCCGCCGCGAACCTTGCGCATTTCCGTCACGGGCAAGCGCAGCAGGTCCTCGCCTTGAAGCTTGATCTCGCCCCCGATCACACGCCCGGGCTTCGGCACGATTCGCAGAAGCGAAAGTGCGGTCATCGACTTTCCGGATCCGGACTCGCCGACGAGTGCGAGCACTTCGCCGCGATCGAGCTTGAAGGAGAGATCATCGACGACCCGGGTCTCTCCGGCTTGACCTGGAAACGCCGTGGTCAAATTGCGGACTTCGAGCAATGTGGTCATGCCGAATCCTTCAGTGTTCGAGGATCGAGCACGTCCCGAATGGCATCACCCACCGAATTGACGGAAAGGATCAAGACAAAGAGCGAGGCACCGCTCGCAGAGAGGTTCCACCAGATGATCGGATCCCGAGAAAGTTCATCCCGCGCACCGTCGATCATCTGTCCCCAACTCCCGTCAACGCCGATCCCGAGCCAGGCCAGGACTGCTTCGGACAGAACGAGGCCCGAGAACATCAAGACGAAGGTGATGACGATCAGATGGGCCAGATTCGGCAGGATGTGGCGGATGATGATGCGAAGCTCCGGCACGCCTAACGCCCGGGCGGCCTGGATGTAGTCGAGTTCGCGCAATTTGAGCGTCTCGGCTCGCGTGAGCCGACAGAAACCGACCCAACTCGTCACACCCAACGCAATACAGACCGAGAGCGTCCCGCGCCCCATCGCCATGATCAGCGCGATCAAGAGAAGGATTCCGGGCATCGAGGCCAGCGTCGAGATGAAGAAGAAGACGAAGTCGTCGAATCGCCCCCCAAAATACCCGGCGCCAACACCAAAGATCAAAGCCAGGGGAATCGCGATCAAACTGGTCAGTCCGCCGATCAACAGCGCCACACGTGCGCCCTTCATCGAGAGATAGAGTACGTCTCGTCCGAGTATGTCGGTGCCGAAGGGATGGGATCCAGGGCGACGAAGCGCATCGCCGCCATAGAATTCGACCGAAGCAAAGGGTGCCGAATAGCTAGCTTCCCGCGTCCCGAGAAAGGCGCGATCGAGGAGCGTGAGCGGCGCATTGGGCAGGACATCGATCGAGCCCTCGGGAATGCCGCCCTTCCAGGCGAGGGAATCCAGCAGACCGATCATCACATAGAGACCGACGACGATGATCGCGAGTCGGCGGCGATTCCAGAGTTGCCCGGCCGCTTCCCGCCAGAGTCGTTCCCGGCCCACGGCCCGTGCCACGAGCACGCAGCCCACGATCAAGAGCAGGGTCACCGCATTCGAGATGAGATACGACTCGATCGCCATCATTCGAAGCGCACCCGCGGATCGACCAGCCCGTAGGAGAGGTCCGTCGCGATTTGTCCGAGCACAAAGGCGAGTGACCCGATGAAGACCATCGTGCGGAGCGTTGAGAAATCGTTGGCCTGAATCGCATCGAAAGTCATCGAACCCAATCCCGGAATCCCGAAGAAGGCCTCGAGCAACAAGGCACCGGTAAAGAGGAAGGGAATCGCCAGCACAACGCGAGTGAGGATCGGAATCAAGGCGTTGCGCAGAACGTGATGCGTCATGATCCGCGGCTCGCTTGCTCCCTTGGCTCGGGCGGTGCGCACGAAATCCCGACTGCTCTCTTCCAAGAAGACCGTTCGGTAGAAACGAACGTCGCCACCGATCCCGCTCAGTAATCCGACGATGATCGGCAAGGCCAGGAAGCGCGGCAGCATCATCAGGTCGGAATCGAATCCCGAGATCGGGTACCAGCGAAGCAGCTTCCCGATCAGGTATTGCGCGCCCACGATGTAGAGGATGATCGATACACTCATCGCCAGGACACAGAGAAAAACGCCGACGCGATCGATATAGGTCTCACGAAAGAAGGCGACCAGCAGGGAAAGCGGAATTCCGATCAACATTCCGATCACCAAAAGCGGCACGGTCAGCGACAGGCTCGGGCCCATGCCTGCGCGAATCCGGTCGATGATCGGCGAGTCATCGGCATCGCTCAATCCGAAGTCGAAGGTCAGCATCCTGCGGTAGTGATCGAAGAGCAGGTTCTCATCCCAATCCTGCCAGGGCCATAGCGGTCGATCGTACCCGTGATTGACCTTCCATTGCTCGATGACTTCGGGTGAGACCTTGTCGCCTAGCGCTCGACGAGCGATATCGTCGGGCTCTGTCACCGTGAAGAAGAGAATGAAGAGCAGGAAGAGGACGCCGATGACGACACCGATCCCATAGGCAAGCCGCCTGATTACGTAGGCTCCCATTTTATTGGCGCTCCCTGAGATAAGTTCGAATGCCTGGAACGACAATCAGGACTGTGGCGAAGAGCAAGGCCCAGGCCGGCCAGACGATCGGTTCATTCCACTTGCGTCGCTGCTTCGCGCGCAGGTCGGGATCGATATCTCGATACTGATAGGTCGGCGTCGAGATGCCCATCGGCTTTACGTTTCGCACCCATCCGTGATAGAGCGAATAGTCTTCCTGGTGGAAGAGTTCGATCCAGGGCCGCTCGTGTTCGAGAATCGCCGTCATCTCACGAATCTCCGCCATCCGTTGTGGGCCATTCTCACGCGCCTTCATCGCGACGAAGAGTTCATCGAAGGCCGCGTTCGAGAAATTCGTCGCATTGGGACCGCCGAATCTGGACTTTCCCATTTCCGACCAGAGCAAGAACAAGAAATTCTCAGGATCTGGATAATCGGCCACCCAGCCCGATTGAAAGACTTGATAGGCGCCGTTGCGTTGCTTTTCCTGAAACTGATTGTAGTTGGTGGCATCGATTCGAACATCGATTCCGAGTCGCTTCCAGGCCGACGTATAGAAGCGGACCCGAGTCATTCCCGCCGTCGAGGTATCGTAGGAATCGAAGGTCAGCCGCAACGCCTCACCAGTCGTCGGATCGATGCCGTTCGGATAACCGGCTTCTCGCATCAACGCCTTGGCACGCTCCAGATCGACCCGGGCATAGGGATTCTTGTAGTCATCCCGATAGCCGTAGATACCGGGGGGAATCGGTGACTGCGCCGGGACGCCTCGGCCATTCATGAAGATGCGAGAGAATTCTTCGACGTCGATCACGAGGCTCATCGCCTGCCGCAGCTTCCGGCTTCGCTCACCACCGCTTCGGCCAACGACCTCATCATCGAGGTTGAACCCGATATAGAAGACATCGAGCGCGACCGACTTCCCCAAGGAGATCCCGAGCTTCGCCATCTCCGGCGACAAAGCGTCTTCCTGGACGACCGTGTCGAAACTCTCCTTGATGATCCCGGATGCGTCGTAGTAGCCCTGAAGAAATTTATTGAAACGCGGAATACTTTCCTTTTCCCGGCGAACTTCGACACGATCGATGAACGGAAGGCTTCGTCCAGCGTAGTCGAGACGACCCATCCGCCGATCCTCGTCATCGCCCTCACTCGGAAAGACGCCGGAGGGCGCCTGCCATTCGGGATGTCGGACCCCATACCAATTCGGCGAACGCTCAAGCACATAACGTGCCTGTTTGTCGTATTCCGCAAGAACATAGGGTCCCGTTCCGACCGGATGGTCACCGAATCGAGGTCGCCCTTCCTCCCCGTCGTAGAAGACGACGGCCTCCCAGGGGACCGGCGTCGCGAACTCCATTGCGAACCAATATTTGATCTGTGGATAGGCGCGACGAAGCGTGACCTCGAGAACCATCGGCGACGGCGTCTCGATTCCCGCGATGCCTCCGACCGCCGCATATTGTTCTTGGATCGGCCTCTCCAGGAACGTCGGATCGGCTTCCCGGCGAGCGGTCAGTCGCTGACTGAACTCTTTGAATCCGAGGATCACCGAGAAGGGCTCGATCACGGGGCTTCCGACATCGGGGTCGGCGATGCGCGCGAGCTGGAAGGCGACGTCCTGGGCAACGACTTCCCGAGTACGCAGACCTAGGCCCGCCAATTCGAAACACGCATCGTTCGCGTAGAGCAGATCCTCTCTCAATTCGAACCGGTAGCGAACCCGCCCGTCTTCTAGCTCCGTTCGCTCGGGTAGCGCCCGCGCCAGCCCCGGCATTAGTTCAAGGGGGCGCTTCAGGAAATGATATTTCAGCAGCGTGTCATAGACGGCGCCCGTGATGGCGTGCGCCCGGGTGTTGTAGGCGGTCGCGGGATCGAGAGTGCGGGGCGCGTCGACGAAGGAGCTGTAAAGAACCTTTTCGCCTTCCGTCTCTGGCGGGTAAGGATCATTCGAACAAGCGGTGGACAGGAACAGAAGGATCCCGAAAGCAATCACAATCACCGGGACACAAGCCAGACGAAATCGAATGCACTTCGACGGAATGAAGCTCGACCCGGCAATCGAACCACCAATGCAGGCCGGCTTCGAAACCCCCTTCGCGTTCGAGATCATCTTCGTCCGCCCCTGCAATTCATTTCCCCCGATTCGCACGCTGCCCAGGATCGCGGTTCGACGAGTTCCCATGACAGCCGACTGGCGCAAGAACCGACCGGCGCCGACCGAAGAGGATCGACGACCATCAACGATCGCCACGCTCCCGGTCAACCGCCCGGCGATTTGGATCCCATCCGGATCTGGAACATTCGATCGGACAATTCCTCTTCCAACATGACTCGCTTCCAAACGAAACGAGCGATCGACTCCGTACCGTCTCCCGGCGAATGAATCGTCGTTCGTTTCGGAAATTCGAGACTGGAATCCTTGCCCGGAAGGGATTGGTAGGCCTCGAAGGTCGCCCGATATCGGAGTCGCCCACGTGACGCGAGGCTGCGAATCTCCACGAGTCGTCCGGCGGGATCGAAATAGAAGACTTCACCGCCCTCTTCGAACGCCTCATCCGTCGCGAAACAATCAACCTCAAAGAATTCCCCGTCGACGGATTCTCGACAGGTTCGAGCAGCCTCGTCCTTCGGCCAGGCGAAGACGAGGGCCATTCGGCCGCTGGGCTCGAGCCACGCTGAAACGCGCGCGAGCCCCGCCGTCGGTCGCGGGGCACCGAGCAGCAATTCGACGAGCTCCGGCACTTCAAGGTCGATCTTGGCCAGATCCCAGAGCAGGGAGGGCGTGACTCGGCCGCGGGTCACACGGCCGGCTGCGGCGTCGTAGAAGCCGAACCGGTCGCCATCGACCGCGAGCATGGCGGCAATTTGATCGAAGAGACCGATGATCTCAAAACGCAGCCTCGACGGCCGCTCGACCAGGACGCGCTGTGGTCGATTCAATCGGAAATCGGGGCCTTCGAGCGCCACGCGGGCGCGGGCGCGCAAGGCCGTACGCGAATCGGCCAGTTGAAAATACTGACGCAGGACGCGCTCGGCGCGGGCGTCGTCATGGGGGAGCCTGATTCCCTGCAGGTGCGTGTCGAGCGCTGCGCTTCCCGGTGTGCGGCAGCCCGAGACGAATAACGACAGCAGGAGCCCGAGCAGAGGAACGAACATCGCGCGTGGAATCACGGCGCCTCGCCACCCTCGACAGGCAGTCCGAGATCGACGCGAAGCCGATCGCGCTTTTCGAGGAGCAGGGGTTGCTCGGACTCGCGCAGCTCAAGATCCACCGCCTCATCGAATCGCTCGAGGGCGCCGCGCTTATCGCCACGCAAGAGCAGGACATCACCAATGTGTTCCGAAACAACCGAGTCGCCACCGGTCAACTCCGCCGCCACGATCAGCTGACGATGGGCGCGATCGAGCAGCCGCATCGCCTCCTCCTTGCGAGATTCCGCAAAGAGATTTTCCGCCATTTTGTAATAGACCCAGCCGAGACTATCCGTGATGTAGCCATCGTTAGGCGAGATCTCGAGCGCCCGGCGAATCAACTCCTCGGCCTGGTCGAGGTTCTCCCCTCGCTCCGCCCAGGAATATCCCATGTAGTTGAGGGCGTTCGCGTTATTCGGCTCGATTTCGATAACACGCCGCATATTGGCGATCGCCTGGTCGACGTCTCCGTGCACACCGTGTTGCACACCGAGTTGGTAGTAGACTTCGGTGTCGCCGTCGGAGCCATCGAGCAGGCTCTCGAGCAAAGCGATTCCGCCCTCGAAATCACCACTCGCAATGCGCAATGCGGCCGCGTGGAAATCCAATTGGCGATCGGGACGAAGCGCGCGCAATCCTTCAATCTCCGCAACGGCTTCGTCCCACCGCTCTTGCGACTCGAAGATGGCGGCGATCTGAATGCGAGCATCGAAATAGTTGGGATCCTGTCGCCCAATCTTGCTGAAGGATTCGATCGCGCCCGCATCGTCGCCGCTCGCCTTGCGAATCTGACCCAATGCAAAGGCCAATTCGGGTTGATCACCATCCTGCGACAAGACCGATTCGAGGCGGGCGGCCGCGGATTCGTAGCGCCCGGCTGAAAATTCCAATGAGGCCAGGCGCCGCAACGAAATCACGTCGTCCGGATAGCGCTCGACGATCTCGCTGAACGTCGCGATCGCGCCGTTCATGTCATTGCCGTCGATCTGGGCCTGACCGAGCCGCTGAAGAATCCCGTAGTGCCCGGGATGACCTTCGAGCACCTCACGGTAGATCGCGATTTCGCCGCTGCGATCGCCTCGTACGCGCTCGATTTCGGCAAGCCGCATGTAGAGAAGAAAATGATTCGGGAAAGCCTCGAGCCCTTCACGCACGATCGCCTGGGCCGAATCGAAATCGCCGCGCTGCTCGAAGATCGCAGCGAGGGCGAGTACTCCCCGGAGTTGATCGGGTTCGTCCAGCGCGAGTTGTCGTGCGAGTTCTTCCGCCTGGTCGAGGTCGCCCCGTTCAAAGGCGACCTGATAGAGGACGTAGGTCGAATCCGGATTCAGCGGCACGCCCGATTCATCGCGCAGAACGCGATTCAATCCGTCGAAGTCGCGCCGCAACCGATAGAGCCGCCCCAGGAAGAGCCGCACGTTGCGCGAACCCGGATCGAGGGCCAACGCCGTCTCGGCTTCGCGGACTGCACCAGCAATATCGTCGAGCTGCCAGGCAAGGCGGGACAACCGCTCATGGATGGACGCCGAACCGAGGTCCTTCTCGGCCGCGCGCTCGAAGGCATCTCGTGCGAGTTCGAGATCACCCTCGATCAGGGCGAACTCCGCAACCAGCACATCGTAGTCGGCAGGCTGTTCGCTCCGTTCGATCCGGAGTGGAATCTCCCGGAGTCGCCGATCGCCCGAACCAGTGAAATCCAAAGCACCCAACGATGCGCAGCCATTCGAGAAGGCGACCACGATAAGGAGGCCGAGTGCGAGCCCAGCGCGAGAGCCAGAGCCCTCTCGCATCAAACCCAATCTAGAATCCAAAACGCCCACTCAACCCCCATTAACGAGCCACTCCGTCAGTAGAATCACCCGTCCCCCCTCCATCGTCCACCCAACCCGTCAGATTGAAGCCGACACAACGCCGA
>CAZMFM010000059.1:0-9516 GCA_964565565.1 uncultured Spirochaetaceae bacterium | reverse complement strand
GCCGACACAACGCCGATACAACGCCGATACAACGCGGCTCGACGCAGGTCCGACCACGGCAACGGGTTCGTCGGGTGAGACGAGGAAGAAGGAGAGATCGACGATTCCGTAGCTTTCGCACCGCGGGAGTCTCGCGAAGAGCGAGGGAAGATCGGAAATGCGCCCCGCCCTCCCCCCGGTCGCAGGACTAGCCGAGATAAGCGTTGGATTTCAGGTAGGCGACCAATTGCTCAACGCTCTCCTCGACCGACTGCTTGTTCGTGTCGAGCAGCAATTCAGCATTGTTGGGCTCTTCGTAGGGTGCGGAAATTCCCGTGAACTCCGGGATCTCTCCAGCACGCGCCTTCTTGTAGAGACCTTTCACGTCGCGGCCTTCGCAGGTCTCGACGGTCGCCTGGACCCAGGCTTCGATGAAGTCGCCCTCGCCCATGATCTCACGAACGGCGTCGCGGTCGGCGCGGTAGGGGGAAATAAAGGAGCTGAAAACGATCACGCCCGCATCGGTAAAGAGCTTCGAGACCTCTCCGATACGTCGGATGTTCTCGGTTCGATCGTCGGGAGAGAAACCGAGATTGGAGTTCAATCCCATGCGAACATTGTCGCCATCGAGGATGTAGGTGAGGCGACCCATTTCACTGAGCGCCTTTTCCGCTGCGACGGCGATCGTCGATTTGCCAGAACCGGAAAGACCGGTGAGCCAGATCGTACAGCCGCGTTGCGCGAGCATCTTCTGACGATCGTCTCGACTGACTTGTCCTTCGTGCCATGTAAGGTTGCTCGACTTGGTTTCACTCACTTCTCGAATTCCTTCTCTTGTTGGTCTCGTTGGGTTTTGCCGCTCGGAGTGCGACGGAATTCGCCTTGACCGCTCTCAGCCCGACACTTTCTTCGGTCGAGGGCTGGCATCGATCGAGCTTGTGCTGCCGGGGATCGCACGGGGCGAAGGCGGCAGACTATAGCCACAACGATCGACTTCGCCCTGCAACCTAGAATTGCTGATCGCGACCGGAACCCGACGTTTCTGGGCGTTTTCGTCCGTGCGGCCTCAAGCCTGCTGCGCGTGAATGGCTGTCGTCACGCGACGAACGACTTCGCTGACATCCTCCGGTGTATTGGCGCGCCCCAGGCCAAAGCGCAGCGAGGCTTTGGCCTCGGCCGGTGAGCGACCGAGCGCGAGCAGGACATGACTCGGGCCGGGCTGGGCCGAGGCGCAGGCTGATCCAGAGGACACCGCGATGCCGGTCAGGTCCGCCAAAAGAC
This sequence comes from uncultured Spirochaetaceae bacterium, assembly GCA_964565565.1. GTDB lineage: Bacteria > Myxococcota_A > UBA9160 > UBA9160 > UBA4427 > UBA4427. Next base: position 8,256 of record CAZMFM010000059.1, on the reverse strand, counting down.
GCTCCCCGTCGATCCCTTCGAAGGAGAGATTCAAGTTGCCAGGCAGGCGCCGGCGCTCATCGCCGTTGACCAGTACTCGACCGGGAAGCGCCGCCTCGAGTTCCTTCCTCAGCCGATCACGCAACGCGGCCAGACGAATGGCTTCCGGCTCCCGATCCTCGAGGCAACATTCGAGGGCGCGCGCGAAGCCGACGATCAATGGGACAGCAAGGGTTCCCGAGCGCAAGCCGCCCTCATGCCCGCCACCGTATTGGCGAGGCTCGAGTATTAGGCGTGGCTTGCCCGATCTACGAACGCGTAGCAGGCCAATGCCTTTTGGGCCGTAGAGTTTGTGCGCCGAGACACTCACGAGGTCGAGGCCGGATGCATCGACGTCGAGTGCGATCTTGCCGGCGGCCTGGGCGCAATCGCTGTGGAAGGTCACTTGACGATCGCGACAGAGCGAGGCGATCTCGCGAATCGGCTGCAGGACGCCGATCTCGTTGTTCGCAGCCATCACTGAAACCAGAAAAGTCTCTTCGCGAATCGCTGCTGCGACCGCCTCCGGCGAGACGAGACCGGCCGCGTCGACGGGCAGCTCGGTGAGTTCGAAGCCGCGTTTTTCGAGGGCACGACACGGATCGAGAACCGAGGGATGCTCCGTCTGGATCGTGATCAGATGACGCCTTCGCGGCTGGGCTTCGGCGAGTCCGAGAATCGCGAGGTTGTTGCTCTCCGTCGCACCGCTGGTGAATACGATTTCGCGCGGATCCTGCGCGCCGATCATCTCGCAAAGACGTTCTCGTGCGTCTTCGACGGCCGCTTCCGCTCGCCAGCCGTAGAGATGGGTATTGCTCGCGGCATTGCCGAATTCGGCTTCGAAATAGGGGCGCATCGACTCGAAGACGCGCTCGTCGAGGGGAGTCGTGGCGTGGTGATCGAGGTAGATGGGCCGTTCAGGCCGCGAAGGACTGCCCGCAGCCACAGGTATTCGACGCGTTGGGGTTCTCGATCTTGAAGCCCGACTCCTGGAGCGTATCAACGAAATCGAGACGAGAACCGACGAGATAGAGCGCGCTCTTTTCGTCGACGATGACGCGTACACCCTCGATTTCGATTTCGGTATCGATCTCCCGGACGACATCGTCAAAGGAGAGCTGATATTGGAGTCCCGAGCAGCCGCCGCCGATCACCTTCATACGAAGCCCATGGCTGGAAGTCTTACCGTCCTCTTCAAGCAGCGCTCGGATATGTCCGGCGGCTTCATTGGTGACTTCGATCATCGAGACTCTCCTTCAACTCCCCAGAGCTTGCTTCGGTTTGCGGCAACCGGTCTCGCCGCCCGGGCGGACGAACGATCGCAGTCGCTTTGGCAGCTTAGCAGCTCCTCTTCCTTTCTACTCTTCGACGTCCGGCGGAGAAATTCGCAAGAAGATCTCCCGATTGCCCTTCGGGCCCGGCACCTGGCTCTCGGCACGCCCCAACTCGCGGCGCCCGAGGGCCACTGCCGCCTCCGCCACGCGATCGGCTGCCGCCTTGCGCAAGCCATCGTCCCGGACCACGCCGCCCTTCCCGACCTGTTCGCGCCCGACTTCAAACTGAGGCTTAACGAGCAGCAACCACTCCGCAGACCGGGTGCAGGCATGAAGCGCCGGCAGAACGAGCTTGAGCGAAATGAACGAGACATCGACGACCATGAGCCCGAATTGCTCGTCAAAGTCCTCGGGACGGAGATGACGCGCATTGACCCGCTCGCGTACATCCACGCGCGCATCGAGGCGCAGACTCGAATGGATCTGACCATGACCCACGTCGATGGCCACGATACGGATGGCGCCTTTCTGGAGCAGACAATCCGTAAAGCCCCCGGTCGAGGCCCCCACGTCCAGACAAACGAGTCCGGCTGGATCGAGTTCGAGATCCGTCAGCGCGGCCGCCAGCTTTTCGCCGCCGCGCGAAACGAAGGGACGTGGACCGCCCTTCAAGCGGATCTGGCGATCGGCGGAAATTCGTGTTCCCGATTTGTCGACGCGTTCATCGTCGACCAGCACACGTCCGGCGATGATCAAAGCCTGCGCGGCGGTTCGGCTCGGCGCAAATCCTTCACGCACGACGCGCTCGTCGAGGCGCTCGCCCTTCAAAGCGAGGAGCCGTCGACCCCTTTGCCGGGAGTGCCAGAGGTCGAAGCGGTCGAAAGCAGATCGCTGACCGCTTGCTTGATATCGCTCGGCGCGAGTCCGACGCTGGCGACCGATTCGCCATGGTCGATCAACTGATCCGGCACGCCGAGCAGGCGCACCGGCGTGTGAATGCCCTCCGCAGCAAGCAACTCGACGACCGCCCCCCCGAAACCACCGACGACGCTGTGTTCCTCGACCGTCAACAAGACACGACAGCGTTTGGCCAGGGAGACAATGCGCTCGCGATCGAGTGGCTTCACGAAGCGTGCGTTCAAGACGGCGCAGGACACGCCGTCCGCGGCCAGCTCGCTAGCCGCTTCCATCGCCGGATGCGTGGTGGCCCCGATCGCGAGAATCGCGGCGTCCTCCCCGTCACGAAGCAGCTCGCCCTCGCCCACCGGAATCTTCTTGATGTCCGGATCGAGGGCGATGCCCAGGCCGGCGCCACGCGGGAAGCGAATTGCGGCGGGACCCGGATACTCAATCGCGGTCGAAAGGAGATGTTGCAGCTCGTTCTCGTCCTTGGGCGCCATCACAATCGCGTTGGGCAGCATTCGGAAATAGGAGAAGTCAAAGAGACCCTGATGCGTCGACCCATCCGCACCGACCAGCCCCGCACGATCAAGCGCAAAGGTCACATCGAGATTCTGCAAACAAACATCATGAACGACTTGATCGAAGGCGCGCTGCAAAAAGGTCGAGTAGATCGCGGCCACCGGCTTCATTCCCTCGGTCGCCAGGCCGGCCGCGAAGGTGACCGCGTGCTGCTCGGCGATGCCGACATCGTAGAAGCGGTCGGGGAAGGCATCCTGGAAACGATCGAGCCCGGTTCCGGAGGCCATCGCGGCGGTGATGGCGACGATCCGATCGTCTTCTCCTGCGAGCCGAATGAGCGCGTCCGAAAACACGCTCGTATAAGAGGGCGGCGCCTTCTTCTTGGGTGCAAATTTACCAGAGGGAACGTCGAATTGACCGACGCCATGATATTTGAGCGGATCGGCCTCCGCGGGGCCATAACCATGGCCCTTCTCCGTCAATGCATGAATCAGGACCGGCCCCGATCCGTTGGCCACCATTTCCTTCACGTTGTCGAGGGTCTCGAGCACGACGTCCATACGGTGGCCCTGAATCGGGCCGACATAACGAAAGCCGAGGGCCTCAAAAAGCAGGCCGGGCGAGAAGAAGACCTTGACCGACTCTTCGGCCTTGCGCGCCCAATGGAGCATGTCACCGGGCATCCCGGAGAGAAATTCCTTGGCCCAGCCCTTCATTCGACGCGTCATCGGCGCCGAGAGTTTTCGCGAAAGATAGGAGGACAGTGCGCCTACGTTGGGATCGATCGACATTTCATTGTCGTTCAGGATCACGATCAGATTTTTTTCGGCGAGATGCCCAGCGTGGTTCAAGGCTTCGAAGGCCATCCCCGCCGTCATCGATCCGTCACCGATCAAGGCGATGACGACACCGTCTTTACCCTGATGGAATTTGGCGCGGGCCATGCCCAGAGCGGCCGAAATCGAAGTTCCCGCGTGTCCGGCACCGAAATGGTCGAAGTCGGATTCCGCTCGTCGAAGGAATTTGGACATGCCGCCACGCTGGCCGATGGTGTCGAAATCCTCGCGCCGCCCGGTCAGCATCTTATGCGGGTAGCCCTGATGACCCACGTCGAGGACGAGTCGATCGTTAGGCGTATTGAATACGTAGTGGATCGCCGTGATCAATTCGACGGCGCCAAGACTCGACGCAAGGTGTCCGCCGGTCTGGGAAACGCGCTCGAGAATCTCCTGACGAATTTCGCCCGCGACCTGTTCGACCCGGTCCCGCGGTAATTTGCGAAGATCGGAGGGGCGTTCAATTGCGTAGAGCAGCCGTTCGGGGGACTCCTGGCCATGCGACTGTTTCGGCAACCTTGGCCCCGTCTCTTTCTTCGTCGTCTTGCTCACTGGCTTCTCCGCACCGCGAAGCGCGCCAATTCGCGAAGGGGCTCCGCCCGCTCGCAAAGACCTTCGATTCGTTGCAACGCGCGATCCAACAAGCCCTCGGCACCCTGCTGCGCATCGTCGAGGCCTTGAAGCCGGAGGATACTCGCCGCCTCGTCGCTGTCCGCGTCCAAGAGATCATCGGCAATCTGAAAGGCGATCCCGACATCCATGGCGAAGGCGGCCAAAATCTCGCGTTCCGACTCGTTGGCCCCCGCCAGGGCCGCACCGCCTACGATCGCCGCCGCAAAAAGCGCCGCCGTCTTCCGAGCGTGTATGGAGGCGAGCCGAGCGTGATCGGTTCCCGGCCTGGCCTGGTCGAAAGAACCACCCGCCTTGGGCTGCGCCGAATCCGCCGAAAAAACCAGGTCATCCACCTGCCCGCCAACCAGACCCGCGGCGCCCGCGGCCTCCGCAAGCGTTCGAATGGCAAAGATCACGGCCTCGGGATCGCTCTTCGCAACACCCTCGGCCGCCAGGACTGCGAAGGCCTCGGTCAACAGCGCATCACCGGCCAGCACCGCCGTGGCTTCGTCATAGGCGATATGGACGGTCGGGCTTCCTCGACGGATCGCGTCGTCATCCATGCAGGGCAGGTCATCGTGGATCAGCGAGTAGGTATGGACCAACTCGACCGCGACCGCGATCGGCATCGCCTGTGCTTCGCTTCCGCCCACCGCTTCCGCAGCCGCCAAAGCGAAGATCGGCCGCAGTCGCTTTCCGCCCGGAAACAACAAATGGCGCATCGCTCCGCGCAATGAAGAAGGCACTGACAGAGGTGTTGGAAGAGGCGCTCGAGGCGCTGAGGAAGGCCCATCCGCGGGCTCACCAAAACGCGCTTCGATCCCGGCGTCGATCAACGGGATTCGCTCGGCCATATAGGCGTGAACGTCCACCGCCTAAGCCTCGAACGCGGATTCGTCGTCCGCATCCTCTTCGGATTCGAAAGCCATGACGTGTTCTTCACCGGTCGCCCCGCCACGGTCTGCGACGAGAATTTCGATGCGCCGCTCGGCTTCTTCCAGTGTCGACTGACACTGGCGCGAGAGCTTCACACCGGACTCGAAAAGCTCGAGCGCTTCCTCGAGTGGCATTTCGCCCTCTTCGAGTCGCGCCACGGACCCTTCGAGCCGCTCGAGGGCCGATTCGAAGGAAGGTGCCGGAGCCGCTTCATGGGTCGGGTCGGTCGCAGCCTTCGCCGCGGAGGCGGCCGCCTTGCGCCCTCGTCCGGACTTCTCGGTCTGGCCTCGCCCGTCTGGTCTGGCCTTCCTGACCTTCTTGTCAGGGCCTTGACCGTCGCCCTCTGTGCTGCGCTTGGAATTGCCCATTTGTTTCGACTCTATCGATGGTCCGTTCCTGAGTCAATCTGCAGCACTCGTCGAACTATGCGAAAAAGAATGGGTTTTTCGGCAGAAGCGAGCCTACTCGCCGGTCCGGAGGGGTTTCGCAAACGATCCGGAACAATCAGGCTGAGCCCTCGTCGGGTTGTCGATCGGTGACTTCTGCGGCCAGCCGACCCTCCGCGAGTTGCAGATCGAGGCGATCCCCGACCGCGACATCACTCGCCGCGCGCACGATCGCGCCATCGTCCTCGCGACGCACGATCGAATACCCGCGCCCCAGAACGGCCAGGGGGCTCAACGCATCGAGGCGAGCCGCCCATTCTCCGAGACGACGCCGGCCCCCGTCGAGCCGTCGGCGAATCGCTGCGTTCGCGGCTGCTCGCGCCCTCGCCTCGCGGGTTCGCGCCATCGCGATCCGCGCCTGGGGACTGCGTGCCCTCAAAACCTGTCGGAGACGCGCGAGGCGATGATGATGCGCATCGATCCGACGGCGCATCGCAGCAACCAGGCGGCGGGTATCGCGGGATACCACGCTGCTCATTTCGGCGGCATCGGGTAAGGCCAACATCGCGGCCGCCGAAGGGGTCGGCGCACGCAGGTCGGCCACGAGATCCGCGATGGTCGTATCGGTCTCATGCCCCACGCCCGAAATGATCGGAATCGGCGACGCCGCGATGGCCTTCGCCACGATTTCTGTATTGAAGGCCCAGAGATCTTCGATCGACCCTCCACCGCGTACCACGAGAATGACGTCGATCTCTCGCGCATCCGCCACGCGAGCGATGGCCGATGCAATCTGTGCCGGGGCCTCCTCGCCTTGAACCAGGGCCGGCGAGATCAGCAAAGGAATTCCGGGGAAACGGCGCTCGGCCACCTTCAATACATCGCGCACCGCCGCGCTGGTCGGAGAGGTCACGATCCCGATCCGACGGGGATGGCTCGGAATGGGAAGCTTGCGGTCCTCGTCGAAAAGACCGGCCGCCGCGAGTCGCCGCCGAAGTTGTTCAAAGGCCAGTTGCAGCGCCCCGGTCCCGCGCGGCTCGAGGCCGCGAACGATCAGCTGCAAATCGCCACGCGCCGCGTAGATGGACACATCGGCCTCCGCGACGACCTCGAGTCCCTCTTCCAACTCGAAACGAACGCGACTGGCGTTGCCGCGAAAGAGGGCAGCCCGGATCTGACCGCCCTCGTCCTTGAGGGTGAAATAACAATGACCGGAGCGAGCGCTGTGCAGATTGCTGATCTCGCCCACGACCCAGACTCGCCCGACGCGGTCCTCGATCAACCCCGAGAGCCCGGCCAGAAGCTGACTCACACCGAGCGTCAGGCGATCAGGTTCCTCGGCGGTCTGCGCGCCGACCGTAGCGGGACGGCTCGTCAATCGTCGTCGCTTGCGGCGGCGGCGGCGACGGTCTGTGGGTCCGCGGCTTCAGGGCTCGAACCCTCTCGAAGCTGGCGCATTTCCTCGAAATAATTCCAGCTCTTCAAGACCTCGACCGCCCGCAGGAGCTGAATGTCTCGGACCTCGACTTCGGTCGCGGAAGCAAGCGTCGGATCGGAGTCGGATTGCGAAGGATCGGACTTCTTGTCGGCGCCGGATTCCGACGGAGGATTCGGAATGCGCATGGGCGGACGATTCGAGTCCGAGTGGCCCGAGGCGTCTTCCTGCGTGAAATGACCGGCCAGATCGCGTTCACGAACACGTCTTCGCCTCGGGAAGCCGAGCGCATCCTCATCCGCCTGATTGACCTCGAGGTCGGGCGTGATTCCGACCTCCTGAATCGATCGACCCGACGGCGTGTAGTAGAGGGCGGTCGTTAGTCGCAGGCCCGCTCCGCCATCGAGGGGGTAGAGGGTCTGGACGGATCCCTTGCCAAAGGTCGGTACCCCGAGAACGATCGCACGATGGTGGTCCTGCAAGGCACCCGCCACGATCTCCGAGGCACTCGCGCTGCCGGCGTTCACCAGAACGACGAGCGGGTAATCGTCTGCGAGAACGGCATCTGACGCCTCGTAGTTGGTCCGTTCGCTTTCATCGCGGCCCTGGGTATAGACGACCACCCCTTCGCGTAGCCATTGGTCTGCGACCTCGACCGCTTGATTGAGTAGTCCGCCCGGATTGTCACGCAAGTCGAGGACCAGACCGCGAAGCGGTGCCTCGTTCTCGACTTCGAGATCGGCCAGGCGAGCGTGGACGTCCTTGCCCGTCCGCTCTTGAAAGGAATTGATACGCAGATGACCGATTCCCGGCTCGACCAACTCCGCGCGCACCGATTCCAATTTGACCGTGTCACGTTTGATCTCGAAACGACGGGGCTCGACCATATCGTCACGCAGGATGTAGATCGCGATCGACGTGCCCTTCACCCCACGCATCAGGGCAACGGCTTCAAAGAGGGTCAGATCGAGGGTGCTGCGACAAGGACTCGTCCACTCCGGTGGCGCTTCGGTCGGGCAGATCGCCGTAACCCGGTCTCGCGCCCTGATGCCCGCTCGCGCCGCCGGCGTGTTGTCGATCGGCGAAACGACTTCGATGAACTCGCCAGACTCCTTCGAAATTTCGATGCCCAACCCCTGGAACTCGCCTTTGGTTTCCGCCTGCATATCATCAAAGGCATCGGGAATCATGAAGGAGGAGTGCGGATCGAGATCCTCGAGGATGCCCCGCATGGCGCTCATCATCAGCGCATGCTCGTCGACATCCTCGACATAGTTCGTGCGAACCAATTCCAGGATGCTCGCGAAGAGACTCAGATCCTCGTATCGCTGGGCGTT
>CAZMFM010000058.1:10096-31878 GCA_964565565.1 uncultured Spirochaetaceae bacterium | reverse complement strand
GTGTGGATTGCGTCGCCGCGATCCAGGCGGGTTCGATTCCCGTCCCTCGCCGCCAATCGCGTCATCCGACCATCCGGCTTCAACACGCAAAGCCATTCGCCGTTGTGCACGGCGACCGATGACAGGCCATGGCGACGTGCCGGTTCGGTTCGATGATCGAAGTGACTGAGGAATAGTCCTATCGGGATCGGCGAAGCGGGGCCGCGCGACCGAAGAGATAACCCTGGCCATAGGGAATCCCGAGGCCTTGCAGGGTGGCGAGTTCCTCGCTGGTCTCGATGCCTTCCGCAATGATCTGACCACCGAGTTTTCCGGCCACCGCGTGCAGGGCACGAAGCAATTCCTGGCGCGGCGGGTCGGTATCGATTCCGCGGATCAAGGACAGGTCGACCTTGATGAAGTCCGGGGCGAGTTCCATGATGGCCTCGAGGCTGCCATAGGCGACGCCCGTGTCGTCGAGGGCGATCTGGAAGCCGAGTTCTTTGTAGTGATCCCGGGCTTCGCGAAAAATCGCGAAATTGTCGATCGATTCTCGCTCCGAAATTTCGAAGACCAGGTCCTCGGGGCGCAGACAAAGGTCCTGAAGCGTCTTGCGCAGTACTTCTCCGCGAAAGGCGGGGTCGTGAATCGCGGTCGGGAGACAATTCAGGAAGAGCTTGCGCCCGGCCTCAAGGCCCTGCGCGCCGCGCAAGGCAGTCCGGCGACAGAGACAATCGAGTTCGAAGACGAGTCCGGTCTCTTCGGCCAATTCAAAGAGCCGACCGGGCGAATGCAATTCAGATTTCCACGGACCACGGACCAAAGCCTCATGGCCGAGAATTTCTTTCGTCGTGAGATTCACGATCGGCTCGTAGAGAATGGCTACGTCCTCCGCGAGCACGAGATCCTGAAACATCTTATGGCGTTCGCGTTTCGTGATCGCATGATTCAGCGCGGCATCACGACGCCCGTGTTCGAAACCCTCGAGGACTTGCCGATTCGTTCCCAGCCCAGGATTGTGGAAGACCGTGGCGTGCCCGATCGGTAGAAAGGGTGCATCGTGTTCGTAGGGATAGACGACCTTCTGACCGTCGCTGACAATACGCTCACCGAGCCGCCGGGCGAGCTCCGGCAATTTCTCGCGGTAGAAGCGATCGTCCGACCGGGGTCGAAAGAAAAAGATCACGATTTCATCGGGACTCGAGGAGCCTCCGACAATCACATCACACGCTTTGAGATCCTGACTGCAGGATTCGGCAATCAGGGCGCGAAGCGTTTCCATCGCTCGTGAATGCGCCGCGATGCCGTAGCTTCGCTCTATTCGTTCGAGCGGTGTGCCATCGATCAAGATCAATCCGAGCGCACCGTCGCGCGACAATGCCGCACCGATCTCTTCAAGGCACTGGCTGTAGTGAGCGACCTCGAGATTGCTGACGGCGTCGGAGCCCAACCCGTCGGACTGATCCGAACTCAAGGGTTCTCTGGATGACTTGGAATTGCTTGCACTCACGATCCCTACATCGGAATCCCTCATTCTCTAGATAAGGGGAAATCTCGGCTAGTAGAAATCAGCCAGGAAGTTGCCGGTCAGGGATTCTCGAACGCGTGCCACAGCCTCGGGAGGCCCCTCTGCGACAATTTGTCCCCCGTGCGGCCCCCCGCCGGGGCCCAGATCGATCACCCAATCCGCTCGGGCAATGACCTCGAGATCGTGCTCGACGACCAGAATACTCGCCCCATTCTCAATCACCTGATCGAAGCATTCCAACAGACGTTGCGTGTCGGTCGCGTGAAGACCCGTCGTGGGCTCATCGAAGATATAAAGGGTTCGATCCGCACCGGCGACCAGCGCCTGCCCCAGGCGAAGCCTTTGATGTTCTCCGCCCGAAAGCGTCGACAGCGGTTGCCCGAGCCTCAGATAGCCGAGTCCAACGCGTACCAGGGGTTCGAGTCGGGAAACGATCTTCGGCTCGTTCGCAAAAAATTCGCAAGCCTCCTCGAGTCCAAGGTCGAGGACATCCGTAATGGAGCGTCCATCGATTCGGATGTCCAACACCTCTCGCCGATACCGCCGTCCCCCACACGCGTCGCAGGGCACGCGCAGGTCGTCGAGAAATTGCATGTCGATCACGACGACGCCCGCCCCTTCGCATTCGTCGCAGCGCCCGCCAGCGACATTGAACGAAAACTTGCCCGGCGACCAACCCCTCGCCTTCGCTTCCCGGGTCGATGCGAATTGTTGGCGAATCGCGTCGAAGGCCTTCGTGATGGTCGCTGGATTCGAACGCACACTCCGGGTCGCGGGGGATTGGTCGACGACGACGACGCCGTCGACCCATTCCTTCCCTTCGATCTCTCGCCAGTTCTTCGCAGATGAATCGAGGGCCGGCTGCGAGTCGAGCGCCGGTACGAGCACATCACGAATCAGCGTCGACTTGCCGGCGCCCGAGACGCCGGTGATCGCCACGAGTCCATGCAGGGGAATCTCGACGCTCAGGTTCTTCAAGTTGTTCACGTCGGCGCCGACGATGCGGATCCTCGGTTCGCCAGACAGATCGCGGCATGGCCCTTCGCGACGGCGGAGCTCACCTCGCAATGCGGCGCCGGTTTTGGATCCCGGTACCTCACGAATTTCGGAAACGGTGCCCGCGGCAACGATCTCGCCTCCGCGGCGTCCGGCCTCCGGGCCGAGATCGATCACGTAGTCCGCGGCTTCGATCAATTGCCGTGCATGCTCGACCACGACGACCGTGTTGCCCTGATCCCGAATCGCCTGCAACACATGGAGCAGGCGGTCCAGATCGGCGGCGTGCAGGCCAATCGAGGGTTCATCCAACACATAGAGCGACCCGCACAAGCTTCCGCCGAGGGCGGTCGCGAGCTGAATCCGCTGGGCCTCACCGCCAGAGAGTGTCCGGACCGTCCGATCCAGGGTGAGGTAGCCGAGGCCGACCGCATGAATGGTTCTCAGCCTCGTCTGCAAGAGTTGCAACAGGCGGGTCGGCGCATGGCCACCCACCGATCGCTCGATCAAATCGTCAGCCCAGTCGAGCGCTTCCGCCAGGGTCTTGCGTCCTACGTCCGCAATCGAAATCCCTTCGATCAAGACGGCCCGGGACTCCGCCGAAAGACGCGCGCCCTCACAGTCGGGGCACGGGTCGTAGCGACGGTGCCGCGCAATCAGCACGCGCGCCTGAATTTTGTACCGGCGCCCCGCCAGCCAATCGAAGTACGCGCGGACACCGTTCCAGTTCTCGCCGTCGCCCTCGAAAACGAATTCCCGCTCGGACGCATCAAAGTCGATGAATGGCTGATCCGGGTCGAGTCCGACGATTTCGCAGGCCTCGAGCAAGCGATGCTTCAGCCGGCGAGAGGTCTTCGTCGAAAACGGTGCGATTGCATCGTCATTGAGACTGCGCGACGGATCCGGAACCACGCGATCCCAATCAATCTCAGGGATTCGGCCAAATCCCTCGCAGGTCGCACAGGCACCGATCGGATTATTGTAGGAAAAGAGACCGGGACTCGGCTCCGGAAATCGTCGTCCGCAGCCGTCACAAACCCGGCCCTCGCGGTAGACGGGTGCCACCGCAGCGGCGATGCCCTTGCGACAAACGAGCACTTCCCCGCTTCCCCGCGCAAAGGCCAGGGAGACCGCTTCGATCAGCCGACTCCGTTGCGCCTCGCGATCGCGCACGGAACTCGCCAAGGCCATTCGATCGATCAGCAACCACCATGGCTTCGCCTTCGACGGCTTCGTCCGGGGCGTCGACTCGAGCAGATCGAGAACGCTCCCCTCCACATCGAGCAGTCGCGTGTGACCGTCGCGCACGAGTTCGTCGCGCACCTGCCCGGCCCGACCCTCGCCGGAGCGAATCGGGGCCACCATCGAGATGGCCTTGCCGGCGTGGTCCGCGGCAATGCGATCCGCGGTAGCCATGATCCCCCCGGCGTCGACGACCTTTTCACAATCGGGGCAAATCGTTTCGCCGACCTGCGCAAAGAGATGCCGCAATTGGTCCACGACCTCGCTCGCACTACCGACCGTCGCCCGCGATCCCGTCACCGCGTTTCGCTGTTCAATGGCGATCGCGGGCGGTAGGTTCGAAATGTGATCGACCTCGGGCCGCGCCAGTCGCTCGAGAAATTGTCGTGCGTAGGCCGAGAGCGAGCTGACATAACGTCGCTGCCCTTCCGCGTAGAGCGTGTCGAAGGCCAGCGTCGACTTGCCCGATCCGGAGGGCCCCGTGATCACGGTCAGTGCACCGAGGGGAATGGCGCAATGCACGCCGCGCAAATTGTTCGAGCGAGCGTTCTCGATGCGGATTTCACGCTGCACGGTTGGCGCTTCCCAATCCAGGTCGTCGCAACGCAGAGGCCAGACTAACCGCCGACCGTCGCCAACCGCTGCGCGGTTTCGGCATCTTTCAAACGCCCGGCACGCGTCGCGGCATCGGCCAGGGTTTGCCAGGTAGCCTGCGAGCATTCCTCGCCGAGCGCACCGGAGCTAGCTCGCATCAAGAAGACATCACCCTGCTCGAGCGCCTCATCACGCAGGGCGACGAGCGCAACCCGCGCCTCTTCACTCGACGCCGCGTGGGCAACGGCCAGGAAATCAGTCGCCTCGACCTCCCGCCCCTCTTCGAGATAGCGATTCGCCAATTCGAGTGCCTTCGAGACTTCGAGTGTCCCGTCAAGCAAATGACGGCGCGAAAGCGGGTCGGGCAATTTCATCGTGGCCAAGGGCACTCTCCATAATCGGCTTTGCGTCCGGTGCGTGTGCGGCGTCGCGCATCTGGAATCTATCGGGCGGCGCGCTTCCCTACATCGGCGTTCTTTCCCGAGATTTCGACGTCAGGATTCGAGAACAGCGAATCACAACCCGCGCTCGCTGTCACCCGCCCGCCTTGTATCGAGGCACGGATGGATCGACGGTCACCGACCAGGCCTCGATTCCACCGTCCAGATTCTCGACCGCCGTAAAGCCGTGTTCGAGCAAGAGGCGAACCGCCTTCGCGCTGCGAACGCCGTGATGGCAATGGACGATGATCGACCGGTCCCGGGCGAAGTCGAGTTCAACATGGCGTGCTTCGAGTTCCCCGAGCGGAATCCACTGGGAGCCCTCGATTCGCGCCGTCTCGACTTCGTCCTCTTCACGCACATCGAGCAACAAGAGCGACTCTCCGGCCTGGCGTCGCTCCGCCAACCGCGCGGCCGAACACTCCCGGATCTCACCCTCGAATTCGCCCGAGATGGCGCCCTCACGAGCCGGCATGCCACAAAATCCCTCGTAGTCGATCAATTCGCGAATATCGGGATCGTCCCCACAGATCGGGCAGCCCGGATCCTTCTTCATCTTGAATTCCCGCCAGGCCATCTCGAGCGCGTCGTAGTGCAAGAGCCGCCCGTAGAGCGGCTCCCCCAGGCCGGTCAAGATCTTCAACGTTTCCGTCGCCTGAACCAATCCGATCGTTCCGGGCAGGATGCCGAGTACACCCCCTTCGGCACAGGACGGAACCGCCCCAGGCGGTGGTGGCTCGGGATAAAGACACCGGTAACACGGCCCCTTCGAAGCATCGAAGACACTCGCCTGCCCTTCGAAACGAAAGATCGAACCATGAACATTCGGTTTGCCCAACAAGACGCAAGCATCATTGGTGAGATAGCGCGTCGGGAAATTGTCCGTGCCGTCGACGATCACGTCGTATTCGGCAAAGAGAGCGAGCGCATTCGTCGAGTCCAATCGAACCTGCAGCGCGTCGATCTGCACATCGGGGTTCAGACCCGCAAGTCGTGCTCGCGCAACCTCGACCTTGGGTTTTCCGATATCCGCACTGGAATAGAGAATCTGCCGCTGTAGATTCGAAGCCGAGACGACATCGTCATCAAGCAGACCGATTCGGCCAACGCCGGCCGCGGTCAGATATTGCGCCACCGGGCAGCCGAGGCCCCCGACCCCGATCAGGAGAACCGAACTCGAGAGCAGTTTCCGCTGACCCTCGAGGCCGAATTCAGGCAGTGTGAGATGGCGTCGATAGCGGTCGAATTGATCCGGGCGAAGCGGTGCGCTGCTCGATTCCCTGTTTGATTGCATGGAACCTCCGCGCCCGATGCCCAGTCGCTCGACGACTCGCGGGATTGGCCCATGGCCAGGACATATCGAGCCGGACGCGCAATCGAAAGGCAGATGGTGCCGGAGGCGGGATTTGAACCCGCACGGCCTTGCGACCGGGGGATTTTGAGTCCCCTGCGTATACCAGTTCCACCACTCCGGCGAGCGCGGCAGCATACCACGCTACCGCGATTGCGGTGCCTGATCTGCTCCGCCACCGATCATTTCTCGTTGGCCTGATGGCTTTGACAGGCCCCGTCTGCGCCGGTAGGATCCGCGCTCCGTGGGGCCGTAGCTCAGTTGGGAGAGTGCTTGAATGGCATTCAAGAGGTCGCGGGTTCGATTCCCGCCGGCTCCACCATCCACCGATTTTTCCGCCTTGTCTAGGGCTTCGTACGCCTTGTTTGAGGCTTCGTACGCCTAGGCGACTCGCGGACTAGCGAAGCACGAACGTCCGGAAGATATAGTCGTCCGTGTTGTTCGTGAAGGCCACGCCGGACTCGCCGGTCGCCCCGCTCCCGTCCGGATATTGATCCCCCATCTCGCCGAGCACCCGCGCGATCGGATTTACATCCGTCGCCGTCGCGCGACTCACGAAGTCGACGACGATCGCATAGGCCTCACCCATCAAGACGTCGCGACCCGGCTCGCCTTGTAGGCTGAATATCGTGATCTGATCCACGAGTGTGGGTGGCAGCGTCGAGGTGTCGACATCGATGGGTATGATGATCGAGGTGCCTGGATCAGGATCCGGCTCAGCCATTCCATTCAAGGGCCGAATCGTAATTCTAATCGTCCCGCTATCGACCGACTCCCCTTGCGTCACGACAAGCCCGAACTCCTCGAGTTTCCCGTCTTCGAGGACCGTAAAGCTCTGGGCGACGCCGAGGTTGGCTTCGTGGAGTGGTTGGGACGTATCCGAAAACATCGGGACGAATTCCGCGTCGACGAAGAGAACGAGCTGATCTTGGTCGCCCCCGCAGCCCATGGCCATAATGGCAGCGGCCACCACACCCAGTATCAACGCCAGTCTCCGGGTCGGTCGTATTCTCGCGCGCAAAGCAATCCCCTCTAATTTCTATTCACCGTGCTGCATTGCCTTTCCATCGGGAAATCAACGATCTGGCTTGAGAGATGCTTGTAATTTGCGGGCTGGTTCGCGCCCATGGCCGGAACATTCTTCGTGAATGTGGGTATTTCGCTGCGCCCGAGGAAGCATTCGAGCGAGGAGCGACTCGCGCCACGAGGCTGCGTCAGGTCTTTTCCGAACCGACGATCCAGGTCGAAAAATACTGCGAACCGCCACCGTAGGCATGGCCGAGCGCTTTCCGCGCACCGTCGACCTGGTGGTCTTCGGCCAGCCCACGCACTTGTCGCGCGGCTTCCGCAAAGCGGATCAATCCCGAGGCACCGATCGGATTCGAAGAAAGCACACCGCCCGACATGTTGACCGGAAAGTCCCCGTCCAGCGCAGTCGCGCCTTCGTAGGTCATCTTCCAACCCTGATTTCGTTCGGTGATCAACATGCCTTCCATCCACATCGGTTCGAACCACGAAAAGGGCACGTAGATCTCCGCACAATCGATCTCTTCGCGGGGCTTCGTGATGCCGGCTTTCTTGTAGAGGTTCTTCGCATTGTCGAGCGTCGCCTGGGGCATGACTTGATCACGGCCGGAGAACATCGTCGGTTCGCTGCGCATCTCGGTGGCATGGATCCAGGCGACCTTGTTCGATCGTTTGCTGGCGAGCGAGTCCTTTTCCATGACCAGCGCGCAGGCACCATCTGAACTCGGGCAGGTCTCCAGGTAGCGGATCGGATCCCAGAGCATTGGCGAGTTCGCGACCATATCGAACGAGATATCTTCGAGGCGAAGATGAGCGAGCGGGTTGCGCAGCGCGTTTTGTCGGTCCTTCACCGCGACCCGAATCCCTGTGTCGTCGGGCGCACCGGAACGTCGCATATAGCCACGCACGAGCGGCGCAAAATATCCGCCAGCCCCGGCCACGGTCGCCAGGGAAAAGGGAACCGAGATCGAAAGCGCCCAGATGGCATTCGATTCACTCTGCTTTTCATAGGCCACGCAAAGCACTCGATCATGGATCCCCGCCTGCACCATGCTCGCGGCCACGACGGCCGTCGAGCCCCCCACACTGCCCGCGGTATGAACGCGAAGCATCGGCTTGTAGGCTCCGCCTAAAGCGTCATTCAGGAACAGCTCGGGCATCATGACGCCCTCGAAGAGGTCGGGGGCCTTGCCCAGAATGACCGCATCGATATCCGCCCAGGTGCACTCGGCGTCGGCCAGCGCCTTCTCGGCCGCGTCACGAACCAGCCCCGGCATCGAAAGGTCGAGTCGCTTCGCTTCATATTTCGTCTGGCCAATACCGACTACCGCGGCCCATTCGGCCATGACTATTCGCCCTCCAGAAGACATACGAGATTTTGTTGTAGACAGGGACCCGAGGTCGCATGAGCCACCGCCCGGTCGGCGGTCCCAGAAATGACCTGCGCCGCGGATTCTCCGATTCGCGACAGCCCCACCGCCATCAACGGATTGCCGGCGAGCGCGCCGCCTGAGGGATTGATCGTCGTTTTGGACGTGAGCCCGAGGGCGCGCTCGACCAGAATGGATTGATGCGTGAAGGGCGCCGATAATTCGGCCACGTCGATCTTGTCGGAGAAGACACCCGCCTTTTGCGCGGCCATTTGCGTCGATCGCGAGCTTCCCAGATCCCGCACGCCGAGATCCATGGGCTCACAGACATGCTCGATGCCCCGGATCCACGCCGGTCGCTCGCAGAGTTCGCGTGCCCGATCGCCGGCCGCGAGCAGGATGGCCGACGCGCCATCCGAAATCGGTGCGCAATCGGATCGACGAAGCGGATTGACCAGATAGGGTTCGGCCAGGATTCCGTCGACCGTAAAATCTCCCTTGACCTGCGCGTTCGGATTGCTCTTCGCGTGCATTCGGTCACGAACGGCGACTTCCGCCATTTCTCGCTCGCTGAAAAGGCCGGATTCGAGACCGTGTCGCGCCTGCAATCCGGCGATCGAGATCGCATCCGGCCAGAGCGGCATCACACAATACGGATCGAGCTGCAAAGCCATCGTGAGTGGCAAATCGCCCATCGAGGGCTTTCCAAAACCGTAGACGAGCGCGGTCTCGGCCTGGCCCATCTGTATCTTCACCCACGCCTCATAGAGCGCCCAGGCACCGTCCATCTCGACGTGACTCTCGCTGACCGGCGGCCAGGCACCCACGGCATCGAGGCCGGAAACAAAAGCGAAGGATTGTCCAGCCAGATAGTCGCTCGACCCTGAACAAATAAAATCGCATTCAGCGCCCGCCACGCCGGTCTCTTCGCGCAACGCCTGAAGCACGGGAACCAAGATTTCGACTTCGTTTCGATTTTTCTCTCGGCGCACGCTCGGGCTCTGCGTAAAACCGACGACTGCGACGTCTCGCATCAGATGTGCTCCTTGTAGAGCTCGTAGTCGGCATCAGGCTCGTCGATCGGTTGGAAGTAGAGAATATTCGCGGTCGACGTCGTCCACTCTTCACGCGGCTTCCAAGCCGCCTGCACACGCATTCCCATATGAACCTGGTCGAGTTCTGCGTCGAGCACATGCATCAGGATCGTGTCCGCTCCATCGAGCAACACGTTCACCGTGATATAGGGAAGCTCGAGTGGAATATTCGCGGAGGGAACCCGGACGATCGAAAAAGTCACGATGGTTCCTTTGTCCGAGAGCTCGACCGTCTCTTCGCCAAAGGTCACCGCATGTTGCGGACACGATCCACGGCTCGGGAAGTAAACGCGACCGTCCACGGGACAGCGCTGTCCGAGCAGTCTCCCCTCTTTGATTCCGCGCAAGAATCGCGAAGCGGATTGCCCGGCGCTGTAGTCGTAGTCCAGGGAGACCGGCGTCCGCAGAAGCGTCACCTCCGCCGCCTGGTCCCCGTCCACCTTGTCATCACCCAAACGATTTCCCCTCATCCGCCGAAACGCTCCGGCGCGATCGAATCACCACCCTAGTTCACTGCCTAGATCAGGCTGGAACAAAAACGAAATCAATCATCGAGCCCACCGTTTCGTCCGCCCAACGCGCACGAATCCTCATACCGGTCTTCATGCTCGCCTCTGTGACCTCGTCCACAACATGAATGAAAGCGGTATCCGCACCGTCGAGCAGCACGAGTGCGTAGGCGAAGGGATGGTCGAGCGGCTGTTGGCGTCGGGGCTGATCGACCCACGACCAACTTCGCACGACGCCCTCTGAAGCGACCTCGACCATCTCGTCGAGCCCCTGCCCGGTGTCCGGATCATATTCCTTGGGCGGCACCATGACGGTTCCGTCGGAACGTCGAACGCCTAACATTCTACGATCCCGAAGCGCCGTGAAGAATTGTGACAAGATCGGCCCCAGTGATCGCTTGTACGTGTATTCCAGGGAATGAGATGCGGTCAGCGCCGCTTCATCTGCCGGACCCATGCGTCAAGCCTCCACCGCCTGGCGTGGACGACGGGCCGACCGGGAATCGTCGTTCGACTCCGATACACCCATCCATCGCCATTTCGGAGATTCAAGCAGAAAATAGAACGTGTTTCAATCGTCGAGTGTGCGGCAATCGTGCTCTACGCCAGTCGCATTGCCTGATATCTTTCGGTCGATCGCGAACGACCGAACGTCGAGCGATCGGACATCGGAATCACGCACGTTCGACCGCACGAATCCAGGAGGTGAGACATGGCCTTTTCACAAGCCTATGAGAAATTCCCAGAGCATCGAATCGAAATCGACGAGCAGCGAGTCCCCCTTCGCGTGACGCTCAACGGAAAAGTCCTCGCCGAAACCCGCCGTGGATTGAACCTCCGCGAGGGCCAATACCCGGACGTCGTCTATATCCCACGCGAAGATGTCGCCATGGACCAGCTTCGACGCTGCAAACTGTCGACCCATTGTCCGTTCAAGGGGGATGCGAGCTATTTCGCCTATGACGGTGAAAACGACCATGGGGCCGCACCGGCGAGCGAAGTCGCTTGGAGTTACGAGACGCCCTTCGACCAGATGCTCGCGATCCACGAGCACGTCGCGTTCTACGCAAACCGCGTCGAAATTAGACGGATCGCCACCTAGCAGCGCTACGCAGGGAGCCCACACGGGCGCCCGAGCCGAAATGCGAATCGGAGCTGATCTTCTCCGCGTGCGTCGCGAAACGCAACAAGGGTGCGCGACCCTCTCGGTCACACACCCTCGTGGTTTGCTCGGCCGCCCTCGGACGTCCGTCCGTCCATCCGTCGCGCTCTCAAGCGCTTTGCCCTCGCCGTGCACTGGGCTTCTGGCTGAACACTGAGCTTCGATCAGCCCTCGGTGCGAATGGCCTGACGCGGACAGAGTCGCTCGGCTTCCTGCACCTTCGAACGCAAATCTTCCGGAATCTCATCCATCAGAACAGTGAGCGTATCGTCGTCTTCTACACGAAATACCTTTGGACAGGCTTCCATGCACAGCGCGTTCGCTTCACAGAGGTCATAATCCACAACCACCTTCATGAGTCTCTCTCCTGCTCTAGTCGTTCTGACTGGCGTCGTTTTCGTTTTCGTTTTCGGTTCAACCGTCTTCGAGTACGGCGCCCATCGAATCGCGGCACCTTGCTCTGTCACGGCGCTTCACCGGCTCGCCGGGAAGTCACGCGAATCTAACAAATTCACCGAATGGTCGCCTCTGGCTTCCGCACGCGACACCTCGAGCCGCCGGCTACTTGGCGCCGGCTCCAGGGACGATGAAGCTGTCTACGATGGGCCGTTTCCCCTCGAAATATCCGCCGACTTCCGCAGCCACCGACTCGAAATTCCAGGCATCCTCGGCGCGTAGCTCGGCGTCGCGCTTGGGATGCCCCAGCACCGCAATCTCCTTGCCCCAGACAACGAAGACGTTTCCCGAAATATTCTCAGCCCCCGGCGACGCCAGATAGCTGACCAGGGGGGTCACGTGATCCGTCGAAAATTGGTCGAAGCCCTCCTCCGGCTCGGCGAAAGCGGCCGCCGTAATCCCCGTCATCGTCATGGCCGTGCGTGCGCGCGGCATCAAGGTATTGCCGGTAACGCCGTATTTCGCCAAGCCTTGCGCTGCCGAATTCGTGAGCGCAATGATTCCCGCCTTGGCGGACGCATAGTTCGGCTGACCTGGCGAAGCGTAGAGCGCGGCCTCCGACGAGGTGCCGATCAAGCGCCCATAGACCTGCCCTTCGGCCTTACCCTTGTTGCGCCAATACTCGCTGGCATGTCGAATTCCGCAGAAATGCCCTTTGAGATGAACCCGAAGGACGGAATCGAATTCTTCTTCGCTCATCGAGAAGATCATCCGATCTCGACAAAAACCTGCGTTGCAGACCAGGATATTCATGTCGCCGAAACTGTCGACGGCCATCTGGATCATGGCCTTCGAATCGTTCCAGTCCGCTACGTCGCCGAAATGAGCAATCGCTTCGCCGCCCATCGCCTTGATCTCTTCGACGACCGACTGCCCCGCCGTTTCGTCGCGCCCGACACCGTCCGCGGCCACGCCCAGATCGCTGACCACGACGCGCGCGCCATGGCTCGCGAGTTCGATCGCCTCGGCCCGACCAAGGCCCCGTCCCGCACCCGTCACGATCGCTACTTTTCCGTCCAGCTCATCCATTTTTCAATCTTCCCGATTCAATCAAAATCTCGTTGGCATCTCTCGCGCGAACCATCGCACACACGCCTAACAGAACGACTTCAAATTCGCTCGATAATCGTTCCGGTGCCGACCGCCGCACCACAGCACATCGTGATGAAGGCGGTACCTA
The DNA here is from genome assembly GCA_964565565.1 of uncultured Spirochaetaceae bacterium. Lineage (GTDB taxonomy): Bacteria > Myxococcota_A > UBA9160 > UBA9160 > UBA4427 > UBA4427. Next base: position 18,951 of record CAZMFM010000058.1, on the reverse strand, counting down.
GGCCCTGTCGCTCCAGCTCGTGCAAGGCCGTCACGATCAAGCGAGAACCCGTCGCTCCGACCGGATGACCGAGGGCAATCGCGCCGCCGTTCACGTTCACCTTGGCCATATCGATATCCTTGACGCCGGCCCAGGAAAGCACGACCGCGGCGAAGGCCTCGTTGATTTCATAGAGATCGATATCATTGCGAATACTCATGCCGCTCTTCTTCTCGATGCGATCCGTCGCATCGATCGGCCCATCGAGCAGGTAATAGGGATCGGTGCCGACCAGCACGTCGAAGAGCACGCGCGCTCGCGGCTTCAGGCCGAGCGCCAGAGCCTTCTCCTTCGACATGTAGAGCACGGCGGCCGCGCCATCGGAAATCTGTGAGGAGTTCCCGGCGGTGTGGATACCCTCTTCGAGAATCGGCTTGAGCCCCGCCAACCCCTCCGCAGTCGAATCGCGGATCCCCTGATCCTGCTCGACCAACCGAGCCTCCCCGGTCGGCTGCCCATCGTCACCGAGTACGGGCGAATCGATCGGTAGGATCTCGCGCTTGAATCGACCCTCGTCACGCGCCGCTTTGGCTTTACGCTGGGACTCGAGCGCAAAGGCATCGACGTCTGCTCTTGAAATGCCGCGGTTCTTGGCGATTCGTTCAGCCATCGTGAATTGATCCGGAGCCGTATCCCAGGGCCAGTTCGGCGGCTGGAAGTAGCCGGGACCGTTGATCGCATTGGCCCCAAGGCCGACATGGCTCATGACCTCGACGCCGCAGGCAATCCCGACATCGATCGTATCGCCCTTGACCAGCGCGTTGATGAGATGATTCGCCTGCTGACCAGAGCCGCACTGCGTATCGATGGTCGTCGCACCGCAGGTAAAGTCGTCTCCCTCGGAGAGCCAAGCGTGCCGGATGATGTTATTCGACTGTTCTCCTGCCTGCGTCACACAACCACCGATGATCTGTTCGACCTCCGAGGGGGGCAGCCCATTTCGTTCGCAAACCGCCGTCTGGACCTTGCGCAGGAGATGGGCGGCATGGATGCCAGACAGATCACCTTTGATCATCTTTCCCCGCCCTATGGGTGTTCGGACCGCATCGACGATGACTGCTTCTCTCATGGCTGGACCCTTTCGTCTTCAGGAGTTCGGAATTGAGGCAACTCGCTCGCTCGAGCCGAGTCGGTTGGCGTCAGGTCAGTGGATTCGAATCGCCGAGTACCAGCCCGACGGAGGCGCGCATCCGTTCGTTCAGGCTCGTCTGGGTCTGAAGGCCGCCGGACCATTCGACCATGACCGCGAACCAGATTTGATTCAAGACATCCCCGACCAGTCGTTCTTGATCCGTCATCGTCTCATCGTCATCCGCGACAAACGAGCCACGCAATGCACCGACGATCATGCGCAGCATCATGTCATGGAAAACGCTCACCTTGCTTGCCAACGCCGGCTCACCGGCCGCCGCGGCCTTGAGCATGGCCCGCGAAAGATTCGGTCGACGCAACAGACCGCGCGTCGTGATCACAAAGAATTGAACGGCCCGCTCGATCGCATCGGCCCCCTTCGGCGGGCGCTGGCGAATCCGTTCTCGCAGCGTCCGTGTCTCGAGTTCGAGCGCCGCAACAAGCAGGTCTTCCTTGCTATGAAAGCGCCGATAGAGTGTCCCCATCGCCACCTCCGCCCGGGCGGCGACATCGCGCAGCCGGACGGCTTCGAAGCCGCCTTCCTCCGCCAACTCGATCGTCGACTCGATGATTCGACGCGCCCGCTCCTCGAGCATGCTGTTTGCAATTTCTGCGACCATCTCCATATTGAAACACGTTTCACTCAAAAATGAAACACGTTCCACTTCTGGACCAACCCTCCCACAGACCCCATCGGGCCCGACCGACAATGCCCTACCCTGCTTGATCGAATGACCAGCCAACCCGAAAGCGATACTCGGAAATGCCCCGAACGTCCTGGAACAATTCGGGAATTCTGCATGTCCGTGCTCGAGACCGGGACCCTCTCGTCTAAGCTCGCCGCGCCCAGGGATGCGCGAGGCCAGCTGCTTCCGGACACCGCTCGCGGACCCTCGATCTGCATCGATCGCCCAGCCCGAGCGGAAGGGCTGCACATGGCGGGAGGCAGCGACCGACTTCCCCGCCCCGGCCAACTGCGCGACCCGAACCATCGAATCCGCTGCCTCACACGCTTCGCCCACCATGAATTGATGGCCGTCGAACTCTTCGCCTGGGCGCTTCTGCGTTGGCCTGCCCTGCCGGATGGATTGCGCCGCGGCCTGCTCTCCGCGTTGCTGGATGAGCAGCGACACTGTCGGCTCTATCTGGCGCGCCTAAGAGATCACGGCGGGCGCTTCGACACCGATGATCACTCGGACTATTTCTGGCGCCAGATCCCGGCCATCGAAAAATCGGACGCCGGCCCAAGCGCGTTTCTTGCTGCGGTGGGACTCACACTCGAACAAGCCAATCTCGACTTCACCCTCACCTACCGCGACGGCTTCGCAGAAGCTGGCGATCACGAAAGCGCCCGGGTCTGCCAGATCGTTCACGATGAGGAAATCGCGCATGTCGCGCTGGCCGCCCACTGGATCACGCGCCTCTCGAACGAGGCTGTGCACGCTGGCGACGAAGATCGAAGGGACCTCGACCACTACCTGGCGGCCGTTCCTTTTCCCCTTGGACCAGCGCGCGCAAAGGGGCGGCGCTTCGAGGTCAAAGCCCGTCGTCGAGCCGGACTCAGCGAAGAACTCATCGAACACGTCCGCGCCGCGCGATCGACCCAGGAGCAGCAGCCAAGCCTCAGGGCCCGCGACACGGCCGACGGGCCCGACACCGGACCCGCAGCGGACGACTGCGACGACGACAGCAACAACAACAACAACAACGGCGGCGCAACCCCGGACGACCGGACCGACACCCGCCCCCAGACAGATTCGAGCAATCCCTCGCCTTCGAATCCTGCGCAGGAACTCGAGCGTCGCGATGCTTGAGGCGACATGAGCGGGGTCAAACTCCTTCCCAACCTGGGCGCCGAAGAAGGCAGCGATTGGCAGGCCTTTCGATCCGAAGCACGTGTCCGAGTAGCCGCCCGATTGTGGAGCCTGCTCTTTTCCGGTGATCACGAGCTCTGCGTACCCGGGGCCGCCGCCGTCGCCGAGCAACCGTGGCCATCACAATCCTGCAAAACGCTCTGGCCGACCTCCCTCGGCTCGGTTCCCGATCGAACCGTTTTCGATTGGCTCGATACAGATGGCAGCAACGGAAACGCCATCGAGGCGACAGCCTGGCTCAATACAAGAAGTCTCGAAAAATCTGTGAGGAGGCACTTCGCATCGGGTCTGGCGGGGCCCGATCCCGGCTGCGTCACACGGGTTCATGACAAGGCCTTTGCGACCCGCGCCGCCCGCGAACTCGGCCTCTGCTCGCGCGAACTCGCGACGGCGATTCAGATCATCGAACCCGAATCCCTGCGTGCGCCGGATGACCTCATCCAATCCCTCACGGCGGCACTCGCTGCATGGCCCGATTGGATGCAGCGCGCGTTTACCCTCAAACCTCGCTTCGGCAGCAGCGGACGCGGGCGCGTCTCCGGAACCGATCAGCTCGACAGCCGGTCCATTCGCGGCGCCTTCCCGCGGCTGGCTGAGCGCGGCGGCGCCATCTTCGAGCCGTGGCTATCGAGGAAGACCGATCTCTCGGTCTCGCTCTTCGTTTCCCCCACCGACGCACCCGGGCAACAAAGACCCGCCACCACGATTCTCGGGTCCCTCGAATTGCTCGTCACGTCGGCTGGCGTCTACCGCGGACATTGCGGCGAAGTCGATTCACGCGGACGGATCTTCTCCGGACATCGTGACGACGAGACGCTTCGCGCTGACGCGGCTGCGGTTGCGAATCGCGCTCGCGCAGCTGGCTTTTCCGGCCCCTGTGGCGTCGATGCCTTTACCTACGTCCAACCGGAGCTGGGAACCGACCCCGAAGCGAATGCTGCCTCCGGCCGAGAAACGCTGCGCAGTCTCGTCGAGTTCAACGGGCGAATGACGATGGGCGGCGTCGCGATCGGCCTGGTTCGGCGCGCTCTTCCCCAAGTCCGCGCGTCCCTCGAGCTGGAACCCGGAATGCGACGCGGCTTCTTGCTCACCCATCTCAAAGCCGGCGCAAGCGATGACCTCGACCGACTGACCACGGCCGCCGGCTGCGACACGATCGTCCTCGAGCTGTCGTCACCCGGCTTCGAAGCCGAAGGTCGACCCATTCTCATCTTTGCCCGGGAGCCCACCGCTCTGCGCGAGGCGCATCGAGCGATTTTCCGCTGCTAGGATTGCCTCCATGACACAAAGCCAGACCACGCCGACGACAGCCAATTCGACCGCCCGAAGGGCTGTGCTCTTCGATCTTGGTGGGGTCGTACTCGGATCGCCGCTACACGCGATCCGCGACTATGAACGAGAGCTCGGTTTCGCGAACAATGCGATCAACCTCGTCGCGGCCAATACCGCCCCGACCGGAGCCTGGTCGCGGCTCGAACGGGGCGAGATCGAGATGGAGGTCTTCTACACGGCCTTCGAAGCGGATTGCGCCGCCGCTGGCTTGGCGATGGATGCGCGTGTCATGATGCAGCGAATGTCTGAGTCTGCGGCGCCACGCCCGGCCATGCTTGCGGCGATCGCCAAACTACGCGATTCCGGCTTTCGGGTCGGTGCCTTGACCAACAATTGGGCCCATGCCGAAGACGGACAACGAAGTGACGGAACACGTGCCCTGCGCAACCTCTTCGACGTCTTCATCGAGTCGAGCGTCGAAGGTCTTCGAAAGCCCGACCCGAATATCTATAGACTCGCCTGCGAAAGACTCGAAGTCACGCCGCACGAAGTGATCTTTCTCGACGATATCGGCGGGAATCTGAAACCTGCGCAGGCCATGGGGATGGCCACCATCAAAGTCGATGAACCGGGCGCCGCACTGGCCGCGCTCTCGGAACTCGTTGGCCTCTCCCTGCATCAGGAATCGTGATTCTCGCCACGAACGCGCTTTCCAAGTAGCGCTTGCGCGTTAGTCGGGGTACTCGACGCGCGCACGGCCCTTGACGATCCCCTGACAGGTCAACACCCAGCCCTGGTCGATCTGGCGCTGGTCGATGCCACCGTCGTTCATCAGCATCTCGACGTCGCCCTCGACGACGCGGGCCATGCAACACCCGCAATAGGCTTCCTCACAGGCAAATGGTGCCTCGAGGCCCGCTCGGCGAGCCGCGGCCAGAATCGTTTCCCCATCACCCACTTCGACATCTGTCTCGCTTCCATCGAGTTTGATCGTGACGCGGGCACCGCCGCTGGTATCGACGGGCTCTGAGTTGGCTGGCGATTCCGGCGATTCGAATCGTTCGATGAAAATCTGCGACGGTTCGACATGAAGACCTGCCAATGCGCTCTCGACGACATCCATGAAGGGGCCGGGTCCACAGATATAGAAGTCCGCGTCCGTCCGCGGCCCGATCTCCTGTACCACGAGGGCCGCATCGACGAAGCCATGGACATCGTCGAGGCGATGAACCAGTTCGAGGCGTTCCGGGTACGCGGAAAAGAGCGCGGTCAATTCTTCCTTGAAGATGATCGACCGATCATTGCGGTTCGCGTAGAGCAGCTTGACGGGACGGGAGGTCGTCTTCAGCGCCGTCTTGATGATCGAGATGATCGGTGTAATTCCCGAGCCGCCGCCAAATAGCACGATCGGCGAGTCGGACTCGCGCAAGCAGAAATGACCTGCTGGCGGCATCACCTCGAGCGTTGCGCCAACGGCGACTTCGTCGTTCATCCAATTCGAGGCGCGACCCTCGGCGACTCGCTTGATCGTCACCTTCGGCCGCGCGTCGATGTTGGGCGCGCTGGCGAGCGAATAGCAGCGAACGATTCGGTGCCCAGCCACTTCGACTCGAAAGGTCAGGAATTGACCCGACCGGTAGCTGAAGCGCTCCCCGAGTTCGGCTGGGATGTCGAATACGAAGGACTTGGAATCACTCGTCTCTTCGATGACCTCGGCCACGCGAAGGTCGTGATATGGCCCATCCAGAGATGTCATCCGGGTCTACTCTCCTTGAAGAATTTGCAGGTGTCGTTCGGCCTACCCCTCGCGGTCCGACCGATTCAGAGCGGCCGGGACTCTACCAGATCTCCGACGAAGTGGAATTGAGACGAAATGCTGCGATCAGAACGGACCCGCTCGTGAATTATTGGGTTTCTGCCGCCCAATCTCGTGGTTGTAGAAAGTCGCGATAGAGGGCGGCTTCAGGCGTGCCCTCCTCCGGCGACCAGTCGTAACGCCAGGCAACCTTTGGTGGCAAGGAAGCGAGCACCGACTCCGTACGGGCACCGGCCTCGAGTCCGAAGCGCGTGCCACGATCCTGCAGGAGATTGAACTCGACATAACGTCCGCGACGATAGAGCTGAAATTCCCGCTCTCGTTCGCCCCATTCGATCGATCTCCGACGTTCGACGATCGGCAGATAGGCAGGCAAGAAAGCATCCGCCGTACTTCGCCACAGCGCGAAGGCTTCGTCGAATCCGCCCTCATCGAAATCGTCGAAGAAAATTCCGCCAATCCCCCGTTGCTCGTCGCGATGGGGCAAGTAGAAATAGCGATCGCATTGTTCCTTGAATCGCGGATAGAGGTCCGAGGAATGCACTTCGCATGCGCTGCGGGCTGTCCGGTGCCAGTGAACGGCGTCTTCTTCGAATCCGTAGTACGGAGTGCAGTCGAAGCCCCCGCCGAACCACCACTCGGACTCCGCCCCGTCCGTACCGGGTGCCAGAAAGAAGCGGAAATTTGCATGGCTGGTCGGAACGTAGGGATTGCGCGGGTGCACGATCAGCGAGACCGAGATCGCCTCATAGTGCCGCCCCGCCAACTCGGGCCGGCGTTGTGTCGCCGCCGTCGGCAGTGCTCGACCCTCCGTATGCGTAAAATTCACCGCCGCCTTCTCGAGCAGCGGACCGTCCTCGGCCACCCAGGGCCGAGAGTTGCCCCCGCCCGGCCGGGGAAGCTCCTCACGCCGGAAGCGCACTTCGCCGTCTGCGGATTCCAACGCGGAGCCAATGCGATCCTGGAGCGAGATCAGGTAGTCGTGGACCGCCGAACGATCCGGTGACGGAGATTTGGACGCAGCCATGCGACGAACCCTTCGGAATTTGATCGGCGCCGCAAGGACGCGAAGCAAGAATCGAGCGCGCGACGCTACCAGATCAAAGGGGACAATGATCGAGCGTGGCGTTTCAGCCGGCGTGGCTCTTCGGGCCTCGTCCCGATAGACTGCGCCGCCGGAGACGAACCGACAGCGAACAACGAACGCAGGACGACAGCAAAGAGGACACTCGTGACGACCCGCCCCACCCGACGACCCGCCCGCCCCCACTTCTCCTCTGGCCCGTGTGCCAAGCGGCCCGGCTGGGAGACACGCAGCCTCGAAGGCGCCCTGGTCGGACGCTCGCACCGCGCCGCACCGGCCAAGGCTCGCATCCAGGAGGTGTCGACGCGCAGTCGAGCAGTCCTGGGCATGCCCGAGGACTGGCGGCTCGGGCTGGTGCCGGCCTCCGACACGGGTGCGCTGGAAATGGTCCTGTGGTCGCTGCTGGGCACGCGCGGCGTAGACATGTTGGTCTGGGAGAGCTTCGGAGCCGGCTGGGTCACAGATGTCGTCAAGCAGCTCCAGATCGAGGATCACCGGATCCTCGAGGCCGACTATGGTCAATTGCCCGATCTCGAAAGCGTCGACTTCAGTCACGATGTCGTTTTCACATGGAACGGCACGACGTCTGGCGTTCGCGTCCCGAACGGGGAATGGATCGCCGGCGACCGCCAGGGGCTCACGATCTGTGATGCGACGTCGGCCGCCTTTGCGATGGATCTGGACTGGGACAAGCTCGACGCCGTCACCTGGTCCTGGCAGAAAGCGCTTGGCGGAGAAGCCGCACACGGCATGCTCGCGCTCTCGCCCCGCGCCGTCGAACGACTCGAATCCCATACACCCGCCTGGCCGATGCCGAAGATCTTTCGGCTCACCAAAGCCGGCAAGCTCAACCAAAGCATCTTCGAAGGCTCGACGATCAACACACCCTCCATGCTCTGCGTGGAAGATGCCATCGACGGCTTGACGTGGGCGGAATCTGTTGGCGGACTAGCTGGCCTGATGGCGCGTTCCCAGGCCAATCTCGAAACCGTCGAAGCCTGGGTCGGCGATTCGACCTGGGTCGATTTTCTGGCCGAAGACCCGGCGACACGCTCGTCAACTTCGATCTGCCTGCGCATCATCGACGAATGGGCGAAGGATCGCGACAGCAAAGAAATCGCGTCGAGAATCAAGGCTGCCGCCAAGCTCCTCGACGGAGAAGGCATCGCCTTCGACATTGGATCGTATCGCGATGCGCCTCCGGGCTTGCGACTCTGGGGTGGCGCCACGGTCGAACGCGATGACCTCGAAGCGCTCTTGCCATGGCTCGACTGGGCCTGGTCCGAGGTCCGATCACAAGGGTGATTGCGATTGTGCAGTCGAGTCAGGTGTATTCAATCGTAGTCAGGTGCGGTCAATCGATCACGGCGACCTTCAACGCCTGCAAGCGCTGAAGCTGCTCTTCCTGGGTACGAAGTCGATCCTTCTTGACATCGAGCTCCGCACGCAACGAAGCGTAGAGCATCTCCTGGTTGCTCATCCTCTTGCGCACCCGAAGGTCGCTCTGGCGCGCAATCTCCAATTCGCTCTGTAGCTTTTTCTCGCGTTCGAGCGCCGAAGCCAACTCGCCACGGGAATCCTCGAGCGCCGTCGAAGCTTCCGCCGTATTGGCTGTGTTGTTGGCGGCGTTGTTGGCGGC
>CAZMFM010000058.1:4059-9996 GCA_964565565.1 uncultured Spirochaetaceae bacterium | reverse complement strand
GTTGTTGGCGGCGTTGTTGGCGGCATCGGCAACGACCCGGGGAGCGACATCCGGAGCCGTCGCCCGCGCAAGCGCACTGGCGGAATCGGCGAGCCGCAACTCGAGATCGGCAACCGATCTGGCCAGCGACTCTTGTTCAGTCTTGGCTCGGTCCCGTTCCAGCCCGATGCGCTCGACCTCAGCCTCATGATCGCGGATGCGTTGGGACGTTCCGAGCGGCTGGTCAGCGCCTTTCATCCTGCGCCGCTTCGCCTTGTCGGCGCGTTTTCGAAGGCTGGCCAGCTCCTCCGACTGTCGCCGTCGTGCGCGAGCCTCCTTGGACAGATCGCCGGCCAATTTCTCGGACTTTGCCGTCAAGCGCAGCGCTTCACTCTCGAGTTCGGCCACGCGCGCGGCCGACTGGCGCCACGAATGGGCGAGGAAGGCGAATCCCGCGACGACGCCTACGCCGATCACCATCCATCCCTCAGCACTCAGCATTGTAATTCCTCCGCCGTCGCCTCAAGCCTGAATTCTGCCGTGAGATCGGGCGCGCCCCAGTCTACACTCCCAACACATTCGGCACACGAATACATTCAACACATTCGACACGGGAGCAACTCGACCTTGGGACATGCCGACCGGCTGATCACCGCCTCGCGCGCGCTCTGCGAGCGTCTCGATCCAATTCCGTTCAAGGAACCCGTGACCCACGTCTACAATCCCCTGCGCCATGCAGCCCGGGGATATCGTCGCTATCTCCGCCGCTTCGGAAACAACCAGAAGCGAGTGATCTTTCTGGGCATGAATCCCGGCCCCTACGGAATGACACAGACTGGTGTCCCCTTCGGCGAAATCGCCAGCGTACGGGACTGGTTGGGCATCGATGAGCGAATCGATCACCCTGCCGACGAACACCCCAAACGGCGCGTCGACGGTTTTTCCTGCACACGCAGCGAAGTCAGTGGAGCCCGTCTCTGGGGCGCCATCGCAGACCATTGGAAGACCCCGGACGCGTTTTTTCGTCAGCACTTCATCGCCAACTACTGTCCGCTCGTGTTCATGGAAGAATCTGGGCGCAATCGGACACCCGACAAGTTGACGGCCGCCGAACGCGATCCCCTCTACGCAGCATGCGACGAACACCTGCGACGAGTCGTTTCGATCCTCGAACCCGAATGGATTGTCGGTATCGGGGCCTTCGCCGAGCAGCGCGCACGCAAGGTCCTGGCAAATCATGACCTCGAGATCGGGCGGATTCTCCACCCCAGTCCGGCCAGCCCGAAGGCCAATCGCGGCTGGTCAGCCGAAGCCGCAAAGGACCTGCGCAAACTTGGATTGTGCTCGATCTGACGAGCAATCCGAATTCTTGGTCGAATCGGCCGAACCGGCCAAGCGGGAATGCGCCGGCGATTGCCTACCCAAGCCAACTGTAAGCGTTACCCTTTGCGCCCATTCACGCACGCACGAAGGAGTCCTGCCCGATGTCTCAGAATGATTCAGCGATTCGAATCGTGTCGCTTGCCCCCAGAATCCGGCGAGTGACGAGTCTGGCTAGCGCCGGAATGATCGGCATGCTCGTCGCCCTCTTTTTGGCCGGCAGCGTGTCCAATGCGAAGGCCGACGCCGCCAAGAGCGCTCAGCCGGCCAAGGCGGGGAAGCAGAGCGCGGTTGATCCGGTGATTGCGGCGATTGACGCTTTCATCAACAAACACCCCGTCGACAAGAGTCGTAAGAGCTGGCGGACACGACTCAAGAAGCCCCCGGTCTTCAAATTCGATCCGGCCAAGACCTACACCTGGAAGCTGACCACCAACCAGGGAGAGATGCGCTTTCGCTTGCTTCCCAAGGTGGCGCCCATGCACGTCAGCAGCACCCTCTATCTCACCCGGCTCGGGTTCTACGACTCACTCAAATTTCATCGCGTGATCCGAGGTTTCATGGCCCAGGGCGGTGATCCGCTCGGTCGCGGGACCGGCGGTCCCGGCTATCGCTTCGGCGGCGAATTCGACCCAACCGTCGTGCACGATGCGCCTGGAATGCTGTCCATGGCGAACTCCGGTCCGGGGACCGATGGCAGCCAGTTCTTCATCACATTTCGCGCTACCCCGCACCTGAACAACAAACATACGATCTATGGCAAAGCGGAATCGGAAGAGAGCCTGAGTACGATCCTCAAGCTGGAAAGCCTCGCTCGGGACCAGGGGTCGAGGAATTCACGGCCAAAGGAACCGATCACGATTACGAAGGCGACGATCCTGATCGAGTAGTCGCGGAGGACGGCTTTGGGGCTTCTCCTGGGAAAGACCTGGCGCGAGGCCTAACAAGCTTCGGAGAACTTCGACCACAGCGACACTAGATCGCTTCCTTCGGTTCTCTCGCGCCGAGCGCTTCGAGAATTCCGTGGCGCCCGATCGAGAAGCGATCGGGTGCGGTCTCGCCCCCCAGCTCCCCGGCGGCAGCACCCCCGTAAAGGCAACCGCGCAGAATCGGCAGGATCTCGTCGCTCGTCCGCTCGACAAGTACGAGTGCGCGGATCACCAGCGAGGGATGGTAGGTCGAGGCGTCCTCGATCCCGGCGTCCGCCGGGGACAGGTCCAGCCTCTCGAGTGGACCGGTCGCGCGCAGTGCCTCCTCGACAGCGATCGCCTTGGTCCGCGACGCGTCACTGGCAAGATCGACGACGAAGACAAATCGGCTGCCCTGCTTCGCCGTAGTCCGGCGATCCAAGGCGGAAAGCGCCTGTGCCAAGGCCTGCTGAAGGTCCCGCGCCGGACGGGGCAGAGGCGGCTCCTCGCGCTTTGGATCGAGCCAATCGTCGTCGCCCGAAAAGAGCGCCATCGCCAATTTCCCCTGGCTGAGAACCCGCGTTTGCGATCGCCCGCGGTCGAGATCCACCAACTCGATGGTCACTTCACTTTGCCAATTCGAAAGACGACGACCGGCAGCCGCATCCACGTTGGCTCCCCGCGTGCTCCGCTGGGGCAGCAAGACCTGAATCGCTTTCGCGCCCTCTGGAATCCGACCATCGAGGGGGTCGTAGGCCTCCTCTTCCCGATACAACACATCGCCCTGTTCGAAGCGCATCCCCGAGATGGCGGCTGCAAAAGAAAGCGGCACCGGCCAGGCCATGCCGGCAAAGAATTCGAGCTCTCCAGCCACTCGATGCGAAGCTGATTCAGAGTCAGGATTGCGTTCAGCCATTGTTCAGAGATCCATCCCGAAGGGCAACCGGGTGTGAATGTGCAATCAACATCCCTTTGGGAAATTCTCCGTGAAAAATCGAAGTACTTGTTTTCATTAAATAAATTGGCTCTCAAATTTGATGGAGATCGCTCGAAGTTGACACGGGCGTCGACTTTCGACGATAAACCATCCCGCGATACCAAACCGTCCATCTGGAGGAACCATCGTGACCGCGGAAGCCGCACCTCTCATCTCCCACGAACCCAACGGACGGCCTTCCAGAAACGCCTCTGATCCTCTGCCGGGCGAGACGTCTGCGAATGGACTCGCCAACAGCCCGGGTCCGGGTGCCACTTCAGCGGCCTCTTCAGCTGCCGCCACCCCGGTCGCCGCAAACGACTCCGAGGTGACCGCCCACAGCCTGTCCTCTGTTCCACCAGTCACGGTTGATGAGGTTTCCAGGCTTTCTCCACAAGATGACATGGACTTTCTGCTCCACCCATTGGAGGTCGCACGAGGCCGAACCGCCGCCGAAAACTACCTCAATACCTGTCGAAGTGATGAGAGCCGCCGATTTGCGGAGGAAGCGCTCGAAACACTCGCCACCGTGATCAGTGGTGGACACTGCGACAGCCTGGGGTTCCCCTGGCAACAGGTCCGGCCCTTTCACGGCGCAGCCGCGTTGACGATCCTGAAGGAAAAGGGGGCTCCGGCTCGAATCGAAGCGCTGCGATGCCGACGCGACACGACCCGTAGCTATCGCGTCGTTCCCGAAAACTACCTCCCCTCGCAGGTACAGAAAATTCGTACGACCCTGACCAAGGTGATCGCGGCCTGTTCTGACCTGGGCTTCGTGGCAACGGACGAAGAACTGACACCGGCTCCCGCCAAAAGTAAGTCCGCTCCAAAAAAGGCCAAGTCCGCGGCCACTGCCCGGCTCCTCGGCGACGGCGAACTTCGGGCGCTGAGTGCCGCCTGTGCGACCTTCAGCAACGCTGAGGGCAGCCGTGACGCGGTCTTCTTCGCGCTCGTCAACTGTGGCCTCAAGATCGCCGAGATCACCAGCCTGGCGATCGAGAGCGTTCGATTCAGCAACAAGACCGGCGCCTGCAGCATCGTCTCGAAGGCGGGCAGCCAGGGCGCGCGTGGCCGACGCGTCGAATTGACGAATGATGAACTGATCTGCCTCGAAGATTGGCTTGACTACCGTGGCAATGCCGACGGTCCATTGCTCTGCACACTGGGTCGGGCTGGAAAAATTGAAGGCAAGCGTCTCACGACTGCCCTTCTCAAAGAACTCTGCGAACGCCGCGGCAAACAGGCCGAGGTCGTCGACTTCGTCCCGAACGATCTGAGTCGAAGCGCCGAGGCGCTGACCCAGCACCGCAAAGCGGTCAGGAAACGGGTCGCCAAAGAATCCCAGAATTCGCCGAGCACGGCCGAGCGCTTGCTCTTCGACAGTGCGCATAGCGAGGCCGAATCGACGAGTGAAACGATTCGCTTCCCCTACCTCGGTCTCGGTCTCTAGTCGCGCTAGTCGCGCTAGTCGCGCTAGTCGGGGCCGCCCCGGCCCATCTCGAACGGCGTGAGACGCCGGGTGTTGCAGCCTGATGCGCTTTCCCTGATCAAGGGATCCGTACGCTCGAACGACCGCCCGAACGACCCTGCGGACTATCACACAGAGGGTTTTTCGCCACATACTATTCGCCCCTCAAGCCCGCCAACTCGACCGCCGATGCGATCAGCAAGGTGGGGTGAGTCGAATGGGACATTGGCGACAGGCGAATACGGGCGTGCAGCGATTTCAGCGAGTGGCCATGGCGGTCCCGGTCCGAATCTCGACCGTTGATCCAGAAATCGACCCGACAACAGGAAAAAGCTTCTTTCGGAGTGCGGAGGAAACGACTGCCAACCTCTCGCAGGGCGGCGCTTACCTGCGCTCCTGGGAACCCCTTGGCGCCGGCCGCCGCGTAATCGTCGCGATCGGCCTATCGGCCACCGAGGAACTCCAACTCAGCGCACGAGTCGTATGGACGCGACGCGAGCTTCGGCCGTCGCCAACCGACATTCTCGAGCAACCCGGATACGGCGTCGAGTTCTATGGAACCTCCGCCCGGGAACTCGCGTGCCTGAAGCACTTGATCGATCGTCTGGAAAATACCGTGCAACCGGTTCATGCGGGCAACCCGGCGACCGCCAACCCTCAAGCCTGAGTCTGCCCTGCTCGACCGCGGATCTTCGCATTGACGGGGACTCGGGGAACGCATCACCTCGAAGGGCGAAAGCCCCGATCCTTCAGGTCGAAGCGCATTGTTCCCATTAGGGAACTACCAAGGGCTGCTTCCACCACCGCCACCGCCGCCAGTTCTGCCGCCGCCACCACCACGCTTGTCCAACGCTTCGTTAACGCGCAGTGCGCGACCGCCGTGGTCACGACCGTCCAATTCGCCAATCGCCTTGTCGGCATCCGCCGGAGCCATCTCCACGAATCCGAAACCACGCGACCGACCGGTCTCCCGATCGCTCACGACCGCCGCGGACTCAACCGCACCATAGGTCGCGAAGAGCGCCTTCAGGTCCTCTTCCGTCGTGTTCCACGGAAGGTTGCCAACGTAAATTTTCTTCACCAACTCGCTCCGCGCCGATTCCTGATCGGCAGGTGGACACGCTAGGTGGCCGATTTCGGCACTGCTCTCGGCAAGCTTTCGCCTGCGCTCTCACTAGCGTTCTTGTCAACGTCCTAGTCAACGCCTAGTCAACGCCTAGTCAACG
>CAZMFM010000058.1:0-3959 GCA_964565565.1 uncultured Spirochaetaceae bacterium | reverse complement strand
CCTAGTCAACGCCTAGTCAACGCCTAGTCAACGTTTCAAAGTTCTCGTTTGCGCACTCTTCTGAAATTTCGGCTCGTCGAGCAGACCCACGGCTTCGTGCCAATAACGCGCAGAACTTGTGCGCGCAAACGCTCCGAGAGCGTGCCTCTATACGGCTCGGAGCAGCCTACTCGATCGATTCCAGCCACGCCAGAATGGACCAATTCGGTCACTGATCGACATACGGACTGGATCCGGATCCGTCAGCCTGACATCTCGCGTATCGCTATTGGGCATCCGCCGAACGATCGAATTGACCATCTCGTAGAAAGTGATCGATCTGATTGGCGACAACGGCCGGATTCATGATGAACGTATGTGAGTAGGGCAACACAATATGATCATCCATCCCGGCCAGCCTCGTACTCTCCACGCTGACAGTTCCGTCGTGGGGCGATGGCAACCACAGTGGACCGGCCGGATTGATCCATTGATCGCCGGCAATCACGCCAAAGGGAATCGAGGGACTCGGCAGGCGCCGAGGAAGATCCTCATCGCGCGTACCCAACTGCTCAGCAAGAGGGCCTAACACTGCATTTGCAACACGAACACCACGAAAATGATCCGCGATTTCACTCCCCGAATTAGGCGGCGCCAACATAACGGCACGCCCGGCGAATGGAAATTCGTGACGCGCGAGTAGTCCACGCAAGACGATGCCGCCTAGAGAATGAGTCACGAAATGTACCCGAGAGCTCGGCGGGACGCATTCCGCGAGTGATTGATAGACCGCATCAATGGCGGACTCGAGCGCGGAGACCCGAGTGTCGTAGTCGACGTTGCAAACGTGAAAACCACGCGCCTGAAGCCGCCACTTCAGGATCAGCATATTGCGCGCGCTGCGTCCCAGGCCGTGCAGCAAGACGACGGTATCGGCGCGATTCACGGTGTCAGCTTCTTCATTCGCCATCAGGCGCTGCGGACTCCAGGCGGCGAGCGACAATCCGATCAACATGGCCACTCCGGCGCGTCGTGCGCGTCTCGAGCACTCTCCCATGACACTCCTCTTCGCGCGCGAATGCCGGGCCCTATACATACGGCGGCGATAGCCCCGGAGAGCCCCGGCTGAGGGCTTTCGGCTAGTCGTCCGCCGAACGTTTCTTTCTCGCTGTGGCCTTCTTGGCCGCTTTCTTCTTTGCAGCCTTCTTTCGCGCCGGCGTCTTTCGAGCAGCCGCCTTCTTGCGCGCAGCGCCCTTTGTCTTGGCGACCTTGCGCTTTGCCGGCTTCGCTTCCGGAATATGCTCGACCCACTTGCCATCACGGTAGTCGGCGCGCCAGCCCGTCGTCTTACGATCCACCTCCGACGTGACGTATTGTTCCTTGGTCTTGCGCGCAAATCGAACGATCGTTGGACGGCCTTCGTGATCCTTGGTCGGCGCATCCGCAAGGAAGCGATATTTGGGATCGAGCTGATCTTTCACCTCGACGATCTCGGCCACGGTCGGCGCTCTCGTCTCGCGATGTTTCGGGAACTGGCTCGCCGCGAGGAAGATTCCGGCGGCGCCATCGCGCAGAAGATAGAAATCGTCACACCGCTCGCATAACAGATGCGGCATGGGAATCGGATCGACCTTCGGAGGCGCCGGCTCGCCGCTTCGCAAGAGTTTGCGGGTATTCTTGCACTCCTCGGCCGTACAGCCGAAATACTTCCCGAAGCGACCGGACTTCAGCTGCATCTCCTCGCCGCATTTATCACAGTCGAGAACCGGACCGTCGTAGCCCTTGATCTGAAACGTGCCCAGCTCCACCTCGCTGCCGTTACAATCCGGATTCTTCCCACAGACATGAAGTTTGCGCCCCTCGTCGACGAGGTAGCTATCCATCGTGGCTTTACAGAGGGGGCAATGGTGACGCGTCAAGAGTTGACGGGCCTCGCCCTCGTCGTTCTCGTCCGAACCGTCGACCGCTTCGACTTCGTCTCCCGAAACGAGATTGATCGTGCTCTTGCACCGTTCCTTCGGCGGCAACGCGTAACCCGAGCAACCCAGGAACACGCCTGTACTGGCCGTGCGAATCTGCATCACTCGCTCGCATTTAGGGCATTTGATCTCGGTGTCTGTGGGCGCGTTCAGACGCATTCCCGTTTGCTTGTCCTCGGCCAAGGTCAGCTTCGCTCGAAAGTCTTTGTAGAAATCGCCCAATACCGTCTTCCACTTCTTCTTGCCGACGGCAACTTCGTCGAGGGCTTCTTCGAGGCTCGCCGTGAACCCATAGTCCATCAAGTCTTCGAAATTTTCGACCAGACGCTCAGTGACGATCTCGCCCATCTTTTCCGCGTGGAAGCGACGACTATCCAGTCGCACATAACCGCGATCCTGGATCGTCGAGATGATCGACGCGTAAGTCGAGGGACGACCGATTCCACGTTTCTCAAGCTCCTTGACCAGACTTGCTTCGCCGAAACGCGGCGGCGGTTTGGTAAAGTGTTGCTTCGGATCGAGTTTTTCGAGATCGAGTCGGTCGCCAACCTCGACGTCCGGTAGCGCGACGTTGCTCTCGCTCGTGCGACCACCGGGCGGTTGCACCGCCGTGTAGCCGTTGAATACCAGGATTCGACCACGGGTCTTGAGGTCGTAGCCGGCGGCTCGAACGGTCAGATTGGTCGACAGATACTCAGCACGCGTCATCTGACAAGCGACGAATTGGCGCCAGATCAGGTCGTACATTCGCGCTTGATCGCGCTCGAGTCCCTGGATATCGCTCGGCTTCAGTTCGACACTCGACGGACGGATCGCCTCATGGGCCTCCTGAGCTCCCTCCTTACTCGAATACGAGTTAGGCGCCTCCGGGAGATAGCGCTCACCATAGTTCGCGCTGATCAATCCGCGGCATGCCTCGACGGCTTCCTTCGATAGATTCGTCGAATCCGTACGCATATAGGTGATGTGACCCGCTTCGTAGAGACGCTGCGCCAACATCATCGTCTTCTTCACGCTAAACCCGAGTCGCGTGCTCGCCGCCTGCTGAAGCGTCGACGTGATATAGGGTGCGCCGGGCCGAGTCTTGGTCGGCTTGTCGTTTCGCTCCACGACCTCGAACTCGGCCGACTCAAGTGCGCGGAGCGCGACGTTCGTCTCGTCCTCGCTCGTGGGCCGAAAGTTTTCACCTTGATGTTTGGCGACTTCGAGGCGCAAGGCCTCTTTCGCTTTCGTCCGCGTGTCCGCGTGCACTTCCCAATATTCTTCGGGGACGAAGGCGCGAATTTCCTTCTCGCGCTCTGCGATCAGACGCACGGCGACCGATTGGACGCGTCCCGCGGACAAACCTCGAGCCAATTTCGCCCAGAGCAGCGGCGAGAGCATGTAGCCAACGACGCGATCGAGGAATCGGCGGGCCTGCTGCGCATTCACGCGAGCCAGGTCGAGTTCGCCGGGCGCCTCGAAGGCCTGCTGAATCGCAGACTTGGTGATCTCGTTGAATACGACTCGCTTGAATCGCGAGTCCTTTCCGCCAATGACTTCGCGGAGATGCCAGGCGATGGCCTCGCCCTCGCGGTCGAGGTCAGTGGCGAGATAGATGGTGTCGGCATCCTTGGCCAGCTTTCGCAGTTCGCTGACGACTTTCTCTTTTCCGGGCAGGATTTCGTAGTTGGCATCCCAATCCTTTTCAGGATTGATGCCCATGCGAGCAAAGAGCGCCTTCTTGGCCTGTGCCTTTTTGTGCTTTTCGCGCTTCGCCTCGGGCATCTTCCGAGTCTTCGCCGCGGCGGCGGCACGTGCCTTCGGATCAACCTTCTTGCCCGAACCGCTGACCGGGAGATCTCGGATATGGCCCACGCTCGACCGCACGACAAAATCTCGGCCGAGGTATTTGTTGATGGTCCGCGCCTTGGCTGGCGATTCTACGATGACGAGCGACTTCCCCATACTGCCTCAAGAGCTCAATTCACTTGGCTATGGCTACGAATGGGCGGGCCGGGG
>CAZMFM010000057.1:0-32125 GCA_964565565.1 uncultured Spirochaetaceae bacterium | reverse complement strand
GAGCCGGAGGAGCGGAAGTACTGATGGCCGAAAAGACGATCGTCATCACGCGGTTCGATCCCGATCAGGATGAAAAACCGCGCAAGCAGGAATACAAGGTCGAGTGTGAGGACAGTTGGAAGGTCCTCGACGCCGTCAACTTCATCAAAGACGAGCTCGACGGGACTATTTCCTATCGATGGTCTTGCCGGATGGCCGTTTGTGGCTCTTGCGGAATGATGGTGAATGGCGAACCGAAGCTGACCTGCAAGACAGCGCTCTCCGATTACGGCGAGCGTGTCGACATCGAGCCACTCGCGAACTTCCCCATCGTTCGCGACCTCGTTGTCGAACTCGACGGCTTCATGCACAAATTCGAATCGGTCAAGCCCTGGATCATCCGCGCCAAGGAAGCAGCCGAAGACAAGGCCGGTCGACATCCCGAAAAAGATACGTTCAATCAATCCGCTGAAGAGCTCGGGAATTTCAAACAATTCAGCATGTGTATCAATTGCATGCTTTGCTATTCGGCATGCCCGGTCGTTGCGAACGAGCCGGACTTCCTCGGCCCGGCGGCGATCGCCCTCGGCCATCGATACAACCTCGATAGCCGCGACGAGGGATCCGAAGAGCGCCTCGAGATCTTCCGCGGCGAAGGGACAGTCTTCAGCTGCTCCTACGCCAACGAATGTTCCGAGGTTTGTCCGAAGAACGTCGACCCTGCTGCCGCGATCAATCAAGCCAAATTCGGGGCCGTGATCGATTGGGCGAAGGGCCTCGTCCTGCCCCGTGGAGGAACGCAATAATGGCCGGATCGGCTCATCCCGAAGCAATGGCCCCGCCCACTCCGGGCCGGACCCGAACCGCGCCGCCACAGATGCCCTCTACCTGGTGGAGCGCAAAACGGATTCGAACCTACCTGCTCTTCGATGCGACCGGAGTCGTCTACTTCCTGATCGCGTTTCTGGGAATTCGACTGATCAACGCCCTCGCGGCCGGACCCCAAGCCTGGAACGCCGCGATGGAAGGCCTGAAGAACCCGATCTACATCGCCTTCCATCTACTTAGTCTCGTTTCAGTCATCTTCGTAGCCGTTCGCTTCTTCCGACTTTTCCCGAAAGCCCAGCCTCCCTCTATCGGCGCAATCAAGCCGCCGCCCGGACCCGTGATTCAGGGGATGCTCTACGTCGTATGGCTAGGCATTACGGCTCTCATGACAGCCATCTTGGCGGGAGTGATCTTCTAATGCGCACTTTGCTTCTCAAGATCGAACCCGTCATCTGGCTCCTCTTTGGACAGGGAATTCTCATAGGCACCATGCTCCTGACCGGATGGATCCTGGTCGTGGGGCTGCTCGTTCCGATGGGGATCGTCGACGCGTCTGCGCTGTCGTATGAACGGGCCCACGGACTCGCGACCGCTTCGCTCTTCGGATTTCTCCCACTTGGACAGCTGGTGCTCGCAGCACTACTCGTTCTCCCACTCTGGAAGGGTGCGCATCACGTGCGGTCGTTGTTGATCGACTTCGGTGGCGGCGAGCGAGATGGAGTAGTTGGGAGTTTGTTGTATTTGGTTGCTGCGGTAGGGAGCGCGCTGGCGATTTTGGCGGTGGTTGCGCTGTAGGGGGAGTGCTCGGCGGAGATCCGCCGCGGGTAAGCCGCCTTTGAATACACGTCCGTTAGTAGAATCCGGCTAGTATGGATTCCCTACGAAGGACGAATAGCTGAGACAATCACGGCTTGTGGTGGGTCGCCGAAGGCGCGCTCGGTAGATACTGACGTAAACCCCACAGAGCGGATCATGTCGGCAAGTTCTTGTTCATCATAGAATTGAAATTGCCCGTCCTCCTCCAACTGCATGAGCTTCGCCGCGTCGTTTAAGAAGACTCTCTGGAGTTCTTCGAAATCCTCGGCTGAGCTCTTCCCGAAGTGACTCCTGCGTCGGTCTGGTGGAAGTTCCGCGATCGAGTTGACGTATATTCGCGAAATGTCTGCATCCCGTCGCATGCTAGATAGAACTAGCTTCCCACCAGGTCGAAGTACCAGTAGTAGGGCCTCGAGTAGGGCCTTCGGATCCCTTACATAGCTGAGCATCAGTGAAGCCAGAATCGCATCTGCAGACTTCGACCTGACGGGGATCGACGAAGTAGCTCCGAGCTCAAGATCGGCGGCAACTCGTTGAATCGCGAATCCTGTATCGGCAAACCGGCTGTATCGATCCTGGGCTCGAACGAGCGCCTCGGGTACTAAATCGATCTGTGTTACCCGGAGATCTTCGGGAGCGCCTCGTTCTGCGAGTATTACCGAGAAGTCTCCGGTCCCGCCGCCAGCGTCGACAACGTGTTGCCCGGGCCTTAGGCAAAGTCGATCAATTTGAGTGTTCATCAACGATCTGTAGGGACTTGTCGCCGACATTAGTTCGAACCCGAGTCGCCGATCTCGTCCCAATAGGTAGTCGGACCAGAATTCGACCCGATCGATCTTCGGCGACGGGCGACGGCTACGTTCCGAATTCGTCCTCGCTTCAAGGTCGCTTAGATCGGGAAGGACCGGAGAGACCTCCCGTCCCAAGGCCATCTTTGCGACCTCGACGCTTACGAGCTGAAAGGTTTCGAGTGCCTCCTTACTGCTACGCATCTGATGACCTGCCGGGATCTCATAGAGCTTGCGTTTCTCTTGTGGCCCGGCTGATATGAGAGCCCGTACCCGATCGAGGTCCATCCAAGCGTCGTATCTTCCGTGTAGCCACGTGATCGGAATGTCCAGCTTGGCCATGTCGCGCTTAGCATCTTCTAGAAAGACAAGGTCGTGCTCGAATGCGTCCTTTCCAGTGTGATCCATATCCGAAATGACCCCAACGAGCTCGTGTCTACCAAATTTGATGCCCATTGACTGGCCGTATGCGAAATCTACTCCACCGGAGACCGTCCTGAGTCCCGATTGGAGATCAACCATTCCGACAACACTTACCCATCCGTCGAGGCTCCCGGCGGCTTGAGAAACGGCGGCGCGGCGACCCTCCACGGCACCTAGGCTGAAAGTGACTAGAACAACTCGGCTCGGTTGGAACTCCTCCCGTGCAAAGTCGAGGCTTGCGCGTAGGTCCTCAACTGCTCGCGAGAACCTATAGTGCAAGTACTCGTCGCCGGGAGAGCGGCATTCGAGGTCGATGAACGATTCGCCCCTTCGGTTGGTTCCATCAAAGCGCAGAACAGTGATTGGCTCATTCTGTCTCTCGAATGTCGAGACTAACACGCGGGCTAGTGGAAGAAAGCTCTCTTTCGTGCGGCCCCAAGCGGGAGGAATCACCACGACGGTCCCGCCCGTTCCGCCGCCGGCTGAATCGACGATTCCAACGATCTCTTGAGACGCGTAATTCTTGTAGGATACAGTGTCTATTTCGGTCGCCGTTACGTCTGTGCGCGGAGCGACAACTCTCGGGAGGCGCTTTGCCATCGCGGTTGCTAAAGCAACCCGCCGCCACGCTCGTTGCGCGACGCCTCCAGCAAGGATCTGACTTCGGTGTTCGACTGGAAATGGATCCGAATGTTCGATTGCGCTTACTTCTAGGCCCAGTCGCGTCCAGCCAGGTGTGTGCTCGTCTTTGGATCTTCGTCGGATCGAGGCGAACCGTTCCTGTCCGGCGAACTGGCCATCAAGTACCTTTAGCTTAAAGCGGCGATCCAATTCGGAAGCCATAGTTTCAGGCAGGGCTACGGCCATTCCTTGGTAGGACCAATCTCTGAGATGCGCCTCAAATCCTTCGCCGGACGAGGAGTTGACCCTCACGCGCTGCACGGCAGAATCTGCGGGGACTTCGTGTCGGAGCAGATCGCGGCGCTCGGATTCGTATATGGCGATAGGTAGGTCGAGGTAAAGCGGCTCTTCCCCGCCACCTTCAGTCGGCGGGGCGGCAAAAAAATACCGCGTGCCATCCAAATCGAAATGAAGATAGATTTGCGGTTGGCCGACCGCGTGAAGCTTCGGGGCTTTGAGGACTAGGCAGGAGTCGCCGATCCGAGTAATCCAGGCGCTTCGTGGCTCGCTCTTTCGATCGACGCCACTTTTGAACTCGACTTTTCGCGCCATTGCCCGACTAAGAAGATCAACAATCTCCGATTGCCGGAGAATGGCGCCGCGATGGAGCCTTCTCAGGCTCGACCCTGAAAGAGCATCTAGATTGGACTGGCCAGGCATCGTCAACATTATTCCCAAAAACAGAGTACGCCAATCAAGTACCGTTCTAGCACAGTCTATTCAAGCTATTCCAGCGAAAACGCCGAGCGACGAAATGAATCTATGTTCGGCGGCCGGGGGCGAGGAGGAGTCCCCCGCAAATTTGATTGCCGGCGCTTCTGCTACGCCAGCCAGGCAAGGGCGAGCGGGCGGCGCCTAGCCGCCTTGTGCGTTTGGGAGCGAAATTTGGCTGCCTGTGTATTGCCCGTTCGTAGTTAGCGCAGCCGGGCGGGAATCGAGTCTAGGGCGCGCTTAGTGAAAACGAAGTCGTCGATCTCTGTGTGGTAGTCGGGGTCCGATATCTCAAATACTGTACGATGACCGTTCTTGAGCCGCACGGCCTCGATACGATGAGGGGTCCAGATGTCGTCCACTCGGCGGATCTCAGAAACGATTATTGTCTTTATTGGATTGCCTTGGGGGTCCCAGTATTCGCTGCGGATCGGAATCCAGCTTTCGGTTGAGACCCAGACCCGAAGACGGCCGTAGCCAAGCGCTTCGGCCGTTGTCTCGTCGACTGGCTCGCCGACTATTATCAAACAAGGTGTTTCGTCGAGTGTTTCCGCGCCGTCGCGTTGCCACCGGTAGTCGGTCGCGGATAAGTCCGTCTCGTGCTTTACGTCGTCGAACGTAAAGTCGGTTCCCATGAAGTAGTCGCCCCGGTCCGACGCCGCGACGCGCCGCGGCCTGCGAATTGACGGAAGGTATAGCCACTGGTCGTCTTCCTCGGATGCGTCGTCATAGTCGTGCGTGAGAAACGAGCTGCCTCTCACGCTGTGCGGAGAAAGGTAATAGATGACGCTACGCAGGTTCCCTCCGTCCTGCTTCCGAAATGATCCTGTCCGCCGCGTTCGGGTCCTTCCCTTTCTCGTGGTCATCGTCATCTCAATCTTCCGCGATACAAACCGTCCCGCCAAACGCGAGTTAACTAGAGCGACGATTTCCGTCGCTCCAACCTGTTCTCGTTCCGCAGCCGTGTGCGCCGGCGCCGGTCCGGCGACGAGAGCGACAATGAACAGGATTCGCACGAAAGCTTGATGAAAGGGACGCCTGTCATTCATGTTCGTTCCTCATTCCGGTCGACGCCCCCGCCGAGGTGTTCTCTCGATCGCGCGCGCAAAACCAACTCAAGGAGGCTCGCGCGGCTTGGATCCTTTCCATGCGAAGTCAATCCGATGTCCATCCGAGCGAGATTCCAAACACTATTCGATCGTTACTATCATACTGGCCGTAGTACCCGTCCCGCGTCCCGTAGAATACGTCGCCCGCAATCCAAGACGAAAAATTGTCGGTCCATTCGTACTCGAGTCGCGGCCGGACGATCCCGTCGCCGTCATTGACGCCTTGAATCAACATCAGCTCGGCGGAGAGTCGATCATCTAAGAATTTCCGTCGTGCGAAGAAAGTAAGTGAGGTTTCGAACTGACGCCGTAGCATCGCGTCGTTGTGCTGAACAACAATGTTTTGAAAAACTTGCAAGCTCAAGAGTGTTTGCGAGGTCCCGAACCAGTCGAGCCCAATAACCCAAGCTATGTCGTCGCTCTTGTCGACTTGGTCGTCAGGGTCGTCAATGACCGACGGCGGTACCCTGTAGGTTCCTGAGAGGTCTCGGGCGAATGAATAGCTGAACTCGCTTCGGATGACCCAGTCGCCGATTGCCGCGCTAGCGCTCGCCCCGGCCATATGATGTCGACGGTACTCAAGGGCCACCGGAACCTGGAGAAAGAGTCTCGATCCGCTAAGAACGAGACTTGCCGGCCCATAGGCGGTGACGGGGAAATCGTCGACCCTCCAGATGTAATACAGAGCCGCATCGACGTTCCCAACCGGAATTGTGAGGCGAGCGCCCGCGTCGAAGTTTGACGAGCTCCACTTGCGAGTTCGTTGTCTCGCCTGAAAGTTCACCGCTGTCGCGAACGCTGTTGGCGTCTTAGGTACAAAGCGTTCGGACGTTGGCGCGTAAGGGGCGTCGGGGTTCGCGCCCAAATCTTCGATGTCCGGAATTTGGTGGACGCTGGGATCCGGAACAAAGACAAGTTGCAACGAAGCGCCTTCCGGCAGTGAGCTGATGAGGCCGTCGCCGCCCAGTTCAACGTCAAAGAGTAGGGCCCACAACGGAATGCGAGATTCCGAGAAGTCCGGAAGGATGAACTCCCGAAAGTCCTGCGGATTTAGAACGTCCAGTACTTTTGTTCCATCGGCTTCACCCCAGACGATCTGCTGCTTTCCGGCGCGGATCCGCAACGGACCGTGGGTTAGCTGTAGGAATAGCTCTCGGTACTCAAATTCCGTGACCTGTCCTGGCGCCAACGGGGCCGTTCCTTGCGCATAGCTAGTGTCCGTAAAGGAGCCCGGGTCGAGATTGTCCAGGACCTCCGTGTTGAGCCGAAGTCGGGTAACTATTTGAAGGTTCGGGGTTGGGTCAAGCAACAGCTCGGCGGACAGCGTGTTGTGAAACTTCTGTCCGTGTCCGTTGCGGGTCTGCACTGCATAGGCGCTGTCAAAGCGGGCAGACAACGACGGGTTCGCGCTCCAGGAATCGGAGTTTGCCGAGCTCGGGCTGTATGTAGACAGAAGGACGACGAGAGCCCTAAGCAACAAATCAGACTGAGATCGTCGCCGCTTAGGGTTCACTCCGTAGCCGACGAGCGCCGAGCGTTGTAGGTGCCGAGCGCGACTAAGATCAGCGACAACGCGTAGAGCGTTAGCTCAGAGAATCCCGGCACGGCCGGGTGTTCTTCGAAGAGCTGCGCATCTCCAAAGGTTGAGTAGGCGAAGATGAAGTTGTTTAGATTGGTAGCTCCGATCGCGTTGAAACGTCCCGTCGTCGAGTTGTAAGCAAATGGAGCCGGTCCGGCATAGGGCGGACAGGCAAGCCCCGATATCTGTCCTGCGTTCGTATCCGTGCACCATCCGGTGAAGACCTCCGGTCCGAATGTCACGTCGGCGAATCCGGTTTGAAGGTAAGATACTGACGCGGTTGAGTCGAAGAGAGTTGTGTTTAGATCGTAGCTGAATGGCTGATTCCCAAGGCCCGAAATGGCTAGGGTTCCAGACTGCGCCATTGATGTTATCTCGCCGGTTGCGACGTCAATCGTAACGACGAGGTCGCTCCATCCGGCAGTATCGGCCGGAGTGCCGGGAAGGCCCGATGTGGCGAACGCGGCTATGACGTCCGCTTTGTTAACCGTGATCGTTCCGGCGACTCCATCAGAAGTCCACGCGCCGTTGAATGCGAACTCAAGATTGTTTCCGACGCTTGAGGGATCATTCACGTTGTTATCAATCCAGATCACCACATTCCGGCTCAGTTGAGACGTCACGTTGAACGGAACGTCCGTGGCGGAGGCGATAGCGGGACACAGGATAGAGATCAAAATCAGACTCGAAGTAATTCTCAACGGCAACATGCGAACATTCATTGAAGCTGGCTCCACGAGTAAAACGCCGGCGATCGCGTCAGTTCGTCGCGATCCGGCTAAGGTTGTTTCAGAACTAAAAAATTCGAGAGCGACGTTCGGCTGGCGACTCGCGTTGTCGAATTCAAGTTGCCCTTTGGTAGTAATACCATAATTGGAACTTTCGACGTAAATGCCGGTGAAGAAATCTGGGCTGTCGGCGGCCTTCCTCGGTCCTTCTCGACTGGAGGGCGAAAACCCAAATTCAGCCCCGCTCCAAGTGCTTGAGGGGGCAGTTGCTCGCCATATGCCTCTCTGGAGATCGTTTGTTCCGGCCGCCTTTGAACGTGGCGGCGGTTCGGATTTGTCGGCTACGAGCCGTCGCCGTCGAAGCCTCCGGCGGCCACAAGCCCTGTCATTCAGGTGTGATCTGTAGCGCGGCGAAATCACGGCGGCTCCGACGACGTTCCGTACGCGTCGCCTTGAGCCATTCGGGGTTCTCAATTTGGAGGTTCGAGAATTTTCCCCGGTAGAGGCGATTCTGTTACGATCGAACTGTTTTGAACTCGTCTTCCGAAGATAGTCTGATCTCGAATCGACGTTTGCCCGTGAGTTGGGCTTGTCCCAGTACGGGGGGATGCCGTTGCGTCGGAGTGTTTGGCCTACCGTGCGACATCGCAAAATTTCTTGGTTCTTCTCTGGCGGGCGAAGTCTCACTCGTTCGGATTCGGCGGGCATCTTGAGGATTCGCGATCTGACTATCGGCCTTCCGCGTCGGTTAGTCCGGCTAGGTGTGGGCGCGCCGCGGCTTACGGTTTGTCTCTGGCTTGGCTTGTCAGTTTTGCTGCTCGCGCTTGCTTCGAAGTTGGAACTCGATTCGTCGACATCTGCGTTTCTCGATCAAACGGGGCACGAGTGGCAAACATATCAACAAAGCCTAGAAGACTACGGCGGAGACGAGTTCGTCGTAGTTGCCATCCAGGGTCCAAGGCCTTTTGATCGGGAAACGTTAGAAGAGTTGCGCAGACTCACGCGTTTAGTCGCGCGACTCCCCGGAGTGAGGCGGGCAGACAGCCTTTCCACGGTTCCGCTAATTCGTAGTTCGGTAGATGGGGATTTGACTCTGAGCGCGGCCCTCAAGAACGGAATTCCCCCGGAAGGGCCGGATTTTGAGCGTTTGGTGTCCGATCTTCGGTTAGATCGAATCGCCTCGGATAGCCTCTTCTCTCATGACGAAAGAACCTTTGCGATCAACGTTATGCTCGACGACGACGTGAGCGGCGATCGAACCGCGATCGTCACGGCGATACATGATCTCGTCGCCGACTCTCCGGCTAGAGCATCCGGAGTTCCGCTTTTCAGGACTGCAGTTAATAGCCGCACATACATGGAAGTTTTCATCTTTGTGCCGCTTACCCTCCTGTGCGTGGCGGCGGTGGTTTTCCTTGCGTTCGGCAGCCTCACGTCGGTATCGGTTCCTCTTGCTGTCGGAACGATTGGGAGTTTGATGGTGGCGGGGACCATGAGTTTAGTTGGAGTGCCCCTGTCTCTATCGACCATGGTGCTCCCCTCTATATTGCTCGCGCTCGGTTGTGCCTATTCGATGCATGTTCTGACAGCCTGCCAAGGCATCTCCGATGCGAGGGAGCTTCGACGGAGCTTCGAACTTGTTGCGAAGCCGGTAGCGCTGTCAGGCTTGACCACCGCGATTGGGTTCATGGCGATGGCAACAGTGCGAATCGCCGCAATCGAGCAACTAGCGTACCTCGGTGCTTTGGGGGTTGTGACAATAACCGCAGCCTGTCTAAACCTGGGCCCCGCAATGCTGACGCTCAAGCCCATCCCGAGCCGAGTCTCGGTATTCACTCGGCTAATTCGTGAACGCCTCAGACCCTACGTCATGATTTCGGCCGATCGCTACCGAGTGCGTTCTTTGGTTGTTTGGCTCTGCTTGCTGGCGGTGCTTCTCGTAGGTGTTTTCGCGCTGAGGGTCTCTACGGACATCATCGTATGGTTTCCGAAGGGAACAGAAATTCGGGATGACTATGAAATCGTTCGTGCTCAACTTTCCGGAATTTCTCCAGTCAACGTAGTTGTCAAGGCGTCCGGCGACCGGACGGTTACCGAGCCGGAGGTGATGATCGCTATAGATGGATTGGCCGAGTGGCTGAACTCTCAGCCCGAGGTCGGGAAGTCGTTGGCGGTAAGCGATCCGTTGCGACAGCTAAATCTGGCGCTTACCTACGGCGAAACGGGGAGCCTACCCGCAACGCAGGATGCAATCGAACAGTATCTTCTTTTGCTCGAGAGTGTCGACTATATGCGCGACGTGATCACCGAAGATCGACTGGGCGCGAACATCTTGCTTCGGGTCGACGACAACGGTTCGGACCGGCTCGTCAACCTCGGGGAACGGATAGAGGTTTGGTGGCGCAACAACGGAGCGGCGGATTTCTCAGTTGAGACGACCGGGCTTATGTATGAGTTTGGTCGTTCAGAGGAGAGAATCGCATATGGTCAAGTGATGGGACTTGCAATCGCATTGTTATCTATCGGAGTGGTTCTTCTGGTCATTCTTCGTGTCCCGAGAAATGCCTTGGTCGCGCTAGTTCCAAACGCGGTCCCTCTTGTGATTACGTTTGGCCTTATGGGATTTCTGGACGTTCCTTTAGACGCCGCCACCGTGTGTCTGGGAAGTCTGGCACTCGGAATCGCGGTAGACGACACGATACATATTATGACCGGCTACACCGAGCGGCGGAAGCTCGGAGAATCGCCCTCGATAGCGTTGGACCGATGCATGGAACACGTCCTTCCCGCGCTCGCCTTCACGACTGCCGCCGTCGTCGCAGGGTTCGCAGTCCTGGCCTTTTCCCAATTCACGCTCATTCGGAACCTTGGTTTGGTTACTTCGGGCCTAGTCTTCCTTTGTTTGCTGGCCGATCTCACGCTGCTGCCACCTCTCTTGCTGTCGGTCGACCGGAAGCGCTAGGGATTGTCCAATCCTAAAGAAGGAAATGATTGCGGCGAATCGTCGGGCTTCGAGTGTTAAGGCTCCGGGTGTCGCCATGAGGGGTCTCGGTCGCGGTTGCACTGCCGACCTCGGGCAGTTTCAGCTTCTCGTCTGGGAAGTTCAGCTAAGCATGAAGGCCGCCATTCTCGCGTGAGGTACGGGGGCGACGGCGCGCAACCAAAAAGGGGTCTTTCGGTTCTCAAAATGGATCTGGCTGTGCGGACTATGAAGCGGATGTCTCTTCGGCGGCTCGAGGCAGGACAATCCTGAACGTACTTCCGCCGCCGGGCGCCGTATCAACTTCAATTTTTCCGTTGTGGGCACTAACTATACCTTTGCAGGCGGACAGTCCGAGTCCGGTACCGAGCCCGACTTCCTTAGTTGTGAAGAACGGGTCGAAAAGTCGAGAGATGATGGCCGGGTCCACGCCGGGGCCGTTGTCCACGACTTCCAAGATGATGTCGGACGTTCTGTTGGTGCCGTTGAGCTGAATATGTCGAGCTTGATTGGCCGGGTTGTCCTCCCAAAGCTCTAGCGCTTGCGACGCGTTCTTCAACAGATTTAGAACGACCTGGCCAAAGGCGGCCTCGTCTCCCACCACTTTCATTGGCTCGTCCGGAAGTGAGATATCCAGGGTTATGGCCGCTCTTGCCAGCTCATGCCCAAACATGCGAGCCGAGTCCTGAGCGGACGTACGAAGATCAAACTCTCGACGCTGCAGGCTTCGGTTCGGGGAAGCGAAGTCTCTCAAGTCCCCGACGAGGCGTCGGGTTCGTTCAAGTCCCTGCTCGATGATGGAAGCCAGTTCGGCGATCGTTCCGGATAGGTCGTCGACGCCGAGTTCTTGAATTCGACCCTGGAGAAGTTTCCCTTGGCCCGGGAGTTTGGCCTCATCTGACCAGTCCAACTCCGCGATGCTATCCGAAATTTCCTGCAGGTCGGATGTGGAGGCTCGGAGTGCTCGCGCCGCATTCAACGAGAAATTGACCGGGTTGTTGACCTCATGGGCGATCCCTGCGGCGATTTCTCCGACCGCGGCTAGGCGTTCGGACTGCACGAGGCGAGCCTGGGCGTCGCGAAGTTCGTTGATCGCGCTTTCAAGCTGGGCGTTTCGAAGCCGAATCTCATTCTGCGCAACTCGGAGATTCACAAGCGACGTAGCTCGCGCCACGACCTCTCGCGCATGAAACGGCTTAGTGACGTAGTCATCTGCCCCGAGCTCTAAACCTTTTACTTTCATTTCCCTCTCCGCCTTCGAGGAGATGATCATGACCGGAATCTCCTTTAGACGGTCACTCGATTTGATTGTCGCGCAAAGCTCCGTTCCGCTTACTTCCGGCATCATAATGTCTGTAACAACAAGGAGCGGCTCGTAGGTCTCTAGGATTTCCAGCGCTTCGCGCCCGTTTCTCGCGCAGCGGACGCTGAACTGTTTCTCGAGTATGTGAGACAAAAGCTCGCGCATATCCGGGTTGTCGTCGACGACGAGAATTCCGGGTCGATCGTTGGTCGGCGCCTCTGTCGAGAGCTGTGGTACTCCGGAAGGTCCAACTTGATCTGCCCATCGCTGAACGTCGAAATCTAGGTCCTGAAATCGTCTATTCCTAGCCCCTACATGTTGCGGGGCGGAAGTCGGCGTCGCACCGGTCTCGCCAATGAGCGGGCGATCGGCGTCGGCGGAAGCGGGCGAGTTCTTCTCGTCATCAATAAGTGCGGATTCGTAAATTTGGTCTAGCTCGCCTGTTGGAATTTCTACGCTCATTGTGGTGCCGTGTCCGATTCCCGGACTAGATGCCCACAAACGGCCCCCGTGCAGGTTAACTAGCTCCGACGCTAGTGACAGCCCGATCCCCGTTCCCTCGTGCTTTCGCGTCGTGGACGTGTCGACCTGTGCAAACCGGTCGAAGATTCTCTCGAGCTGGGCGGGTTCGAGCCCAATTCCGGAGTCGGCGATTCGAATGACGACTCCTCCCTCGAAGTTTTCTCCTTCGATAAAGATCGAACCGTCAGCCTCGGTGAATTTGAGAGCGTTTCCTAGGAGGTTCATGAAGACTTTGTCTAGAGCGTCCCGGTCTGCAAATATCGGCGCTAGGTCGACTAGACCAGAAGTCGTTATCGATATGCGTTTCAACTTCGCAACCGCTCTAGTTCCGTCGGCAAGTTCTTCAATGATATCTCCGACTGACAGTGGGAGCCTCGCAATCGAAAACTTGCTGTCTTCGAGTTTTGCTAGGTCAAGCAGATTGTTGATCAACTTGAGGAGTCGTTCGCCGTTCGCTCGCATCGTTCTCACGACTTTTTGAGTTTCATGTCCAAGCGTTCCGTAATCTCCGTCGTGAAGGCCGTCGAGCGGCGCCAACAGGAGAGTGAGCGGCGTGCGCAGTTCGTGATGCACATTTGCGCTGAACCTCGTTTTGGCGTCATCAAGCTTCGCAAGCTGGTCGCGTGCCGCTGCAATTTCTTCAGTTCGGCAGTAATCGACGAACCGCAGCCGGTCGAGCAGAGCGCAGCTGAATACAGATTCGACGGCGGCCGCGCCTGGAAAAAACAAGTTCACGAAGTATTCTCGGCTTGCGAATTGACCGGCACCAAATAGTGGGAGGCATGCAAACGCTCCGAACAGCGCAAAAACCAACCAGGCGGACTGTCGGGCGGTTAGCGGAAGGAGTACGGGCATACCAAGAAAGAGAAGCATAAGGCCGGGAAAGTAGAGGCTGGAGACGCCGCCTACCAAGCCGATAACGGCGACCAAGTTGAAGCCGACCGCGAGAACAGAACAGATCATTGTAATCTGCGGCGCGCGGGGCGCGATCGCGAAACAGAAAGCTAGAACGAAGACGACTGACGCTCTTGCCCCGACTAGCGGCCAAAAACGCTCGTTGTACGCCAAATAGTCAAGGATAAGAAAGGGGGTGTACAGACCCGCAACAATTAGGATTCCGGCCCTTAGAGAGCCAAGGGTACGATTCGTGCGTACTTCCGCTCTATATGCCGCGTAGAGAATGGAGTCAGCGATGCCCGACATTTGTCTGGCATCGACGCTCCGATCGATTGGCTTTAGCGCATCGGGCCAATTGAAGACGGTCGCGCATCACGCGAAACTACATCGGCGATATTGCAGAATACATTCAGTCGGTATGGCCGGTGTCTTTGCGCATTTCTAGTCAGGTCTCGGAATTCCGAAGGCTGGCAAGGCTAAGTCTGTACACGGAAAATGCAGCCCCTACTCCATAGAACACAAGGTTCTTGTCATTTTGAGAGCAATTTTCAGTTGTGGTGGCGTCGTGGTTTGATTCGTCGGCAGTTATTCCGGCGTCCGCTGACGTTGGTTTCGACGTTAGGTCTCGGGAAGTCGTCAAACTTTCAGATTGCGCGAAACGCACTGAGCTACTAGGCAGGCTGAATTCCCTGTTTTCGCATCTGATTTCTGAGTACGTTGTGACGCTCGGAAATTCGATGATACGGGGAATCCTTGCAAGTCGCTCTGATTGAGGATTGTAGTTTGAGAAGTTCGGCTTCATTCGTTTCAGAATCGAGGAGAGCATTTGCCAGGTCGAGTTCGGCGTGTGCCCGGTAGAGCAAGGCTCCTCTTTCGCATTCGATATTAACTGCAGATCGCAGATGGTCGAGTGCTTCGTCGATTCGGCCTAGCGAGCGGGCAAGTATTCCGGCATATCGTGCGAAACAGCCAAAGTAGGCAATGGCGAATCCCAGGGTAGC
This sequence comes from uncultured Spirochaetaceae bacterium, assembly GCA_964565565.1. GTDB lineage: Bacteria > Myxococcota_A > UBA9160 > UBA9160 > UBA4427 > UBA4427. The sequence continues at coordinate 17,780 of CAZMFM010000057.1, read as the reverse complement.
GCCTCTGTCGGGTGCCCGGGCGCAGAGATCGAGGAGCAGATTTTTTCGGTTGGTACTACCTATTGCGACCGCGATTTCAGCGAGAAATGCAATCCCGGCGCTTCCACCGGTTTCGCGATAAAGGAGGTGTACTTCGGTGTCGTCGAACATCTCGAGGAGGCCTGATGCTTCTGAGAGTTGGCCGGCCATCAAATGAATGTATCCCGTTCCGGCGGCCCAAGCTCGAACGAGTGGGCGCTTTTCAACCATCGCGGAAATGGTCGAGAGCGCCGCCTCCGCATTGTTCTGTTCGATCAGTATGCAGGTAGTCTGACATGCGCGGCTGTGAGGTACATTCTCGTCGCCGTGTTTTCCGCCGAGCTCATGCGACTCCCTAGCTAGGCGGTGCGTTTCGCGAAAATTTCCCTGCATTAAGGCACGCATTGCACGAAAGGTTTTTGTGTACCACAAATACTGGGGAAGGTTCATTTCCGTCGCAATTTGTTCGCAGGAGGTTATCTCTGAATCGACCGACCTGACGTCGCCGATTTCTAACAGGGTAGATATGAGTCTGACGTGTTGCATCACCGCATCAGGGAGGCTGTGCTGAGATTGAACTGCGTTCTCGAGTTGTCTGGTAACCTCCATTCTCTCCTCTAGTCGATCCGGACCAGTGAGGGAATCTGCTCGGGCCGCCAAAGCAGCGCTTAGCGACACAGCATCGCCGGAGTTTCGCGCGAGCCTAAGCGCCTCGACTGCGAGGGATTCGGATCTTCGCACGTCTTTTGACCAAAGTAGGCCATGCGATATCCGCGCGAGCAGCATTGATCTCGTGGAGTGCTTGCTCTCTGGGACGCCGGAGAGAGCTTCTTGAAGCATGCCAATTAGTTGCGAATCATATGCGCCGATTTCGATTGAGAGAAAGTCAGGAGCGAGCTGTAGAGCACACTCAGCCAGCAGGTCCCCGTTCGTAGTCGTGCGAGCGAGTTCGGCGGCGGCAAGCAAGCTCGCTCGTGCTTCCTGTCGGTCTCCTGCGTACAGCTGCGAAGTTGCAAACTCGAGAATGACCCTGCAGTGGTCGGTTAGAGTGCATCCTGATGCCAGTCCAATTGTCTCAACTGCTCTTCGAAAGAACACTTGTGCTTCCGAATAGGCGAAGCGCGCGGCGGCATCTTGGCCGGCGAGGACCGCAAAGTGATGTGCGTTTCTCAAATCAGACAACGGCATCGCTGCATCGAGATGATCCGATATTAGGGCGACATGCGCTTCGCCCCTCTCGATTAGAACGTTTGCCAACTCAAGATGTATCTCTCGCCGCCGCGCAGAATCTAAAGTTTGGTAGAGGGCCTCTTGGAGAATGGAGTGGCAGAACACCAGATCCGAACCTTCTTCTCTAATAAGCCAAGCATCTCGGGCCGCTTCGAGCTGCGTCAATAGATCGGCGCTGCTGATTCTCAATATTTTCGCTGTGGCCGAAATGGAGAAGGAGCCTCGCCAGACGGATGCTACGGCGAGGGCATCGCGAGTCAGTTTCGGAAGGTCGGAGAGTTGTCGGGAGACGATTGCCCTTCCGTCGTGCGGCATGCCCGAAACGAGCGACTTTGTAGACTCGGCAATATCTCGGTTGTCGATAAAGCGAATCAGGTGAGTCACATAGAATGCATTCCCACAAGTTCTTGATCTCAGCTCCTCACTCAATCCGATTCTGTCGGAGCTCATAGGATCGAGCATGGATTTGATGTCGTTTGCAGTCAAAGGGGATAGATCTAGGTTCCTGCACCGAGAAAGCGCGGACAGTTCAGCCAACGCTTGCGCCGTTGATTCTGTTTCTGAATGCGGTCGATGCGTTGCGATTACCGTAATCGGGTCGAACGAGAGTTCTTCCGTTATCCACGCGAGTAGTGAAAGACTGTCAAAATCTGCAAGGTGGATGTCCTCGAATGCGAGTAGTAGAGGCGCTCCATGGGCGATAGAGCGGATCGTCGTAGTCCATCGTGAGAGGATCGAAAACCGATCGAGCTTTGGCGGCCTGCGGAATTCCTTTTCGACGGATTGAAGTATCTCAGGAAATGCGGTGGAGAGAGATGCGGCGTTGTCGACAAGCTCGCTGTTTTCGCCGTTCTGAGCCGCAAGCGCGTCGCGAAGGATTCTTGTCCACGGCCAGAACGCAGGCGTTCCTTCAATCGACGAGCTTCTGGCGATGAAGGTTGGAATCGTTGGCGGAAGATCCTTGAGAAATTCGGAAAGGAGTCTCGTCTTTCCCATCCCGCCCTCGCCGCGAACTAGGACGAGTTGGCCGCGAGCCTCCGTGATTGATGATTTGATTGCGTCTCGGAGAACCGCGATCTCGGCATTTCGGCCAACGAACGGAAGTTCCTCGAATGGCTGATTCTTTTTCCGCGCAGAGCCAGGTGCGTGATCGGCGTGAGCAATGAACCTATATCCCCGACCGCGGATGGAGGCCACGAATATTGGCTCTGATGCGCTATCGCCTAACGTTCTTCTTAGCTCCATCACGCAGGTGGGAATCGCTGCAGGGCTGAGGGTCGCGCAATCCCACACTTCACGTCTAAGGAATTCCGAATCCACAACGCGCTCTCTGTTCTCAATTAGGCAGATGAGTAAGTCGAGCGCCCGTCGCCCGATTTCCAGCTCGATTCCGGCGCGCTTAAGGGTAAAGAGGTCGAGATCGACTTCGAAATTGCCAAACCGAATTCGCCGCATGCTGCTACCTCCGTACGCTGAGTGATTGGTGAAGAGCTCGCGTCCGGGATGCCAGGACCGGTTCCGTGTCGCTCTTGCGTCTAGGGCACTTTCGTTGCTGCGCCTGCAACGGGGCCTGTCTGGATAGGCCTTGCTGAGTCAGGTCGTGACGTGAGGCGTTTGCCGCGCTTCCCGTCCTCCGTACTTCGATCACGAATGTTTCCACCGTCATTTGCGTATTCCCCAGATTTCCGCCGTCCGTCGACATCGACGAATACTCCACCGACCGCCCCTAGTACCCAGGTGCATCCCGGGCAACCTAACAGACCGACCGATACGGGTTGAGTTGGCCTAGCATGAATCCGTCTTCCTGTTTTCGTCGCCACATATCCGCTTTCCGCCGGCGAGGTTGGTTCCTCGTCGAGCGGCATCCCGTCTACGGCGGCCTGCCAGCCTTTGGGACCGGTTTGCGTCCGACGACCTTCGTCTTCGACCGTTTCGCTTCCGGCAAAGGCTGTCGGTGCGGCGAGAAGTGCGACAACGGTGAGCAACGTAGCGGCGAGTCGGTTCGAGCTACGGCAAATCGATTGATTGCTCGCTGACCTGATTGGGTTCTGAGATTTCTGCGAATTTGGTCGCATTTTTTCCCCTCGGGGAATCGGGCTTCGGAGAATCAGCTGATGAACTGCGCCTGCAGGTGTGGTCGCCGCGTTCGTTTCCATTCTCTATCGTTTCCGGGCGCCGTAGAGCGCTGAATGATGGCAATTGTTCATATTGTAATGTAGCCAAAACAATACGTTTCGAGTCGAATTTTGACGCCAAGTCGAACTGAGGGGCCTTTCGGCGATTGACGGCGGCGTGACCTGCCCCAAGAAACATCCGCTGACCGACGAGGCTGGTTCTTCGACCCTTCGCCTCTTCAGCTTCACTACTTGGGAGATCCCCCATGAACTTCGGATTTACCGAAGAACAAGAGCTTCTTCGCGCCGAGACGCGCAAATTTTTCGATCAGAACGCCCCGCTCACTCGTGTCCGAGAGATTGTCGAGTCCGAGTCGGGCTCGGACCCGGCGCTGTGGGCTCGGATGGCCGAACTCGGCTGGGTTGGACTGTGTATGCCGGAAGAGCAGGGTGGCATGGGGCTCGATCTCGAGACCTTGCTGGTTGTTCTCGAAGAGACCGGGCGATCGCTCTTTCCTTCGCCGCTGATCTCGACGGTTCTCGCGGCCAAGGCGATCGAGCGGTACGGGAACGACGCACAACGACCGCGTTGGATTCCGGGCCTGGCGGATGGTTCGAAGGTTGGGACTTTCGCGTTCCTCGAACGAGGCGATTCGATGACACCCGACGGTGTCGAGGCGATTGCCAAGCCGGACGGCGATCAGTTCGTCTTGTCGGGCGAGAAGTTGTTCGTGACCGATGCCGGCGTGGCGGATTTCTTCGTCGTTGCGGTGCGGACGGGATCGGCGGCGGAGGCGATCTCCCTGATCGTCGTCGATCGGCTGGCGGACGGTGTCTCGGTCGAGAGTTTCGACGGAATGGATTTGACGAAGCGGGTCGGGCGCCTGGCCCTCGAGGATGTTCACGTGGGCGCCGATTGTGTTCTTGGAGTCGTCGGCGAAGCATGGCCGGCGGCGGAGTGGTTGCTCGATCTGGGTGCGGCGTTGGTGACGGCAGAGGCCGTGGGGGCAGCCGAGGCGGCGCTCGAGCTGACGACCCGTTTTGCGAAAGAGCGCGTTCAATTCGATGAGCAGATCGGAAAGTTTCAGGGGGTGAAGCATCCCTTGGCGGAGATCTATGTCGATGTCGAGTCCTATCGCTCGCTTGTCTACTACGCGATCTGGGCCCTCGACCAGGACGCGGAGGACGCTCGGCTCGCGGTGTCTCGGGCGAAGGCCTATTGCGCCGAAGCTTTTCCGGCCGCTGGAATCATGGGCGTCCAGCTCCACGGCGGAGTCGGCTACACCTGGGAATACGATATTCAGCTCTATTTGAAGCGCTCGAAATGGGTGCGGCCAATCTTCGGCGACGCCGACTATCACTACGAACGAATCGCACGCCTGGGGGACCTCTAGTCATGGATTTTCAGCTTTCCGAAAAAGAAGAAGCGTTCCGGGACGAGGTTCGCGCCTTCCTGGACGAGAACTTGCCTGAGGGTGCGGAACGAACTCCGGAGCTGCTTGCGGCTTGGACCACGAAGATTCGGGAGAAACGTTGGGTCGGCTTTTCCTGGCCCGCGGACGTCGGCGGCGGTGGTGGCTCGATCATGGAGCAGGTCATCTTGAAAGATGAGATGGCTCAAAGAAAAGCGCCCGCGCTCGGCTCGTGCTTCATGGGGTTGGCCTGGGTGGGGCCCTCGATCATTCAATACGGCACCGAGGAGCAGAAGCAGAAATACATTCCCGACATTCTCGACGGAAAGTATCACTGGTGCACGGGCTATTCGGAGCCCGATTCGGGTTCGGACCTGGCGAGCCTGAAATGTCGATGCGAGCGCGAGGGGGACGAGTACGTCGTCAACGGACAAAAGATCTGGACCTCGATTGCGATGTGGTCGAAGATGATCATTCTCCTGGTGCGGACCGAGACGAAGGTCAAGGCGAAGCACGACGGCATAACATGCCTGCTTGTCGAGATGGATTCGCCCGGAATCGAAGTTCGGCCAATCAAGAATATGAGTGGTGGGGCCGTGTTTGCGGAGGTCTTCTTCGACAACGTTCGGGTGCCGGTCGAGAATCGGCTCGGGGCAGAAGGGGAGGGCTGGCAGGTGACGATCTCGGCGCTGGCCTCCGAGAGGTCGAGCATCGCCGAGGTGCACGGCTTGATCCGAAAGATCGGAGACGTGAAGGACCTGGCGCGGCGGACCGTTCGTGGTGGACGCCGGATGAGCGACGATCCCGGGATTCGACGGCGAATCGCTCAGGCGGAGACGAAGATCGAAGCGATGCGTCTCAATGGCATGCGTTTCTTGACCAAACAACTGAAGGGCGAGCCGCTTGGTTCGGAGACTTCGATCAACAAGCTCCATCGCGCGGATCTCGAAGTCGGGCTCGGCGAATTGGCGCTCGAAATCCTGGGTTCTTCGTCGCCGCTGATGAGTGGCGACGAACCGGCGGTCGACGGTGGCGAGTGGGCGAGGTTCTCCCTCAGCTGGCCCGAGGTCGTGATTGGCGGTGGAACGCCGAATATCCAGAAGAACATCATCGCGGAACGAATTCTTGGCCTACCGAAGGACTGAATCATGCGTGAGGCGCTAGAGACAAGAATCCGGGATCGTCTGAAGGCGACCCATGTCGAGGTGATCGACGAATCCCACCTCCATGCTGGACATGCCGGCGCCCGCGACGGCGGCCAACATTTCCGCGCGGTCATCGTTTCCGAGCAATTCGCGGGGTTGAACCGCGTTCGTTCCCAACAGCTCGTCTACCAATCGGTCGGCGAGTGGATGGGAAAGGAGATCCACGCGCTCAGCATGAAGACCTATACGCCCGAAGCCTGGGCGGCGGAGCGGGATTGAGCCGCGAGGGCGTGGCGCACGCGTGAAGCGCTATCGGCATACGATCGTCGTCGGTGGAACCGGGATGCTTACGGCGGCTTCTGTCGATCTGGCCTTTCGGTCGGATGTGCTGACTTCGATTGCAAGGACCGGGGGATCGCTCCGTGCGCTCGATGCGAAGATCGCGAGCTCCCGATGCCGTCATCGGATTCTTCCACTCGACTACAATCGTCTCTCCGAACTACGGTCAGCGATATCGGATGCGATCGACTCCGACGGCCCAGCCGATCTTCTGGTTGCCTGGGTCCACGACGAGCGCGGTCCCGTTCCGATCGCGCTCTGTGAACTCGTTTCGCGGGTCGAGAGACCCTGTCATGTGGTCCATGTCATGGGCAGCGCGGCGGCCGACCCGGTGCGATCCAAGGACGAGAACGTCGAGAGATTGTCGGCCTTCGCCGGTATCACCTACCAACCGGTTATTCTCGGGTTTCGTGCGGACAAAGAGGGCGGCCGCTCGAGCTGGTTGACGAATGCCGAGATTGCTCGAGGTGTGCTCGAGGCAATCGACGGTGAAGCGGCCCCCTTCGTAGTGGGTCAGGTCAGGCCCTGGTCGCTCCGACCCTGAAACTCGAGCAAGTCGTCCTCAGGCTACATGGGCCGTCGATTCTGGCGCCCGGCGGAGGACGGCAGGCCGCACCGTGCTCGCGAGCTCCCGAAGCAACCCCTCTGTCTCGTCGAATCCGATGCAGGCATCCGTAATCGAAATGCCGTAGTCGAGGGCCCGGCCGGCCACCCAATCCTGGCGACCTGCATGGAGATGGCTCTCGATCATGACGCCGAGAATCCCCGAGTCGCCGCGGCGAATCTGGGTCGTCACCTCTCGAATGACGTCGCCTTGTCGCGCGGGATCCTTCCTCGAGTTGCCGTGTGAGCAGTCGATCATGACGCCTCGTACGCCGAGCTTGCGACTAACGGATTCGACAGTCTTCTGGTCGTAGTTGGTTCCGTCCCGTCCGCCCCGCAAGACGACATGCGTATCGGGATTACCGGCGGTCTTCACCACCGCGGCGGTTCCGTCGGCCCGGATGCCCAGGAAACTATGCGGGTGTGAGGCGGCGGTCATGGCGTCGGTTGCGACCGCGATATCACCGTCCGTGCCGTTCTTGAAGCCAACGGGCATCGACAGGCCGCTGGCCATTTCCCGATGGGTCTGGCTCTCGCTCGTTCGCGCACCGATTGCGGCCCAGGAGACCGCGTCGGCCATGTATTGGGGTGAGATCGGGTCCAGGAATTCGGTCGCGCAGGGCAGCCCCAGCTCGTTGATTTCGAGTAGCAGCTGGCGTGCGCCGGCGAGTCCTTCGGCGACCCGACAGGAGCCGTCGAGATGGGGATCGTTGACGAGTCCCTTCCAACCGACCGTCGTGCGCGGTTTTTCGAAATAGGCCCGCATGAGGATCACGAGTTGGTCGTCGAGTTCACGGGCGAGGGGGAGAAGCCGCCGGGCATAGTCGAGGGCGGCCTCCGGGTCGTGCAACGAGCAGGGACCTACGACGACAATCTGGCGACGGCGATCGCGGCCGTGGAGTACGTCGCGGATGGCGCTGCGGGCGCGCAGGACGACCCCGGCTGCGGCACCCGAGATGGGATGCTGGATCTTTAATTCGGATGGGGCCGGGAGCATCTCGATGCCCACGAGGTTCCGATCTTCTAGCGAACTCATGTCCTTCTCCAATACAGGCCCGGGAGGGCGAAATACAAACGAATCAAAACCGAATGACAAACAAAAAAAGGCCCCGAGAATCATCTCTCGGGGCCTTTGGAAAGCTTCTGGCGTCGAACCTCAGACTACGACACACCTCGCTTCGGCCCCGGAGATAAACCAATCCCCGGCGTAGCTAAAATCGCTAAAGCCGTAGCCGAAATAGGCACCGCTGATTGCCGAAGCGCCGCCGCTTGGCAAGGAAGTGTGCTGGAATGTGTGTGCCGTCTCGCGCATAGCGTCTTGATTTACCTCATCCGCCGGATTGGAGCAACCCATGGCGAGCCGCACCATCGAGGCGCTCAGGGCTTTGGACCCTTCTTCGGCTCAGACGACAAAGTCCTTGAGCCATCGATCGAGGGTCACTCGAAAGCCCGACGCGTTCTTGTGTCCACCCCCGCCGTAGCCGAGCGCGACTTTCGAGACGTCGAGGTCGCCGATCGAGTAGATCGTCGCGAAGACTTCGCTCCCCTCGACCCGGTAGACGAGCCCCCATGGCTCCCCGTATTGGGCGCGTTTGGCGAGTTGATGGCCGATTTGGGCCCGATTGGTGGATGCATTGATGGCCTCGACGCGTCGGGTACCAAGGGCGACGGGTTTGGCGCGGTCGAGTCGTCGTTCGACTTCGATTCGGTTGGCCCGGAGAATCGGTTTGCCCTGTTCGACGAGTTTCTCGATTGGCTCGCTCGCCAGTTTGTCCCAGACCTCGAATTCCCGGGGATACGAGGCGATGGCCGCATTGACTGCATCGGAATCCGGTAGCGCCCAGTTCCACAAATCCTGGTCCTCGACATAACGAAGCAACTCGGGCAAAGCCTCGTCCGGGCGAAAATAGTTCCACGCCAGCACGGCGCCGGAATGCCCGAGATCGAAATGAAGCACGTGTCCATCCGCTTCGAGTTCACTGACGAAGGAGGCTTCTTCGGCGAGTCGATCCCGAGCCGTGACGTGGTGGTCCAGGACGACTACTTGTTCGGCGACCTGTGCGAGCTCGACGAGCTCGTCCATGGCCGGGGAGATGTCGACGAAGCTGACGAGGGCATCCTCGCACTCTCCGAGCCGGACACGATCTTCATGGCCGCGGGCGACGAAATGTCCGGAAGCACCCCAGGCACCCCGTACGGACCAGACGGCCCCGAATCCATCCGGGCAACCCGCATGGTAGAAACAGATTTTTTTCAACACTTCAGAATGTCACGATCCGACTATTGCCCGACCGAGTCGGGTTCGTGGGGGGCGAGCGCCTGATTGTAGCGGGCGCGATGCCGGGCGCAGTCGTTGGGGACATGGACGGGGCGATCTTCGTTGGTGCATCCCGCGCTTCGTCTCGTGCTTCATGGCCAGATGGAGCGCATGGGGTAGATTCTGCTCCTTCCGGAGACCCCGATGTCCCAACCCTCCTTGCGAATCGCGCTCGCGGCACTCGATCTTCCAGCGAAACCCGCGGATTGGCTGCGCATCGTCGAGCAATGGCATGCCGAGCCGGGATTCTGGTGGCTCGACAGCGCTTCGACCGATGCGCGGCTCGGCCGATATTCGTTTGCGGGTGCCGATCCCTACCTGACCCTGCAGGCCCGCGGGTCTGAGATCGAGATCGACGTGCGTCGCGAGGCCCGTCCCGGGTTCACGTGCGGCGTCCATCGCCACGCCGGCGACCCGATCGAGTTCGCTCGTTCGCTCTTGCCGCGAACGGACTCAATCCTCTATTCGGCGTGCACCGGTGTGCGCACCGGGCCGCTTTCGGAGTCTGGGCAGCCCGGGCGATCACTGGATTCCCGGTGGCACGAAGCCGCCAGACTGCCTGATGGACTGAGCCTTCCCTTTCTGGGCGGGGCGGTCGGTTATTTCGGCTATGAGCTGGCGAGTACGCTCGAGTCGGGGCTCACCTTCGAGAACGCCGATGAGCTTGGCCTGCCCGACCTTTCGCTTGCGTATGTGGATCAGGTCCTGGCCTTCGACCATGCGGCTGAACGACTCTGGATCCTGGGGCTGGGCTTCGAAGCGCTTGGTTCCGACGAGGCTGAGAGCGGGAACGAAACCGATGCGCGCCGGTCTTCGATCGCGCGCTCGCGGGAACTCGTCGATGCTCTGTCGGTTCGCCTGGAGCGCATTCTTTCCGACGCGCCTCACATGGGGTCGCTTCCGTCGGTTCCCGCGAAGACACCGGCCGCCGCCGATCGCGACATCCGGTCGAGTTCTTGTTTCGAATTCGATTCGACGGTCGACGCGAGTGGCTATGCGAAGGCGGTCGATACGGTCCTGCAAGAGATTGCAGCCGGAAACGTCTACCAGTCGAACTTCAGCCAGCGTTTGACGGTCGAAGCGAAGATCGATCCCTGGGAGATCTACCGAGCATTGCGGATTCACAATCCCGCTCCCTTCGGTGGCTATTTGACTGTGGGAGAGGCCGCCATTCTGTCGAGCTCGCCGGAACGCTTCTTGCGATTGGATGAGGAGCGCCGGGTCGAGAGTCGTCCGATCAAGGGGACGAGGCCGCGAGGTCGGGATGAAGCCGAGGATCTACGCCTGTCCGCGGAACTCGCAGCCAGCGCGAAGGACCGTGCGGAAAACCTGATGATCGTCGATCTGGTTCGCAATGACCTGGGTCGCGTTTGCGCGCCCCATTCGATCGCGGTCGCCGAGTTGATGGAGATCGAGGCCTACGCGAAGGTGTTTCAGATGGTTTCGACAGTGACCGGGCGACTCGAGAGGGGGCGCGACGGCTTCGATCTTTTGCGCGCGAGCTTTCCGCCGGGATCGATGACCGGTGCGCCAAAGCTGGCTGCGATCGCTTTGCTCGAGAAGCTTGAGCAAGCGAGAAGGGGCGTCTATGCGGGTGCGCTCGGCTATCTCGACCTGCGCGGTGGGATGGATCTATCCGTCGTGATTCGAACGATCGTCTGGCAAAATGATCGCGCCTATCTCCACGTTGGCGGTGGCATCGTCTCGGACTCGCTTCCGGAAGCCGAGTATCTCGAGTCGCTCGATAAAGCGAAGGCGCCGCTGGCTGCCTTGGAAATGGCCCTTGGTTTGGAGAATCGATGAGCGGGCGAAGAATCTATGTCGATATTGACGACGTCCTGGGCGAGACGATCGAACGTCTGCTCGATCTTTTCGAGCAGTTACATGGCCGCCGGGTCGTCTTGTCGGACGTCGAACATTTCGACCTGACGAAATCCTTCGGGCTCGATCAAGAGGGAATCGATCGATTCATGGACCGCGCGCATGACGACGACATCATCGAATCGATTGCCCCGATGGCGGGTGCCGCAGAGGTCTTGTCGGATTGGGGCGCCGAGGGTCATCGCGTGACCCTCGTAACCGGTCGACCCCCGACGACGAACGCCGCGTCTGCGCGATGGCTCGAGACCCACGATTTTCGGCATGAGGCGTTGCACCATCTCGACAAGTGGCGTCGGCCGGGTTGGAACCGGGGTGGTCTGCCAGAGATTGCCTTCGAGGATCTCTCGGATTTCCGCTTCGACTTCGCGGTCGAGGACAGCCTCGATACGGCGGTGCGTCTGGTCGAGGATTTCGGCATTCCGGTGGCCTTGATGGACCGACCCTGGAATCGCGAGTTGGGCGGGGTTTCGAAGGGGACCCGTGCGTCGCTCATGCGCTGTGTCGGCTGGGCCGATGTCGAGCGCGAGTTTGGATCGAGCCATCGATGATCGACTTTAGAAGCGACACATTGACCACGCCGACCGAGGGCATGCGTGCCGCAATGTCTTCTGCGCGCGTCGGTGATGATGTCTATGGCGAAGATCCGACGACGAATGAACTCGAAGCCTTCACGGCCGACCTGCTCGGCATGGAGGCCGGGATGTTTGCGGTCTCGGGGACGCAGGCCAATCTCTGCGGGATCATGGCCCATTGCCAACGGGGCGATGAGTATCTGGTCGGACAAAACGCGCATACCTACAAATTCGAGGGTGGGGGCGCGGCGGTGCTCGGCAGCATTCAGCCACAGCCGATCGAGATGTCTTCAGATGGGACGATGGATCTCGACGCGATCGACGGATATATCAAGCGCCAACCGAGCATGAATCATTTTGCGCATTCGAGGCTGCTTTGCCTCGAGGATACGCATAATGGTCGAGTCCTTTCGAGCGACTATGTCTCGAAGGCCCAGGAGATCGCTCGGGGACATGGCTTGAGCGTCCATCTCGACGGCGCGCGTTTGTGGAACGCGGCGATCGCGACGGCCCGGGCGCCAAGCGAGGTCGCCCAGGGCTATGACTCGGTCTCGGTCTGTCTTTCGAAAGGGCTCGGCGCGCCGGTCGGATCCGTCCTGGTCGGGTCGGCGGAATTGATCGAAGCCGCACGTCGCTGGCGAAAGATGCTTGGCGGCGGTCTTCGACAGGTCGGAGTCGTAACGGCAGCAGGGCGTTATGCGATCGACAATCATGTCGACCGTCTGCGCGAGGACCACGCGAATGCGGCACGTCTGGCGGAAGGGCTCTCCTCGATTCCAGGCGTCCTTGTGGATGGCCCGCATACGAATATGGTCTTCTTCGAGCTGGCGAAGGCCGATCCCGCGGAAACTCAAGACAAGCTGGCAGAGCAGGGCGTCCGGGTGAGCGTGGGGAAGAGTACGCGAATGATCTGTCATCTCGACATCTCGGCGGACGAAATCGACCGGGCGCTCGACGCGTTTCGTTCCGTGCTCTGCTAGGTCGGGACGCTTCGCTTTTCAGCGTTGTTTCGTGGCTGGGCCGTTAGCGCCTTGTGGCCTGGCGCCGCCCATGGCCGGACTCTGCTGCCCGGACGAGGCTGGCGAGGGCCGAAGTGACGGGCGTCTCGACGCCGTTTTTCGTTCCGAGTCGTTCGACGGCTCCACAGAGCGCCTCGATCTCCGTTGGATTACCAGCCCGCAGATCCTGGAGCATCGACGATTCGTGAAGCGCCGTCGGTGGAATGAGCTCCGCGTAGAAAGTCTCGAGGTAGGCGGGCGCGTCGGGCCAGGCCAGTTCGACTCCCGCCGAAGCCAGCACGTCGAAGATCTCGCGTACGACTGCTTCGACCAGCGCCTTCGTCGTCGGATCGTCCGTCAATTCTCCGTAGCGCCGCCCCGCCAGGGCCCCCAACGGATTCAGCGCGCAGTTGTAGAGCATCTTCGCCCACAGCACGGCCTGCATATTCCCGGTTGCCTGAGCGGGAATCCCGCCCTCGTTAACTCGATCGGCAAGGCCCTGAAGGCGGTTTCGTGAATCGCCGGCGCGCTCTGCACTTTCGAAAAGACTCCCGAACGCAATGGCCGAGGCATGCGCCGTGATCTCGACGTGCGTGGCGTCACGAAGCTGGAAGCCCGTGATGATGCGAGCGTGGAAGAGTCGATCGGTTGGCCAGAAGGACAGGAAGGGCGCTTCATTTCCCCAGCCGTTTTGACAGAGCACCAATCGCGTCGTCGGTGTTAGGCGATGGGCGAATGGACTCAGCTCTTCCGCGACGTCGTTCGCGGAGAAGGCCTTCGTGCAGATGAGCAACCAATCCGGTGGGTCTTTGGCGAGATCTCGGGCCCGACGAAGGACGTTGAGCTGTTCTGGAGGGGTCTGGATTTCACCGAAGAGGCCGGTTCGAAGGATGCCCCGGGATTGTATCGACACAGCAGCCCGGTCGTTACGGACAAGAATCTGGAGTCGGCTCTTCGGTCGTGCCAGCGTGCTCGCGAGCCCCAGTCCCACGGCACCCGCTCCCCAGATTGCGATCTTCACGAATGCTTCCTTCTTTGGGCTTTCGTTGGGCTCTCTTTGGACCGTCTTTGAACTCTGGACCGACCTTTCGCCGGCGTGTGTGAATCGGATCGCGCAAAGACCCAGCCGTCGATCGAGAGGCTAGTCTTGCACGGGTTCGTTTGAATGGGGAGTCGATGGATGGGGCAGGTCGGGCGCACGGGCGTCTTTCTGGGAATCGCATGTTCGTTGCTGGCCGGGCTTGCTTCCCATGCCGGCCCCCTGGATCTGAACCTCGATGCCATGGACGTTGCGACGGCGCTTTCGCCGGATCAGCGGGCGGCCGCCCAGGCGCTGGGTGAAGCGCGGCGCTTCGTCGACGCCGGGAAGACGAAGCAGGCGCGGCAAGCACTCGAGCGAGCGACTGCGATTCCGGCGTTGGCCGGCTATCGGGAACTCATTCGCGTCCATCTCTTGATGAAAGAGGGAAGTCCCCAGGCAGCACATCGCGCGGCCAGCGAGGCGTTGGCCGGCGCGCCGAGTGATGCGCTTCGGGCGGCACTCGGGGTGTTGCAGGGCGAGGCTCTGGCGATGGCCGGGGACACAGCGGGGGCTGAACTCGCGTGGAATTCGGTGCTCGATAATCCAGGTGCGCAGGATCAGGCGGTGCAGAATTCGATCCAGCTCTCGATCGTTGCGTCACGCCAGCGAACGGGAAGTCTCGACCCGACCATCGATCCAAGCGTTCTACTCGATCAGAGCTATGCGGAAGTTGCCGTCGCCTCGACGGACGTTCCGGCAGTCGTCTTGACCTCGCCAGCGGCCCTCGAGCAGGCGGACACGGCACTCGATGCGGGCCGGACGGAACGGGCCATCGATCTATTCGAAGTCGCGATTGCCGGGGATCTCACTGGCGACGACATGCGTGTTGCGAAGATGGGTCGAGCGCGGGCGCTCTTTCGAGCGCGACGCTACGAGGCGGCCTCGAAGGCGTATCGAGGCCTGCTGCCGGATCTGGAGGCACGCTTCTGGCTTGCGCGAAGCCTTGCTCGATTGGGTGACGTCGACGCCTCGCTCATCGAATTCGAGCGGGTGAGCCAGGGCGATCGCGAGGAGTTCGCGAGTTGGGCCCTCTATTTGATGGGCACGCTCTACGAAGACCGTAACCAAATGTCGCCTGCGATCGACGCGTTCCGTCGCGCTTCGCGTTATGAGCGGTTTCCGGAACGCGTTCGGACGGCGCTCTGGCGTGAGGGTTGGGCGCAATACCGAACCGGCACATTCGCCGAAGCACGAAAGACGTTCACCGACCTCGCAGCGCAACTAGACGACCCGTTGGCCCGGCTTCGGCCGAGTTATTGGTCGGCCAGGGCGACCGGGCTTTCCGGGGACACGAAGGCGGAAAAGGTCCAGCTCGAGGCAATCGCGCGGGGCTATCCGCTGACCTACTACGGCTGGCGCGCTCAGGAGCGGTTGTCCCTTGTCGGGTTGAATCAGTCGCTTGCGAAGAGATCGCTCTCGGAGGGAACGCGTCGCGTCGACGATCTGGCGATCGAACGCGTCGCGCTCTTGATCGAAGCCGGGCTCGATGACCTGGCCCGGGACGAATTGCGATTCGTGGCGCGTCGCGCCCGGGGCTTCGTCGATCGAACCCGGGTCGGGGTCTTGTTGGCGCGGGTGGGTGACTACCATCGCGCGAACAGGCTGGTCGTGAACGCCTATGCGGATTCGCTCGCGCGCGGGCTCCAGCCGGGCCGTGAGGCACTCTGGTGGTTGTCCTGGCCTCCCGCCTATCGCGATACGATCGATGAAGTCTTTCCGACGGGTGCTGCCATCGAGCCCGAGCTCGTCTGGGCGATCATGCGGGAAGAAAGTCACTATCGCGTCGATGCGCGTTCCGCTGTCGGGGCCCTCGGTCTGCTCCAGCTCATGCCGTCCACGGCCAGTCAGCTTGCCAAGGAACGCGGGCTGACCGCTTTCGAGGCCGGAGATCTCTTCGACCCGAGAATAAATATCCTGCTTGGCTCGACCTACCTCGCACAGCTCGGAAAGCGCTTCGATGGTCGGATGTCGGCTGCGATTGGCAGTTATAACGCGGGGCCCCGCAAGGTTTCGAGTTGGCTCGTTGGCGACGCCGGAAAGCTCGACGACGACGTCTGGGTCGAAAACATTCCCTTTGACCAGACCCGCGGATACGTCAAACGGGTGTTGCGAAGCCTGCACGTCTACAAGGCCTTCTATCGAAGCGAATAGGCCGCTTCGGGCGGCTACCCGAGCCCTGTTTCGATTCGGTACCGTTTTGGACCTCGTGGCGATCGACCGTTGCGAATCAAACGACTGAGCTCAACCAAGAACACGGAGACGACAGATCATGGCAAGCGGACCCCTGGCAGGTATCAAGGTATTGGAAGTAGCGGGAATCGGGCCTGGCCCGTTTTGCGGAATGATGCTCGCCGATATGGGCGCGGAAATCGTTCGCATCGATCGAGCGGATCGCGTTCGCGGTGGAGATCCCGCCAAGCCCCCATCGGATGTGCTCGCTCGGGGACGACGAAGCCTTGCGATCGATCTCAAACAGGCCGAGGGCGTTGAAGTCGTCTTGCGTCTCGTCGAGCAAGCGGACGTGATCATCGAAGGTTTTCGTCCGGGCGTGATGGAGCGGCTCGGCCTTGGCCCCGACGTATGCCTCGAACGCAACCCCCGCCTGATCTATGGGCGGATGACGGGATGGGGTCAGGAAGGGCCGATGGCGCATGCTGCGGGACACGACATCAACTACATAGCACTCGCAGGGGCGCTCGAACCGATCGGCCGCAAGGGTGAGAAGCCGACTCCGCCTCTCAACCTGGTAGGCGATTTCGGTGGAGGTGGGATGCTCCTGGCTTTCGGCATTGCTTCGGCGTTAGTCGAGCGAGCGACTTCGGGCAAGGGCCAGGTCGTCGATGCGGCCATGGTCGACGGGGCCGCGACGCTGATGGGCATGTTCCACAGCATGGTCGCCATGGGCATCTGGAACGAGGAGCGAGGAACCAACCTGCTCGACACGGGCGCGCATTTCTACGACGTTTTCGAGACGAGCGACGGGAAATACGTTTCGATCGGCTCGATCGAGCCGCAATTCTACGCTGAGTTGATCGAGAAGATCGGGCTTGCGGGCGAGGACTTGCCGGCCCAGATGGATAAATCGGGTTGGGATGGACTCAAGACGCGCTTCGAAGGAATCTTTAAATCCAAGACGCGTGATGAATGGTGCGAGATCATGGAGGGATCGGACGTCTGTTTCGCGCCGGTCCTCGCGATGTCCGAGGCCGCCGATCACCCTCATATCAAACACCGAAAGACCTTCGTCGAGTCGAATGGAATGCTTCAGCCGGCCCCGTCTCCGCGCTTTAGCCGGACGGTTCCCGAGCTGGGGCGCCCTGCGGCCCATGCTGGCCAGCATTCCAAGGATGTTCTCGAGTCTTTCGGGTTTGCGGCGGACGAAATCGCCAAGCTAAAGGACGCCAAGGCCGTCGTCTAGAGCGAGCGAGAGTGCAGCACTGAGTGTGAGCGTCAATCAACCGGCGACCCCGAGTCTCGGGTTCGCCCCGATCTCGCAGGGATGGGTTAGAGTTCCGGCCCACCAGCCACAGCATCAGCCATATAGGGGGTCTCGTGAATCCAAAACTCGCATCCGTCGCGATCGTTGCACTACTCGTACTCATGTTCGGGCAGCGCTTTCTTCATTCCGTCCCCGCCGGCCATGTAGGCATCGCGGTTCTTTTCGGCGAGGTTCAGGAAGATCCATATCCCGAAGGGCTGAACATCGTCAATCCCTTTCTGAGCTGGATCGATATGGACGTGCGTGAAGATAGTCTCCAGATCAAGCAACTCGAGATGCCGACGCGCGACCAGTTGCTGAGCCGGGTCGATTTGAGTTTGCAGTGGCGCTTGGACAAGTCGCAGGCGCCGCAAATCTACCGCGAGACCGGGGATAAAGAGCGCATCGTAGCGGTTCATCTCAAGCCGAAGGCGCGTTCGCTGATCCGCGAGCTTGGCACTAAGATTGAGCGGGCCGAAGATCTCTTCAAGGACGAAGTGCGAGACCAACTGGCCAACGCGCTGACGACCGAGCTCCGGGCCTATGTCGCGCCGAAGGGCATCATCATCGATTCGGTCCTGTTGCGAAATAT
>CAZMFM010000056.1:0-32300 GCA_964565565.1 uncultured Spirochaetaceae bacterium | reverse complement strand
CTCCGCCCGCCCTCGCAACCGACTCGATGGCCAACCCCAGGAACACCAACGCCCAGTCCATTCGGCCCGCCGTCGCCGGGGTCGGCCCGTCGGGCTGTGAATGAGTGCGTCGAGCGGCGACCCAGAGCAACCACGGAAAGATCAGACTGGTGCGGGCCCAGGGATGTTCCTGGACGTGCGCCGAGAGATCCAATAAAACCGGAGAAAAGGCCACTAACAGACCGATCCAGATCGCCAGCTGCCACCCGGCCCACCCCCTAACGCTTGTTGGCAGAGGTGAGGGGTTCATGGCATCCCCCAACTATTGGATCCGGCCGATCGATCCCAGCACCGGCAAGCGGTATTGCTGCTCGATTTCACTCGCTCCAATGATCACAGCGTCGACCATTTCCAACAGGACGCCGATTCCGCCGGCCAGCGCGAAGGTGCCCAGGACCATGACGATGGCCATCTTGAGTGCAGAAGAATCCGTTTTGGCGGGCGGAACAGCCGCATCCAGGATGGTTGCGCGCTCACCCTGCTGTGACGATTCCACCGCTTCCGCCAACTCGGCCTGATTCACCTTGCGCCGGAATTCTCGGTAGCTCTCGCGGTAGATCTCGGCCCGCTGCTCCATTCCGGCAAGCTCTTCCTGGCGCATCGGCATGAGCCCGACACGGCGGTCGAGTTCATCGTATTGCCGGACGGTCGCGTCGAGTTGGCGATGAAGCTCGCTCAGCGTGATTCGCGCTGCGCCCGCGGCAGTCGACGCGTTGGCGTCCAATCGGGACTCAGTACTTTGCCCGCCCAGCTGCCCTTCCATGACATCGATCTGCCGCTCGATCGATACGATGTTCGGGTGATCGGCCGTGTACAAGATCCGCTGTTGCTCATATCGCAGTTTCAACGCTCTCAGGCGCGACTCCGGGGAATCCCGATCGACGTCTTCACCGGTGGCCGCCAGATTGGCTAGCCGGGTTTCAGCCTCGGCGATCTGAAGTGCGAGCGATTGCCGTTGGCTCTGCAGACGGTCGAGACGGCCCAGGCTCATTCTGAGTTCACTTGGAAGCTCGCCGCGATATCGCTGCTTGAATTCCGCGATCGAATGGTCCAGATCAGCCAGGTCTTGCTCCACCTGTTTGAGTTCGCGCTGAAGGAATTCCGTCGTCAGCCGGGCCTGGCGACTTCGAATGCGAAGATGGGTGTCATTGAATCCGCTGGCGAGTTCGTTGGTCACGTCCGCGGCCAACTGCGGGTCGTAGTAGCGATAGGTGAACTCGTAGACGACCGCCGAACTATCGCGCATCGAATTCGTTCCACGGGTTTCATCCGGCCCGAGCACGATGTTCTCGCGCATCAACTCGACTTTTTCCTCGAACGTGAGGGGCTCGCCCTCTTCGGGGTCCGGGTAGAGATTGTGCTTCTGAATCATCGAGGCCAGCTTCTGCCGTGACAACAACTCGCCGACGATCGCGCTCATCTTTTCGAGCTGGTCACTCTCTACCGTCGGGCGAAAGAACTCCTCTGAAATTCGCTGGCTGGTGACGAGTACCGTTGCACGAGCAAGATAGGTCGGCCGCTGGTCTCGCAAATAGAGGACGGTTGCGCTGAGGCCAATCACCAGGACGACGGCCATCCATTTCCAGCGCCGTTTGAGGACGCCGATCGGGTCGAGCAGAAAACTCGGCAGGCCGACCGCCTCGTCGGCTCCATCCTGATCAACAAACGCTTCGAGATCATCCTCGCGACTCATGATTCGTGATCCTCAGACAAGTCGCGCTCGGCTTCCCGTGCGCTCTCGAGATCTGTTGGATTGTTGCCGCCGGCTGCGTTTTCGGCGCCTGCTGCGCTGTCGTAGTAGCGATATTTGTCGCCGCCGTTGGGGAGGATACAGTCGTTCAAGAAGACGCCAAGGAGCGAAGTGGGTGGAAGCAAAGCGAGCAGCTCCTTGAACGTCGAGTGTCGCGTCAGACGCGAACGGCTCACGGCGAGGCAGCCACCAACATGGGGTGCGATCAAGGAAACGTCGGGCACCAGCAGGCCCGGGGGTCCATCACAGACCACAAAATCGTACCGTGTCGAAAGCGCCTGCAATACGCTCTCGACTGAAGAGCCAAGGAGCCCGTGAGTATTCGTTCCGACGTTGAAGACCGGATAGAAGTCGAGCGAAGCGAGGTCGGTGGCCACACACACGGAATCCAGGTCCCGTTCGCCGCGCAGAACGCTCTCGATGCCAACGCTGGCTTGGAACTCCAGAGCACGTGAGACATTGCCCTTGCGAAGATCGAGGTCAACGAGGGCGATTCGAGCATCCGGCGCGATCGATGCCAGAGCCAGAGCCAGGTTGATCGAAACCGTCGTCTTCCCTTCGCCAGCGAGGGCGCTGGTCACCAGGACCGAGCTTCGTCGTCCGCCCTCGAGCATCGTGCGAATCTTGATGGCCAGATGCCGGAAACGGACCGCGGTTGGCGATTCCGGGTCGACTGCGCAGACGCGCCGCTGCCAGCCGACTCTACGGTCGCTGGGAATCGAATGGAATTGGCTGGGTGGAGTCTGGTCTGCGGACCGAAGCGCCGGTTCTTCGGATACACGTACCTGCTTCGTCGAGCGATCCGGGATGGGCCGCGGCGTCGCGAGGCACGCATTGCGGGGGCCGGGCCGCGGAAGCGGTGCCGCGGACGGGCGTCGCCGAGTTGTTTCTCCGTGCTCTTCAGCGCGGTTCAGGATGTCGGCGATCTCGCCCATTCTTGGATGCTCCAGTTTCCGAACCCGGTGGGCCGACTTCGATTCGTATCGACAGCCCTCTGCTCTGTTCGGAGTTCGAATGAGGAGACGGCGCAGACATCGCGCCCCATGGCGCGATCCCGTGGGGAATCGGCCCTGGCCGCGACAGCCGTGAACCAGGATCCTCGACGGGACTGGTAAGTAACCGGAGGGCTGTACAAGGTGACCTGCCCCGGACTTGAATCTTCACCCCGCTCTTGATCTGCGGCCAAACTGCCGTCCGCCGATCGACTTCGGGTTTGATTCGGGAGTCGATCATCCGATATAGGTCGTTCATGAAACTGCTCGCAATCATCCTGAACTACAAAACCGCTGAGATGACGCTCGACGCCCTTCGTTCGTTGATGAAGGAACTCGAGTCGATCGGGGATGCTCGCGTCACGATCGTCGACAACGATTCGCAGGACGGATCACTCGAACGGATCAAAGAGGGTGTTCGGTCCGAGGGCTGGCAGGATCGTGTGCAAGTGGTCGGCTCCGAGTACAACGGAGGCTTCGCGTATGGAAACAACTTCGCGATTCGGCCGGCGCTGGCCTCCCAGGACAGACCAGACTACGTCTACCTGCTGAACTCGGATGCCTTTCCGGATGGCGGCTGCGTGTCCGAGCTCGTCGACTACCTCGATTCGCATCCCGAAGACGGAATAGCCGGAAGCTATGTCCACGGACCCGACGCGGTTCCACATGAGACAGGCTTTCGCTTCCCGACGTACCTGAGCGACTTCGAGGCAGCGATCGGAATTGGCTTCCTTTCGAGTCTGCTGAAGCGTTGGGTGGTCGCCTTGCCGATTCCCGAAGAGACGATCCGCGTCGACTGGTTGGCTGGAGCGAGCATGTTGATTCGTCGAGAAGTCTTCGACGACATCGGACTCATGGATGAAAGGTACTTCCTCTACTTCGAGGAGACAGATTTCTGTCTACGCGCCTTTCGCGCCGGCTGGAAGACCTACTACGTGCGCGAAAGCTCAGTCACCCATATCGGCTCTGTCTCGACGGGTATCCAGGACCGAAGCCGCCCCACCCCGACCTATTGGTATGCCTCGCGTCGTCACTACTTCCTGAAGAACCATGGACGCGTCTATCTATGGAGTGCGAATTTGCTCTACGCGGTGGGCGGCATCATCTGTCGTATTCGATACAAGCTGATCGGACGACCCATCCATACCGCGCGGCACCACCTGCGCGATTTTATTCGCTACAGCTTCCGGCTCGGTCGGCATCCCGATGGTCATCCGGCGCGGACTGTCGAGGGTGGTCCAGGTTGAGCTTGACATGACCGCGGGCGGGTAGAGGGCGCTGACACTCAGTCCTTGACTTCAGCGGACGCGTATTGCTCGTAGTAGCCGTAGCCGCTCCGCCCGCGTTTTGTCATCGCGTCGTTCAGGAAGACCCCGATCATCGACTGGCGAGGAAGCAGCTCCATGATCTCGCTCACGGCGGCATGTCGGGTGACCCGAGAACGTATGACCAGAAGGCAGCCGCCGATATTCGGCGCCACCAATGGCACGTCCGGCACAGGCAAGACCGGCGGGCCGTCGAAAATCACGTAGTCGTAGCGCGAATGCAGCTGCTCGATCGCAGCCAGCGCAGCGGCACCGCCCAATGACTCGTGAGCGGCCCGATCTGATTCTCGAATCGCATAGAGATCAAGATTCTCGAAGTTCGTCGTGATGCGCGAATCATCCAGACTGGCGCGCCCGGCGAGTGTCTCCTCGAATCCTAGTTCGACCGAACAGCCCAATGCGGCGGCCACGCGAGAGCGGCGAAGGTCGAGGTCGACCAACGCGATTTTCGAATCCAGTGCAATTGAAGACAGAGCGAGTGCGAGGTTGATGGAAATCGTCGTCTTGCCTTCGCCAGAGATCGCACTCGTGACAAGCAGTGAGCCTCGGCGACGTTTTGCGAGTTCACTTCGAACGCGAATGGCCAGGTGGCGAAAGCGCACGGCATATTGGCTCTCTGGAGCAACCACGACGATCGCCGAAACGCGCTGGTCGTGCTCGGCGTTCGTGAAAGAGAAATCGTGGGACTTGCGTGCTGCCCTTTCGGCTGGCAATGGGTGCACTGCGGCGGCGGGGCGCAGATCTTCGTCTAATCGGGGCTCAATCGCATGACGCGCTTCTCGCTCTCTGCGCAGAATCTGAGCGAAACCGTCCTTGTCAGGCGTCGCTTGCTTCGTGGCGTCATCAATCTTTTCTTTGTTGAGCCTCGTTCTTGCCCGTTTCAGGGCTTCTGAGATTTCGCCCATCACTCGATCCTCAAGGTTTCGAAGGAGTCTGCACGACCCACGCAATGGCATCGAGAAAACGACTTTCGTGCTTTGCCGCAGGCTAGCACGGGCCGCATCCCCCCTGCCGATCTGTCCAATCGATCGCGATTGGTCGGGAGCCTACTACGGCTTTGACAGTGCCTCTTTTTCTAAGGAAGGCGAGTCGGCCCGATTCTCCGATTCGTGGAGACGGTCTCCCAATACACTCGCCATCACGCGAACGTTGGGCTCGAGCACCATGCTGTCATGATCACCGGGCATCTCACAGACTTCGATGGCGTCCACCCAATCCGTATAGCCGTTGTCGGGGTAGATCCATTCCTTCGCCGAGTCGAGTATGCGATTGGGGCCGAGGACGTACGCCTTGTCGAGCTTGGGCCGGAATAGCACGAGCGACCCCGGGTAGTAGCGCAGCGTGTAGCGCGGCAGCGCGGCGCGAAATGCTTGCTCGATCGCTTCATCGTGGAACTGATCTTCGCTGCGTTCGGGCGCTTCTTCGCCATGCAAGCGAATCTGAAGTTGTTCCATTTGCCAGCGTGCACGATTGCGAGCCCATTCGACGAGGTAGCCGAGACCTCGCTGCCGAATTCGCTGTAGCTGGATACGCAGGCGATCCAGGCGGGTCAGGGGCGGTCGGACGGGTAGCGGTGTATCGAGTAGCACCAGCAAGCCTACTTCTTCTCCGGCGGCGCGAAGCTGATGAGCCATCTCATACGCCGTGATACCGCCGCCCGAGAACCCACCGATGTAGTAGGGACCATGCGGTTGAACCGATCGGATCTCTTCGATGTAGGCCGAGGCCATCTCCTCAAATGTTTCGTGTGGTTCTTCGTTGCCGTAGAGGCCGCGCGCCTGAAGTCCGTAGAAGGGCCGGTCGGTACCGACGAGGTTGGCGAGGTGTCGCAGGTTGAGCACATTTCCAAACATGCCCGCAACCAGGAAGAAGGGGGCTTTGGGCCCGCCTTCGCCACCTCCCGCATCCATGGCGACAAGGTATTTGTGTCGCGTGCGGCGTTTCTTGGCCGGCGATTCCGTCGAACCTTCTGGAAGGCTGTCCTCGACTCCGGTCACTTCCCGGATGAGTTGCGCACAGTCCTCGATCGTCGGCGCTTCGAAGAGCACTGAGATTGGGAATTCCGCGCGGTACGCCTTCTTGATGCGAGCGAACAAGCGGACCGCGATCAGGGAATGCCCACCGAGATCGAAGAAGCTGTCGCGCACGCCGAGCTTGTCGACGCCGAGCAGTTCTTCCCAGATGCCGACCAACGTTCGCTCGATATCGTCCCGGGGTTCCACGAACTCACTTTCGAGTTCGGGACGTTCAAAGCGCGTGTCGGATCCACCGATCTGTTGGGTGACGTGCTCCGTCTGTCTGGCCAGGGCCGCGAGATCGAGGGAGCTGATCGCGATCTGGGATCCGGATCGCGCTGAATCCGCGACGACGCGGAGGAGCGCCTCGGTGCCCTCTTCCGACGAGATTCCCCGCTCATAATTCTGGCGCAGCAAGCGTTCGGCCGGGGATGCATCCTCATCGCCCGAGGTGCCCATCGAGGATTCGAACTCCACTGCCGAACGCGACGGTTCTTCGGCGGCAGCCAGGTCCAGGACATGGCCGAGGCGCTTGATGGTAAAGCCTTCGATCTCGACTAACACCTTGCCCGACTCGTCGGTCAGGGTCACGTCGAAGACCGCGAAATCCGAATCGTTGGTCGAGCTCGGGCGGATTCGAGCCCAGCTTTCCAATCGCTCCGGCAGGCGACCGAAAACCGAAATGCGATCGTAGGAAACCGGGATCCAAAGCGAGTCCTCGGGGTCGTAGCCGGGAACCAATTCCATCGCGTAGCCAGTCGCGTAGTCGAGCAGCGCAGGGTGCAGATCGAATTGCTCGAGATCCCCACGATAGGCTTCTGGCAGTTCGAGGCGCGCGAGGGCTTCCCCCTCGCCGTAGTGCACCCGGCGTAGCACGCGCCAGCGAGGTCCGAATTCGGTGTGGTTCTCCTGTCCCGAACGGTGGCCGCCGGGGTTGATCGTGCCGCGCGAAACCTGACAGCGTGCATCGATTTCTGCGATGTCCAAGGCTGAGGGTTCCTGGGCATGACCGAGCTCGATCTCCGCTTCGACATTCAGTGCCCAGGCCACACGCCCGTCCACGCGGCAACGAGTGCGGACCTCGAATCGATATCCCTGCTCGGAGGGATGCAGGAGAACACGTACCGCTTCGACCTCTCCGTCGGCCACATAGACCGGCCGGACGAAGAAGAGGTCCTTCAGCTCGAAGGACCCGGTCTCGCCATATTCTGCGAGGGCCGCCCGGGCGAGTTCCGGGTAACAGGTTCCCGGGAGCAAGGCCTCGAGGCGCTTCGTGCGGTGTTCGTCGAGGATCCAATCGCGCTGAGGCGAGTAGCTTTTCTCGAAAGCGGTTCGGCCGTGGCTGTCCTTCAGGCGAGTGTCGAAGAGCGGATATTCGAGGGAAACCGGGGCTTCGTCTGGCGCGGGCTCCTCGGGTTCTGAAAAATTTTCGGCAGCGAGCCCGATGTCCGTCCAGATTCCCCAATTGATCGCGATCGTTCGCACGTCACTCGAGGCGCGGCTTTGGGCGTACGCGTCGAGAAACGCATTGGCGGCGACATAATCAACTTGACCGGGCGGTGACACGATCGCACTCGTCGACGAGTAGAGCACGAACAGCTCTGTACCCAGTTCCGAAAGCAGGCTGTCCAGAACGAGAGTGCCGTGAATCTTCGGGCCGAAGACTTCTTCGATATCACCGTCGCGTTTGAGTTGTATCAACTCGTCGTTCACGATTCCGGCGGTATGGAAGATGCCGTGAATGCGACCAAACCGGTCTTTGGCGACCTGAAGCGCGGAGCGCATCTGCTCGAGATTGGTGACGTCCGCTGCAATCGTGCAGACCTCGGCGCCCGCGTCTTCAAGTCCACGCAATTTACGAATGCGACGGCTGGTTGGGTCCGTTTGCGGATGAGCTTCCAGCCAGGCCGCCCACTCGCTCCGATCCGGCAATGGGCTTCGCCCGAGCAGGACGAGTTTGGGTTTGATCTCTCGCGCCAGGCGATCGGCGAGCGCGAGCCCGAGTCCACCGAGTCCACCCGTGATCAGATACGTGCCCCCCTCGCGCAACCCGACGTGTGCCGCCGTTTCACGCTCGTGCAGGGGGTGGCCCTCGTATCGCCGGACCAATCGTTTCGCGCCGCGATGGGCGACGATGTCATTCTCGGCAGAGGCCAGCAGCTCGGCCTGGAGTGTGTCGACGAGGACGTCGAGGTCGCCGCTGGTACTCGAACGGCCTGCGGCCCCTCGGCGAACACCCTGAACCAGGCCCGCGAGCAGGCCCTTCGGTCGTTCGGGAAGTCGTAGGTCGATGCTCTTGCAGGTCACGCCCGGTAGCTCGCGCGGAATGACCTGGACGGGCCCGAGCACCGTGGCTTTCTCGGGATGGAGGAGTTCTTCATCCTCCGAGATTCTCTGCATCTGACTTGAAACGACCGTCAGATGAAGGGGTGTTGGAACGCTTTCGTCGCCTAATACCTTCGCGAGGAAGTAGAGACTATAGAATCCGTCCTGGATATTCTGGTGGAAGAAGCTCGAGCCCGGCCGAAAACGTTCGGTCGCCGTGACGAGCCATAGTTGTAGGATCTGGTTCGGGACGTGCCCGGTGGCAATTAGATCCTGGATCAGCGCGACATAGCCCGCGCCGCCGAGTTCTGGCGCGATCGAGTAGTCCTGATCGCTGCGTTTATGGTAGGCATCGCCCTCGTAAACCGTCACCACGCGGTGGCCACGCTTCTCGAGCCGCGCCTGGATTCGTTGTCCGATGCCAGCTTGATCCATGAAAATCAGCCAGGTCTGCGGCTTGTCGGCTTCTCCCGTCGAGACCGATGGCAGCACTTCGCTTCGCCAGGTGGGTCGTGAACCCCAGTTGCCGATCTCCTCGATCCGTCCGACGTCCGAGAAATCTTCCTGAGTCGTCTGTTGGGTCTTCGCTTCGATGAAATACGATTGATGGTCCCAGGCATAACTGGGCAGTCGCACCTTCCGTCGGGTCTCCCCTTCGTAGAGTCGGGCGAGATCGAGGTCGACGCCCGAGGCCCATACCCGCCCGAGGCTGGCCAGAAAGAAGGCTGAGTCGGTGACCGGGTCGTCGCGATGTCGCATCGAAGGGACGATGTTGATGCCTTGCTTTGAGCTTGCCTGCTGGCGAGCGAGGGAGCACAAGACCTGTCCTGGCCCAACCTCGATCAGGAGACGACCAGGCTTTTCAAGGATGGCTCCGACACAATCGCTGAATCGAACGGTTCGTCGAAGATGCTCAACCCAATACTCGGGGTCTGTCGCCTCCTCATCGCTGAGTGCCTTGCCCGTTCGATTCGAAATGATCGGAATCTTCGGCGGCTGCAAGTCGAGCCCGCTTACGAATGCGCGGAACTCTTCGAGAATCGGATCGAGAAGACTGGAATGAGCCGCTCGCGGGATAGCGAGTCGAGCGATGTCGACCTCAGCCTCTTCGAGGCGCTTGGCGAGACCGTCGATGGCCTCGATCGTGCCTGAGGCCACGCAGAGCCCCGGAGCGTTCACAACCGAAATCTCACAATCGGAGCCCAGATATGGACCTAGCGCGCTTTCTTCAAGCGAAACACTAAGCATTGCACCGGGCGCCGTTCGGTCGAAGAGTTCGCCGCGTAGGATCATCCAATCCAGACAGTCCTCAAAGGACAGGACGCC
Source organism: uncultured Spirochaetaceae bacterium (assembly GCA_964565565.1). Classification (GTDB taxonomy): domain Bacteria; phylum Myxococcota_A; class UBA9160; order UBA9160; family UBA4427; genus UBA4427. The sequence goes on along the minus strand of CAZMFM010000056.1, from coordinate 22,528 downwards.
CGCATAACACGCGGCGGTATTCTCGCCCATGCTATGGCCGACGAGTAGCTCGGGCTCAATGCCCCAGGATTTCCAGAGTTGGGCAAGCGCGTACTCGACGATGAAGATCGCTGGGAGCTGTCGGCGTGTCTGCGCCAGCAGTTCCTCGGCGTCCTCGCGTCCCTCCTCCTCGACTTGAAGGAGAGGCCGAAAGTCGAATCCCGTCCGATCCTTCAGCTGCGCCAAGCCACGGTCGAGGTGTTCTCGAAAAACCGGTTCTTTGTCGTAGAGACCCGACGCCATTCCCGCGTATTGAGTTGCGCCGCCCGAGAACATGAATACGATCGAACCCTCTTGACCGGAAGCGACATGACTGAACACACGGCGGGGATCGTTCGTTTCGAGGAGCTCGATCGCCTCGTCGCGGTCGCGCACGGCCAGTACGCAGCGTCTTTCCATGTGTGCTCGGCTCTTCTCGAGGCTGAATGCGACATCGGCCAGATCGAGCTCTGGATTCGCTCGCAAATGTTTTGCGATTCGCTGGCAATTGCCTTCGAGGGATTTTTTGTTCTTGGCTGAGACCTGTAGGAGTTGGAAATCACGTGACGATGGGGCCGACAGGCTTTCGACGGGGGGCTCTTCGAGAATCACGTGCGCGTTCGTGCCACCCACGCCGAGGGAATTGATTGCCGCGCGCCGCGGTGTCGCGGTGCGCGGCCAGTCGTAGAGTTCCGTGTTTACGATGAAGGGCGTGTCGTCGAAGCCGATCACCGGATTGGCTTCCTCGTAGTTGAGACTGGCGGGGATTGATTCGTGCTTCAGTGCGAGCGACGCCTTGATTAGACCGACGACTCCGGCGGCGGTATCGAGATGCCCGATATTGCTCTTGACCGATCCGATGCGGCAGAAAGCATTCTCCTCGGTGGATTGGCGAAAGGCCTGGGTCAAGGCGGCGATTTCGATGGGATCCCCCATATAGGTTCCCGTGCCATGACACTCGATGAAGCCGACGGTTTCGGGTTCGATGTCGGCGACGGCATAAGCCTCGGTCATCGCCGCAGCCTGACCGTCGACGCTCGGCGCGAGGTAGCCGACCTTTTGGTCCCCATCATTGTTGACGGCGGATCCCTTGATCACGGAATAGATCGTATCGCCGTCCTCGAGTGCATCTTCGAGACGACGTAACGCAACCACGCCGACGCCACTGGTCAAGATCGTGCCCTGCGCGCGCGAGTCGAAGGGATGGCAATGTCCGTCCGGAGAGAGAATTTCCCCTTCATGATAGAGGTAGCCGCGCTGGTCCGGCAGCAGGATCGTCACGCCGCCGGCCAGGGCCATATCCGATTCGCCGCTGAGCAGGCTCTGGCAGGCGAGATGCGTCGCGACCAGAGAAGTCGAGCAAGCGGTTTGCACGTTGATGCTCGGACCCTTCAGGCCCAGCGTGTAGGAGACACGGGTAGAAAGAAAATCCTTGTCGTTGCCCGTGTGGCGGAGCAGGAAGAGTCCGACCGAATCGATCAAGTCCTGGTTCGAGCAGATGTTGAAGTAGAAATAACTGCCCATTCCGCAGCCACCAAAAACGCCGACCTGACCTTCGAAACGTTTGGGTAGATGTCCGGCATCCTCGAGGGCTTCCCAGCAACACTCCGTGAAGTGACGGTGTTGAGGGTCGAGAATGGCTGCTTCTTTCGGGCTGAAGCCGAAGAAGTCGCGGTCGAAGAGCTTCAATCCTTCGAGGCTTCCCGATACGGGAACGTAGGCCGGGTTGCGTAAGAGGTCTGGGGACTCGCCCGCCTCGAGAAGTTCCTCTTCGCTGAGTCTTCGGATCGACTCGCGTCCCTCCCGCAGATTCGTCCAGAATTCTTCGGGTGTACTCGCGCCAGGCACGCGAAGTGCCATGCCCACGATCGCGATGTCGTTCTCATTTGAATTCGATTCGCTCATCGATCTCCGCTCATCCCTGGCCGAACGTTCGATCGTCCGGCTCGAGAGTCATTCATGCTTTGCGCAGCCCACAGGCTGAGCGACTTTCAACGCCGCCGCCTTCGACCCAATGCCTGCCGACGCTTTTCGCCGCGAGCCTGACTCTTCTTGACCTGTTCGCCATCGTCGCCCTCCGATGAGAGATGCCCGGCCAGGCCGCGAATCGTCGGAAAGCGATAGAGGTCGGTCAATGAAACCGGCCGAGGGCTGACCTCTCTTAGTTTCCTGTGCGCCTGGACCACGAGCAGGGAATGCCCACCCAGGTCGAAGAAATTATCATCTACGCCCGCTTGTTCCAGATAGAGCACTTCCTTCCAGACTTCCGCGATCAACCCTTCGAGCTCATTGCTGGGTGGCTGATATTCGACCGCACTCGCGGTCTTGACCTGGTTGGGTGCGGGTAGCGCCTTGCGATCGATCTTTCCGTTGGGCGTCTGCGGATATTGATCGAGGAACACGAACGCCGACGGCAGCATGAATTCTGGCAGGTTCTCTCGCAGTCCGCTGCGCATTGCGTCTTCGGGAACCGGGCTCATTTCGGCGATCAGGTAAGCGACGAGGCGATGGTCGCCGGGTGTGTCTTCGCGCGCGATCACGACCGCTTCACGAAGCCCCGGGAGCCCGGCAAGCCGGGCTTCGATCTCGCCGAGTTCGATTCGGTAGCCACGAATCTTGACCTGGTGATCAAGGCGCCCCAGGAAGTCGATCGTTCCGTCTTCGCGCCAACGCGCGAGATCTCCGGTGCGATAGAGCCGAGCGTCCGGGCGATCGCTGAAGGGGTCCGGGATGAAGCGGTCCGCTGTCAGGTCGGGTCGATCGTGATATCCGCGAACGACGCCTTCGCCGCCGATCAAGAGCTCACCGGCAATCCCAACGGGAAGTGGTTCTTGTCCGGCGCCAAGGATGTAGAACTGCGTATTCGCGATCGGACGTCCGATCGAAATCGATTCGGGACGACCGCGCACCGCTTCCGTCGAAGACCAGATTGTCGTCTCCGTGGGGCCGTACATATTCGTCACATCGTGACAACCCGCCGAGTCGAGTTCCGCGGCTAGGGAAATGGGAAAGGCTTCGCCCCCGATCATCAGATGGGGCACCCGGGAGAGCGCACCCATCGTATCGAGATCGGTCAGCAACATGGTGGCGTGGGACGGTGTGCACTGCAGGTGGGTGACCGAATGCGTTTCGATCTGCGCCGACAGCGAGAACTGGTCGACGACGGTGGCATCGAAGGCTTCGGCCGATTCCGGGCGTACGTTGGCTTCGCTGCGCACCCGGTCCAGGAATTCGAGTCCGGCCAGCGCAATGTCATTGGGTAGCCCGAAGTCGATCAGGCTGGCGATCTCATCGATGTCTGCGGCCTTCACGCGCTCGACCATTTGAGCGCAGATCTCGGGGGTTCCAAAGAGTCCGCTTGTTTCGTAGTAGCGCTCGAAAGCGAATTCGAGGATGGCGTCCGTCTCTTCTTCGGTGAGCGAACTGAGATCGACGTCCTCGGGTTTCGAGTCCGGACCGCCCGGTCGCGCGAATGCCGGGAAGGTCCAGGCAAACCCCATCACCAATTTCATGGCGCTCGCCAGGTAATCCTTCATCGGCTGCCGAACAAGTTCCCGCACCGCGTCGTTGTCCGTCCCGACGTAGGTATGCAGCATGCAGGTCACGATGCCCGTTTTGGGATCGAGTCCGGCCGCTACGCGGCCTCGTCGATAGACCTTGATCTTCTCGGCGAGTTCTTCGAGGGTTTGTCCCAGCAGATGGGTCAGGACATGGAAGCCGCCCTCCCCGGCCGCTCGAAAAGTGTCGACGTTTCCCGCGGTCGTCATCCAGATCGGGAGTTCGCTTTGCACCGGACGCGGCAGCGTACTCGTCGGCACCATCTCGCCTGTCGGGCTGATGAACTCAACCGCCTCGCCGCGCCACAATCGCTTCACCGCTTCTGCGGATTCGAACATATTCTTCTTGGCTTCGGCATGCGCTTCGGGCCGAATCACGAAGTCGTTTGGTTGCCAACCCGCTGCAAAGGCAACACCGACCCGCCCGCCGGAGATATTGTCGACGACCGCCCATTCCTCGGCGACTCGGACCGGATGATGCAGCGGTAGAACGCAACTTCCGGCGCGAATCTCGATTCGCTCGGTCACCGCGGCGATCGCTGCACTGGTCACTGCGGGATTCGGGAAGGGTCCGCCGAAGGCACCGAAATGTCGCTCTGGCGTCATGACGGATTTGAATCCATGGCTGTCCCCGAACTTTGCCGATTCGAGCATCAACTCGTATTTGCGCGGACCCGGACCCGCATCGCTGCCCCAAAGTGCTAAGCCGAAGTCGATCGGTCGCCATGGCAACTCGATGGTCTCTTCGGCTTCGACCGAGCGTTGGCGGTCTGCATGGACAACGACCTTGAAGCCTCGAGTCAGGGTCCACAAGAGTTCGAGCACTGAAATGTCGAAGGACAGACTCGTGACAGCCAGCCAGACCCCGGCCGGGTCATGGGGGATGCGCTCATCCATTCCGACAAAGAAGTTGACGGCATTGCGATGTTCCACCATCACGCCCTTGGGTTTGCCCGTGGAACCCGAGGTGTAGATGACGTAGGCCAGCTGTCCTGGCGAGCAGGAAATCTCGGGGCTCGAGACCGGCCGGTTCGAGATTTCGGTCGCGTCGCGATCGACGGCGACGACGATCGCGTCTCCGCCGGGAAGCGCCTCGATCAAGGCGTCCTGGGTGAGGACGACGTTCGCCTTTGAGTCCTGGATCATGTACTCGATGCGGTCGCCCGGATAGGTCGGGTCGAGGGGAACGTAAGCGCCGCCCGCCTTCAACACCGCGAGCACGCTGACCAGCATGTCGATCGAACGCTCGAGATAGATGCCCACCAATTTGTCGGTCACGGTGCCCAGGCCGATGAGATGATGGGCAAGTTGGTTGGCGCGTTCCGACAGTTCGCGATAGGTCAGGGATACGCCTTCGAAAGCGACGGCGGGCTCGTCAGGGCGCAGGCCAACCTGGGCTTCGAAGAGCGCGTGTATGGTTTGGCTCCGATCGAACTCGACGCAGGTGTCGTTCCAATCCTCGAGAATTTCACGGCGCCGCGTCTCGTCGACCAATGGGACTTTGGCCACTTCCAGATCGGGCTCGGACAACGCCGCGAGAAAGATCTCGAGCTGTCCCGCGATCTTCGTGACCGCCTCGTGGGATAGGACGCGTTGATCGTGAACGAGTCGGACGCCTTCACCGTCCGGTGTCACGACGAAAGCAAAATCGGCGCCCTGACGCAGTGAATAGGCGTCGAGATCCTCGTGGATGCCGACGGCCACCGCCGTGGTGGCCCCGCTAATGAGCGTTGCGTTGCTGGAGAGGCGTGGGTACCGGGCGACCACATCGGAGAGGAAACAACCGCGCTCTCGAATTCGTCCGATGCTTCGAACCGTGCCCTCGAGCGCTTTGCCGACGGGAACTCCGAGCGCTGTGGCGATCCGCAAGGGCTGCCAGCCCGAAAACATCTCGCCGGTTCCCTCGAGCAGCTGGTCCAGGCGGTCTTCAGAAAAGCTGAGATCAAATCCATCTCGACCGCTCACGCGAGCAAGGTAGGTGGCGAAGCCGGCGATCAGGGCCGAGGCCGCTTCGTTCGAGTCCGAGGAATGGAAATGACGGAGCTTGGCGTCGATCCGAAGGTCGACGCTTCCGGGCTGGCTCGTGGATCCAGCTTCCGATCTACTCTGGGTGTAGGGCATTTCGATCGAATCGAGTCGTGCCAGTCGCGCGACCCAAAAGGCCTCAGCCGGGGTGGCCTCGTCGCATCGCTCTGAAACCCGATCGAGTGCGGCTGGCGTGAAGCCGGAAATCAGCTGCCCGACGGCCAGGCCGAGGCGTGTCGCGGCCTCGTCGGGGGTCATCGCGTTGCCCATCACGCATGAAAAGTTAGACACGGCGATCGCTTCGTTATTCGCACAGGCAACACACCACTCGTCGTCGCCGATCCGTACGAGCGTTCCGGGCTGGGCCGGGCTGTCCAGGGTCTCGACCCGTGCATTCCTGACCAGGCAGACACGCCCGGAGTGAATAATCTTGGGCGCAGCGAAGGCATTTTCGTATTGACCGAAGTCCATCGCACGAACCGCTCGAACAAGACTCTCAGCAGACCGTGTCCAATCGAGAACACCTGCCCCCGCCGGCCTCTGGTAGCGAGCGAAATAACTTCGCTTGCTGAGGTCCTGGGGTGTCTTCGTGGCGCTGCCGCTCGACAGTCCGTCGATGAGTTCGGCGAAGGCGTCGATCGCGGCCTCGTAACAATGCGTGTTCAGGGTCAGCGAGGTCTCTTCAGGGGAAATCGGGAAGAAACGCTGGACCCAAAGGTCGCCCTCATCGGTCCCCGAAGTCATCTCGTGAAAACTGATGCCGTATTCCCGTTCGCCTTCCAGGAGAGCCCAGACCGGCGCGTACATTCCCGCATAACGCGGAAGGGGCCCGTCGTGAAAGTTGATCGCACCCCGCTTCGGAAGGTTCAGAACCTCGTCGGAAAGCAAGGCCAGATTTGTCACGCTGAAGAGGTAATCAAATTCGAAGGCCCGGAGCTCTTCAGCCAGGCCCTTGCCCGGGGCCAGCGTAGGAATCCCGGCCTTGGTGGCCCAGTCGATGATCTGGCTCTCGCGCGTGACCACGGCGCAGAGTTCTTGGCCACGCTCTCGCAGAATCTCGCCGCATTGAATCAGCAGGGATTCCGATCCGACCAGAACGCAGGACAGGGTTTTTCGGGACGTGGGCATGGGGTCTCACTCGAATCTCGGACTCGTAGGTCTCTGTGGTCGATCTGTAGGTCGATGCGAAGGCGCTTTCGCGACGACCAGCAATGGGCTTGTCGAACCTTTCGGGGGCTGGCTTGACCCGCTCGCGTGGACTTCTCGTAAACGTTTCGTACCCGAAGGGCGACCCAACCCCTGTTGAAGTGACCAGCCAGGACGCTTGGGGTCGCAGAGAAATCTACCGAGCGGTGCAGGAAATGCGAATCGCATATGGACTTCATCGAAGCTGCACAGGGTCAGTGGCCATAGACCGCTCATTGAGTCGGAGCACCACGGCTTCCCCTTGGGAACAGGGATCCGATTCCGCGCGATCACCTGCGCACGGTCAGCGCGTGATGAAGGAAGCGATCCGGTCCAAAAGCTGGGGCGAGGCGTGATCGGACATCCTTTCCCTCGGCCTGAACGATTCGAATTCCTCGAGCGCCGCGCTGAAATCCGTGTCGTCATAGGCCGCCATCAGTAATCCCTGGGATTCGAAGTAGCGCGCGGTGCCGACCTGGTGGTCATTGCGCGTTTCCGAAAATTTCGCCAAGCGGGGAAGCACTAGAATGGGCTTGCCTAGCATGAGTCCCTGAATGATCGTGCCGGTTCCCGCATGCGAGATGATACCGCTGCATTCTTCGAGGCGAACGCGGTATTCGGCCGGCGAGAGCCACTGCTCGCATCGGAAGTGAGTCGCCTGGAAATCCGATTCGCCGATCTGCGCAAAAAGGTCCTTGCGTCCCCGTTGGCAGCTCCATTGGTCGATCAGGCGGAGCATACGATCAAAGGGCATCTGGTGGCCGACGGTCACGAGAATCACAGGACTTTCCCGCCGTACTCGGGGCCGCCATCGCCCGCCAACTCCGGCCATTGCGTGAGCCATAGATCGGCATAGGGCCCCGCCATCTCTCCGGCCTGGGACAGGGTTTCTACGTTCGCAAGACTGTCGAGCCAGATCGTTCGTGCACGCAGCAGCTTGCCCAGACGCAATGCGAAATATCCGGGCGCCGCACCGGTGCTGATGACGATTTCCGGCCGCACTCGGAGAACGATCCAGACGATCTGCAGAGCCTGGATCAAGAGCGCGACTCGCTGCCAACGCGTCGCATCCCGTACGACATGAAATGGCGAGCCCGTCACATCATCGCGGTATTTCTCCTGGACCGTCACGTAGTGCACGAGATGGTCCTCGAATGCCGGACGCACGCGCAGGAGTTCGATCCAATGTCCCCCTCCACTGGCGACAGCGAGAATCTTCATGGCTCACTCGATTGCGCGCCGAGCTGGTGTTCAGGCCGAGGCACTTCGCCCGTCTTGTCAGCCGACAGATAGTGGCGAAAGAGTCGGTCCAATTTTGAGATCTCGCCGGAACAATGTTCTGCCCTGATGCGTTCCTGCGAGGCCCTGCCCATCTCCCGCAACCGCTCAAGGGGAGTCCGGTCCGCTTCAAGGATCGCTTCGGCAAGCGCCGTCGCGTCACCGGTCACGGCCAACCAACCGTTTTCGCCCGGAATGACCAATTCGGGAATGCCCATGATTGACGTGCAAACCGTCGGTCGCTGCAGGGCCATTGCCTCCATGATCACCACCGGTAAGCCTTCGGCAAAGCTCGAGAGCACGAGGATGCGCGCGTCGAGTAGGCATTGGCGGACCAGCGATGCATCCGCCCAGCCGGTGATGTGGACTCGTGCGGCCAGATCGAGCTCACGAATGCGTCCTTCGATCTCGCCTCGGAGCGGCCCGTCGCCAACCAACACCAGGCGCCCCGAAAATCCGCCGGCCACCGCCTCGGCGAGTGCGTCGACCAACACGAGTTGAGCCTTCTGCTCCGAAAGCCGGCCCACGCAAACGATGTCCTTCGCGTCCTCGTCGACGGGCCGCGCAGCCTCCAACCACTCTTCACCCACAGTGCAGCCGACGACATGCAACTTGCCCCAATCCGCGGCGCCGACCCAGCGTCGAAGCTGCGCATCACAGAAGTGTGTGATCGCCACCGTGAACAACGACTCGCGAACCTTCCAACCCATGCTGAGACCGATTGGTGCGTCGAATTCGTCTGGGCCGTGAATCGTCATGCTGTAGGACGGCCCACCCATCAACTTCACCAGCATCGCGACAGCCGCCGCGTTGGTTCCGAAATGAACGTGGACATGTTCAATCCGCTGGCGGCGGAGATAGGCCAGCAGGCACAGGGCCTCGATGACATACGCGAGATGCCTGACGAGTCCGCGCTCGCTGGCGCCATTCAAACGCCAAGCCGCAGCGAGCGCGCGAAGCAAAGACACCCTGGCCAGTATTGCCCCGCGTAGTGCGTGTTTCAGCAGCCAGCCCTTGGACTGTCCAAGCAGATGCAGGGTCTTTTCGTCCTCCGTCACGTCGTCGGGATCGATCACTGTCTCGCCGGCGCGGATCGCGATGCGATCGATGCGATAGCCGAGCAGCTCCAGGCCGATGATCTCTCGCCGAATAAACGTATGGCTGACGTACGGATACGCAGTGGTCAGATAGGCGAGTCGCGGCAATTTCATTCGAAGGGCACCAGACTACCGCGTCGGTCGTTCATTGAGTGGCATGAATTGCTGTGCTTCATTCCGAGCTGGTTCCACGTCGTCCGTCGCGGACTCCGCAGGCCGTAGAAGGCTCTTTACGGCGCTTCGAGCCACTGACAATAGCTGTTCCGTCGCGACCGTCTCAACGGGGGTGAAGTGTCAACTCTGCCTTCAGCCGCGAGCAGGATACCTTGGGTGGCCTCATGGACCAGTGTTGGCCCATCCGTCGAGCCAACTTCCGGGTACATGGCTGCTCGGACGACCGTTCAGGAGGTGAGTCGAGCAGTCGCCGTTCGGTCAAGCGTCTCGGCTGTGAGTACGGGCGGCAGGAGCAGGTCATTCTGGCGTCGTGCAGGGAGCTGGCCAGCTGACCGTGTCTTCACGCCCGGCAGATCGACAACGACACCTCCCCGAAACCATGACGCGTAGTCCGCATTTCTCGGGATGCATAGAACTAGCAACTAGCTTACCGCATAGCAGATATCTGACACGCGGCGGCTCGTTTCAGGTAGATTGAACCGCGACTCGGGCAAGACAATCCGGCGAAGGAGATCCAGTTGCAACCACAGCATCTCAATGTACTCGTCGTAGATTTGAACAACTTCGCCCGGTATCCGACGGTTGGAGTCGGATATCTCGTCGCGGAAATGCGGCGGCATGACATAGGGGTGGATCTGTTTTCCCCGCTTGCCCTTGGTGTCGAGGGGGTGGCGCGTGAATCGCCTCTGCGCCCGTGGTCGTTGATCGATGAGCGCCTCCGCTACCGGACCGCTGTCTCGCAGAACAAGCTCGTACTCACGATACGAAAGGCGTTGGCAGCGCGACGACTCCCGACCACACGGAGCAACAGGCTAAAAATCATCGCGCACCTCGAAGCCCAGCTCGAAACTCGACCCGATGTCATCCTGATCTCGGCCTACCTCATGTATTTCGACTACTGTGTCGAGATCTGCCGTGTGGCGACGGAGCGCGGCATTCCGGTGTTGATTGGCGGTGCGTACTTCAGTCAACCTTCCGTGGCGGAGGCGTGGCTCGAGATTCCCGGACTCACCGCACTTGTCGGCGGCGAGGTCGAGTTGACGATTGTCGATTTGGTAGAATCAGTGACCTCGGGCAGGAATATCGCGGGCAAGCCGGGCGTCTGGGTTCCCGGCGGAGCCCCACCCCCTTCCCCGCCCCCGCTCAAGGACCTCGATCGTCTCGAGTTCCCGGATTACTCAGATTTCCCTTGGCATCACTATCCGGAGCGCATCGTCCCAGTCATTACGGGCCGTGGCTGTGGCTGGGGCGTGTGCTCGTTCTGTTCGGATGTCACGAGCAGCATGGGGCGGACGTTTCGAACGCGATCGCCTGAGAATGTGCTCGATGAACTAGAGCTACAAGCGAAAAGGTGCGGCACCTCTCAGTTCATCTTTGTCGACCTGAAGCTGAATTCGGACCTCGATCTGTGGAACGGGCTGATCGATGGGCTGCCGCGGCGTGTTCCCGGCGCGCAATGGGCTGCGTCCGTCCACGCGGGAACCGAGGGCGATAACGGTCTTTCGCTTGAGAGGTTGAAGACCGCGCGGGCAGCCGGACTCGTCAGGGTCACGACAGGGTTCGAGTCGGGCAGTCAGCGGGTTCTCGACGCGATGAAGAAGGGGACGGATGTGGAGACCACCTCTAAATTTCTCATCGATGCGAACAAGGCGGATATCAGCATCCGCATGACGATGATCGTCGGCTATCCGACGGAGACGGCAGCCGACTTACTCGAGACTGCCGATTTCTTGACGCGCAACGGTCATCTCATCGAGCGTGTCTCACTGAATCGCCTTGCAATCATTGTCGGTACAACGCTCGATCGACAGATCAAGAGCCAGCCCGAGCGGTATCCGGATCTCGCGGACTTCCAATTCGATGATCGCATGGCCGCGGTCTCACATCGTAACCGTGCCGTGGACGCGCCCGGGCACCTCCGTGCGGTCGATCGCGTTCTCACCGCGGTGCACAAGATCAACCGGCGTCCCATCCGGACCGGCGCCCGAGCTTTCGACGGGGTGATGTAGCGGCATCGAAGCCGTTCCTCAGACGCGCGCTCTGGGGCATGCGGATCTCATAAAATCGCTTTCCATTCCCCTTCAATGTTGGTCCACGCTTCGGTATTGGGCCCTGGGAGCACGACCTCTCGAAGTGGCTGTCAGGAATTGTCTAGCTCTCTCGTCGTCGGCTCGCGTGGCTGGTCAGGAAGGCTTCGACTGTGCTCGCGGTCTGGGCAGCGTAATCGCCGGCCACGAGCCCGACGTGGTCGCCCGGACATTCCACGATCGTCAAATCGCCGCGAACGAGGCCCGCCCAGCCAAAGGAGGGGTCGGCATTGGCATCGGACGGGTCATTGTCCTTCGCGACGCATAGCAGCACTGAGCCGTCATAGGGCGCGATGCGCCCTTCATAGTCTCGAATCGCCTGGATGAAAAGCCTGTCGCGCAACGGGGCTGAGCTCCGGCGTGAATTCTCTGAGAAATTTGCGGCCGCCCAGTCCGCTCGCAGTCCTCGAAGTCGAAGTCGAAACCTGCTGAAGAAGCCGCCGGCGCGTGCCACTACGCCGTATAGGCGTACATCGAATAGAATCAACGCTTCGACACGTTCGCCCGCATTCGTGAGTTGGCGGGCCATCTCGTAGGCCAGCACACCGCCATAGGAGAGGCCAGCCAATCGATAGGGTCCCTGAGGCTGATGACGCTTGATCACCTCGATATACTGTGCAGCCGAATCCTCCGTCGACGCGAGCTTCGGTTTGCGCCCCCGCTGAAGGGCAGCGAGCCAGTCGGTCTCCTGAGCAAGAAAGACACCGAAGACCCGAAGCCCAGGCGTCATCTCTCGAGCGAGAGCCTGATAGAGATGGATGCCGCCGATACAGAAGAGGGGCATTTCGCTGGTGCCTGCGCGCAGTTCGACCGCCGCCGCGACATGTGTGTCGCCGCCGTCGGACCTAAGCGAATCCGAGACACCGGCCACTGTTGGTCGCTCGAAGAACGCTGCGAGGGGGGTGCGTCGGCCGAGGCGTCTTTCGATTCGCGCCAATCCCTCCACCGCGAGCAATGAGTGCCCGCCCAGATCGAAGAAGTCGTCATCGCGACCAATCTCAGAGACGCCTAGCAATTCTCGCCAGACTTCGGCGATCTGGACCTCGGTGTCGTTGCGGGGTGCCTCCCGGTGGCCGACGGCTTGAACCTCGTGGCCCGGGAGGCCCGCGACTTTCTTGCGATCAATTTTGCCGTTGCCGGTGAGCGGCAGGCGCTCGACGATGATCCAGCGTGTGGGAATCATATAGCTCGGCAAGCTGCTTCGTAGTGCGGCGGACAGCGTTTCGATGACCGGCTGCGCGTCATTTTGCGGCACCAGGTAGGCGACCAGATGTCGGTCTCGGGCGTCGGCTCCACGCGCGACGACGACCGCATCAGTGAGTTCGTCCAGGCGCCGCAAAGCCGCTTCGATCTCCCCCGCTTCGATCCGGAAGCCACGGATCTTCACCTGGAAGTCGACCCGGCCGAGACATTCGATGCGCCCGTCTGGTAGCTGGCGGACCCGGTCGCCAGTCCGGTAGAAGCGTTCGTCGGGAGATTCGGGTGTCAGGACGAAGCGCGCGGCGGTGAGTTCGGGTTGTCGGCAATAGCCTCGCGCCAAGCCGTCGCCGCCGATGAAGAGTTCCCCGGGAACGCCTTTCGGAACGCCCTGGAGTCCAGAGGTGAGGATCCGAAGCGACGTGCGGTCGATCGGCTGGCCAATGCAGACGTTCTCGGTGCCCGGGGTGATGCGCTCGACACTGGACCAGATCGTCGTTTCCGTTGGACCGTAGAGATTCCAGACCTCCCTGGCGCGATCGAGCAGAGCGTTGGCGAGTTCTCTCGAGAGCGCGTCGCCACCGCATAGCACCCGAAAGTCGGACCTTCCTTGCCAGCCTGAGTCCACCAGCATCTGCCAGGTGGCGGGCGTCGCCTGCATGAGGCTGATCCTGGAAGCCTCCAGACGTTCGGCTAGTCGGGCTGGATCTCGACAGGTCTCTTCGTCGGCGATTTCGAGACAGGCGCCCACGGTCAAGGGAAGAAAGAGTTCGAGGGCGGCGATGTCGAATGAAATCGTCGTGATCGCCAGGAGACGATCCTTCTTCGAGAGGCCCGGCCTGTTCGCCATCGACGTCATGAAATTGCAGAGAGCGTGGTGTTCGATCTCGACCCCTTTGGGTCGCCCCGTCGAGCCGGATGTGAAGATGATATAGGCGAGAGGGCTTTCTGATTCGGAGCGCTGATCGTGTCCGGTCTCGGCCGGCGGCGGAGCAGCGGCGACGTCCCAGATACCGGGATCGAGAAGAATTCGCGGCGCGGCGCATGTCTCCACCCGATCGATCAGGGAGGTCTCGGTGATCACCAGGGAGGGTCTGGCCTCTTCGAGGATCAGCGCGATGCGCGCAGCAGGTTGTTCGGGATCGACCGGGACGTAGGCGGCCGAAGCGTCGTGGGTTGCCAGCAGTGCGATGAGCATCTCGGCGGATCGGGTCAGGCAGACGGCTATCCGATCACCGCGAGTCATCCCCGCCTCGCGGATTGCGGCAGACAGGATCCGTACGCGGTCGTCCAATTCGCCGTAGCTGAGCTCGCCGTGATCGATTGAAGGGTCTTGAATCAGGGCTGTTCTATCTGGATCTCGTGCCACCCAATCCCGAAACCGCTCGAGGACTGGTCTTTCGTCGAACGGCTTGCTTGGCGCACCTTTGGTCTCGCGCTCTGCGTCGCAGGAGCTGGATGCGATGGCTTTGCGTTCTCCAGGGGTAAGCATGGGTACCGCATTCACGGTGCAATCGGGGTCGGCCAACATGGCGTCGAGCAGGTTCAGGAAATGCTCGATGGCGTGCTTGCTGGTCCCGTCGTCGAAGACATCGACATTGAATTCGAAGTGGAGTTGGAAGGATCCCGTGTCTCCGAAGTCCAGGACTTGCAGAGTGAGCACCTCGCCCGCATCCCAGGCTACATCCCGGTCAATGCCTTCCCAATTCGCTCGGGACGACATCGCCACGGGGCCCGTGCGCAGGTCTGCCTGCGCCGGCTGGCCCGCGAAATCGGGGAAGATCGCGTTGTGAAAATTGAGCATCGCGTCGTAGCGTTTGTTGCGAATCGGGTTGCTCACGGAGCACGCGGCATGGGGCAGAACGGCGAAATTCTCATCGATCGCCTTGCGATGAAGAGATGCGAAACTGTCGTCTTCCGAGATTTCGACGCGGAAGGGACAGACCTCCATAAACAGGCCGACCGTTTGCTTCGACCACCGGGAGGGGCGATTCAAGACCGGGCTGCCGATGCCAACTATCTCATTGCCACTGATGCGGTGAAGATAGGCATAGAGCACCGTCGTGAAGATCATCGAGCGAGAGAGGGTTGCGGTCGCCGCGCGCATCTCTTCTTGCTGAGCCAGAGCGCGGATCCTTTCGGAGCGGACGTCACCGAGATCGATGCTCAGCCGGCGTGTGGCCGGACGCTTTCCCGCCGGATCCACGCCGTAGGGATGAAGTGGCGCGATCGGGTCCGAGAACCGCTCCTTCCAGAATGCTGCGGAAACGGTATGGCGATCCGAGCCTCGATAGCTCTCCTGGCTATCGAGATACTTCCGGTAGCGACGAGCCTTGGGCGCTTCGCTGGCGGCATCCGGGTTGCCGTAGAACAGCGCGGTCCGCTTGAAGATCAGTGAGAAAGACCAAGCGTCGCAGATGAGATGGTGCTGACAGAGGTACCAGATACTGCGGTCGTCCCCGAGCCGAATCAATGCGCAATCGAAGAGCTGCTCGTCCAGATCGAAGCGCCGTACGCTTCGAGCATCACGCCAGGCGAGGAACCTCTCAGGACTGGCGCCGTCGGAGAGATCGACGAAGTCAACGAGCCGAGCCGCGTTAGGCAACACGAATTGTCGCGGTGCGCCGTCCATATCCTGGATCACCGTGCGCAGCGCATCCGTCTCGTCAACGACCGATTCGAAGGCGCAGGCAAACCGATCCGGATCGATATCTCCGTCGATGGTGAAGCACATCAGCATGTTGTTGCTGGGAATATCTGGTGCGAGCTGCTGCTCGGTCCAAATCAGGAGCTGTCGGCTCGTTAGTCCGAGGCCACCTTCTGGGTTCTCCCGATTCGTCACCATGGCGACTTCTTCCGTTGTAGCCTTCCGAGGCTACAACAAGCTCGCAACGCGCTCAGCAATTCCATCCACACTGGTGAACCCGGGGTCGAATAGCATGCTACGGGGAATCTTGGTGGAGTAGGTGTCCTCGAGGTAGGCGATTAGCTCGACGACCCCAGCGGAATCCACGTAGCCCTCTTCCCAGAGATTCACATCCGCACTAAAGAAGTCGTCGTCTCCCTCGACCTGAAAACGGTCGCGTACGAAGGCTTCCAGATCCTGTCCGATCTCCGCCGCGGTCACGCTGCTCACTTGGTCTCCCCTTCTACCGCCGTTGTGTCCACTTCCGTTCGATCGGAAGGGTACGTCGCTGCAAACCGGTAGAAACCGGCTCGAACGAGACTTCCCAGATCCTCCTTGGTGGCACCGAAGAGCTCGGCGAATCGTCCGGCGAGTCGCAGGGAGTCGAAACCTCGATCGACCACCGTAGCCAAGGTCCCAGCCACGCCCGCTGCGCTGGCGACCTGTGCTCGAACCTTGGGCCGCTCGTAGACATGGATGGGAATTTCGTCTCCCATCACCGCTCGAACAAGATCCTGTTTGACTTGCGGAGATTCCAGATAGCTTCCCGGAACAGCCGTATAGACTTCGGCACAAAGGGCGTAGGGCTGCAGTGTATCGAAGCCATAATGAGCAAATATTCCGACCTCGCGATCCCCCGAATCGAGCCCATCCACGAGAAAGCGGCGTAGGCGGGTCGGAGACAGGCGCGGCAGTCCGTAGTACTCGTGGCCTCGGTAGGTTTCCGGTGCGTAATCTGCCATCAATTCGTTCATCGTATCGCCCGTGAGGATGACGGGGCGTTCCCTCGCCACGGGCGGAGGCGCCCCGCGCTCGGTCCCCTCCGACAGGCGCTCCCGCAGCCGGACGGCGATTGCGGCGTTCACGAGGCCACAATGCACATTGAAATCCCGCCAATCCTGGCCCCAGGTGAGGACCGGATCGATGAGCGTGATCAACTCTTCAGGCGTGACACCGACCTCCTCGAGAGGCATCCCCAGATGCTCGGCGACGCGCCGCGCGCTTGCCAAATCGCCGCTCGGATCGCTTCGCGCCGAGCCATCATCGAGGGCGAAGGTCACCGCGGTGACGTCTTCGAGCCAGCGCTTCGCGAGCACCGCGATGGTCGTGCTGTCGAGCCCGCCCGATAGGGTCACGAAGACGCGTCGTCCGCGCAGGGTGGAGGCCAGGCGGGCGAAGGTCGCGTCGAGGGAGGCGCGAACAGTTTCTGCGTGGCGAATGAGTCCGTCACTCGTGGCGGTCTCACGCTCCTCGAATTCGAGCGCCGAATGTGGCTCGAGTTTGAGACTCCGCTGGTCAGGGGAGAGGTAGATGCTGTGGCCCGAGGGCACCGATTGAATGGCGGAGAGAGGGAAGCCGATGCGATGTAGATCCGCGAGGAAATTTGAAGAGTGGACCTCGCCTCCTGCATCGATGCCGTAGAAGAGTTTGTTGACGCCGAGCCGGTCCCGGGTGAGGACATGTTCTCCGACAACCGGTTCCTGATGGGTGGCGAAGTGACCGTGGCGGGTCGCTGGTTGAGGTCCGTCTTGTCCGTGCCCGGCCCATTGGACGTCGGGCTCGAAGGCGTCGTGATGCCAGATCCAGTTACTGACCGCCTGTGGCGTTCTCCCGACCCTCAATCTCGATCTCCCCCCGTCGCGAGATCGACGATGATCGGTAGAGCGCGATCGAGCATGTCATCGGAGCCCGTCAGCGAGATCCGGAAATGTCCGACGTCATGGAAGAGCGCGGAAGGAAGGACCAGAATGTCTCGCGCGGCGAGGGCTTCGGCGAAGGCGAAGTCGTCTTGTGTCGGAGTGCGGCAGTAGAGAAAGAAGGTCGCGTCGCCCGGGATGATGCTGGGGCCTGCGTCCTTGAAGGCTTGAAAGACCCGTTCGCGTCGCGCGACGATCGGCGACCAATCATTGTCGATCTTCAACAGTGCCGGAAGGGCCGTCTGCATCAGCGATGTCGGCGTGCAGAAGCCCATCGTTCGGCACAGCCCTTCGAGCTGTGAGGCGAAGGCCAAGGAGTCGGCCATTCGAGGAGAGACCGCGACGTAGCCGATGCGTTGCCCCTGAAGAGCCAGGCTCTTTCCGAATGAATAGACGACACAGCTCCGATCATAGTGATGAAGCGGAGAATCGAAGGCCGCAGAGTCGAATCGTACATCGCGGTGGCATTCGTCAGAGATCAGTAGAGGCGGATCGGGCTGTCCGTCGAGCAGCGCCCCGAGTTCACGCAGGGAATCGGCGTGATAGAGACGGCCGGTCGGGTTCCCTGGTTGGCTCAAGACGACCGCTTTCGTTCGTGGGCCGAGGGCGGCGGCGATCGCGGCGATGTCTAGGTCACCACGATCACGTTCGAGGGGGACCAGGATCGGCTTGAAGCCCAGATTCTCGAGATAGAGCGGATAGTCGAGCCAGCAGGGCGTGGGGACGATCACTTCATCGCCCGCGTCGGCCCACACCGAACGAAACAGGAGATTCAAACCAGCCATTGCACCCGGTGTGAGCACGACATGCTGCCAGCGGAAGGTCTCCCCGTGACTCTCGCGCAAAGTGTGGGCGACGAGTCGCCGGGGAATCGTGGCTCCGCCGTAGGGCGTGTATTGCAGGTCGAGGACACGATTGCGATCGATGGCCGCATGCAGGATCTCTCGCACTTCCGCTCGCGGTCCATCGTAGGGGTTCGCGTAGGCGAGATCGCAGAGATCGCGACCGGCACGTCGCTGCGTCTCGGCGCGGAGTCGTTCGAAGCGCTCCTGCGGCGCTCGCCAACGAGCGATGGCAGAATCGCGATCTCGACTCATCTGATCGATCCGGCCGATTGAAAGAGCCGCCGGCGATCGAACTTTCCCGAACCTAGACGGGGCAGGATGTTATGCAGGTTGAACTCCACTGGAATCATATAACTGGGCATCTCGTCGCGGCAGAAACGGAGTAGTTCGATTTCATTGAACGTCTTCGCGTCCAGAGGGACGATGTGGGAGACGACGACTTGTCCGGCAAGCTCGTCGGGTCGTCCACCAACGACGACCTCGAGGAGCAGGCCGGAGCTCCGCAGTTGTTCTTCTACGTCCTGAGGACTGATGCGATAGCCCATGCTCTTGATCATCTGGTCACGGCGCGAGACAAAATAGAGGAAGCCGTCCTCGTCGCGGCGCACAAGGTCGCCCGAGTAGACGACGCGATCTTTCCGATCTGGATCGATCGGATCGGGGCGAAAGACGGAAGCGGTCGTCGCCTCATCATTCCAATAACCAAGGGCAACGGTGGGTCCGCGGTGCACCAACTCACCGACCTCGCCCGGCCCCGACTCCCGACCTTCTTCGTCGAGAACGAAGAGTTCGCAGCGCGGTATCGCTTTGCCGATCGAATCTGGACGCAGATCGATTTCCTCAGGGCGCAGATAGCTCGAACGGAACGCCTCCGAGAGACCGTACATCAGGTAGATTTCCGCGTTAGGCAGCTTTTTGCGATAGCGGGCGACGAGATCGGCGGGAAATACGCCTCCGGAGTTCGTAAGGATACGCAGCGATGGGAAGTCGAGTTCTGGAAAGGGAGAAACGTCCTGCATCAGCTGGATCCACAGCGGTGGGACGCCGGCCAGAACGCTGATCTCGTGCTCCCGTAGACTTCGACACAGATCCGCGGGCAAGGTCGACCGCTGCAATACGCAGCGCGATCGGCGATGGACGGAGGACAGAAGTTGATTGAGCCCGTAGTCGAAACTGAAGGGTAGAACGCTCAGGATTCGGTCGCTGGATTGCAATCCGAGATACTCCGAGACGATCTCTGCGCCGACGATCAGATTTGCATGAGATGTCAGGATACCCTTGGGCTTTCCCGAGGATCCAGACGTGTAGAGAATTGCCGCGGGAGCATCTCTCGATAGGTCGCTTGCGGGCATGATCGGCGCGTGATCGTAGGAAACCTCGAGAAGCTCGACGCCGGCAAGGTGTTCAGGGTCGATGCGCCGGAGCTTCCGTCGATCGCTGACGAGCAGGCGACAGCCACTATCTTCTAGAATGTGTCGAAGCTGCGGCCCGCGAAGCCCCTCGTTGATGGGAATCGCGATGGCGCCGGCGATCCATGTTCCGTAGAGGGCCGCAACCGCGTCCGGCGTCTTGTCGAGATAGATTCCGACCCGATCGCCATTCTCCGCGCCCGAGTCAATGAGGAGAGCTGCGAAGCGGGCCGCGCGCTCCTTCAACTCTCGATAACTGCACTCGAAATCCGTCGCGATCAGGGCGATCGAATCTGGAGATATCTCCGCGGCCTCGAAAAGAGAGCCGGCTAGACTACTGACTTCCGGTGACAGCTTCCCAGAGCGCAAGGGTTCGGCCTCAAAAGGCAGGGTAGTTTGAAGGTCCCAGTGGAGAAAGTTAGGGAAATTGAGTACCGGCGGCATCGACCAGACATGGCGTTCGCCGAAGGCATTTCGGCGAGGTCGAAAGTGCCGGAATGGATTGTGATCGCCGTTTCGGCTGCGCCCAAGTCGTCGGCCGCGCGAATCCCTTTGCCTGGATTCCTTCGAGATTCCTGAATCATCTCCACTAGTTCGAAGGCGGCACGGGCTATCGCGACGAGAACGAAGGGCCCATGCAACCGCCCGAATCGGGGCAAAAAGACTCGGATTCGAATCTGATTGATAGGCTGATCCGGCTCACCGCATGGGGCGCCCGCGCACATTCACACGGTCGATCGCGTTCTCACCGCGGTGTACGAGATCAACCGGCGGTTCCATCCAGATCGGTTCTCGCGCTCTCGACGGAGTTTTGTCGCCGCATGGGAACGCTTCTTGGCGACCTGTGCTTCCCCGATCCGCAATTCAACTGTCGCTCGAAATCGCTCGCATCAGGCCTTCCCGGGAATCCGGGACCGTTCAGGATGAACTAGCGACGTGCTCCGACGGTCGAAGGATCCGGGAGCGTCGTTCCATCCCAAGCGGCAACTGGAGGATTGCTTCCCGTTGCTCCTCCCAGGTTCGAACTCCGACCGATAAAACCGGTGGCCGTTGTGTAGGACTGACTGTTGTTGACCGTGACGTTGACGGTTCGTTGACCGATGCCAACGGAGTAGAAGGTATTGTAGTTGTCATAGTGCGTGACGTTCTCGAAACGACCATTCGTAATCTGGTTGTCACTTCCCGCACTAATGTTGATGCCCACGATGGTTGTATCGCGCATGAAAACGTCGCGGTTGCGGTGGTTCATTCTCAGGCCGTTGAACGAGGTGTTGTTGCCGTTGAAATATGAATCGACGATGACCAGATTGTTGATGTTCTGAAAGCGGTTGTTCTGGCCTGTTGACTCGATGCGCACATTGGCGAGGATGAAATCGCGCCCTCGAAACTGGCCTGCCGCCTGCAGCGGCTGGACGTACATGCCCCAGGTTCCGGTGACTTGACCGTTTGCTACTTCCAACGTGGAGTTGATGATGGCGACTCGATCCCAGCCGCTCGCAGACCCAGTGAAATTGTTGAGCGTGGCTTGCGTAACGCTGTAGAGGTTGTCGATCAGCAAGTCACCGCTTCCGATTTGATCCACCGGGCCACCCTGAACCGTACCGCCGAACCAGCGGATGCGGCTTCCTCGGAAAGCAAGCCTGCCTTGGATCGTGACCCCGTCCGACAACACGAACTCGCAGTCGTTGCACCTGACAATGCCGCCATTGTAGGTACCAGCTGCAACCGTCACCCTCGCCCCATTCGCGCCAAGTGCTGACTGAAACTCTGCGTTGGTTCTGACGGCGACGTTCCTGGTGATAGCGGGTGGTCTCGGCCATTCGACATCGCGAACGATGTCGGCCAGTACTCCGAGATCATATGGGACGTCACCTCCTGGACCGTTTCCCGGTGCCGTGCACTCACCGACTTCGGGACACAGGGCGGGCGGGGCGAAATTCTGCGCACTGCTGCTACCGCCAGCGAGAGAAACGACAAACACCGCCGCATTCACCAGAATGCTCAATCGTGTCGAAACGGATATCATGTTATTCTCCTGGCTAAATTTTATGTTGCAAAAAGTGTAGACGAGTCGGGTACGCCACTATGGATTGAGTCATTTTGCGAGCTTCTTGAGACCAATTCGATCGAGCTTGAGATCATCGGCCTCAATTGTAGAGCACCTGAAAAATTGAGCAGAGCGATCCGAGACAGACTTCTATTTCTAGTGCGACCGGGTTATCGCGGTTCTAGATTTTCGATCCCCTCGGAACATCCATGTACTTCAATTCGGGCGTCTCGCCGCTCTCCTTTGTGACTGCCCTCACAAGCCCCTCTGTCCACGCAACCAGGCACCCGCTCGCGGCCCCCCATGTCCAGGTATATATGTTATTGGCGCGACTCACTGCGTCGCGTCGCACGGCGCAGCTGCCACAAAACAAGAATCCCCGCCAGGCCAGCAAGCTGCATGGGTCCGCGCGGCGGCTCCGGTACGGGGAAGACTTGTCTCACGATCGTCTTGTCGGCGTCCGGAACCACGAAGTCGAGGACGGGTGAATAGGTGAAGGCTTCGACCTCGTCCTCTTGACCGGGCTGAAAGTAGAAACGCAGCACTGCGAAATAGGAGCCTCCCGGCGACGCCGTACGCGACCAATCGCTCACGGTGCGCATGACCTGGAAGCCGTCGATGTCCTGGATGTATTTCATGTCCCGGCGAATATGCCCCTGGGCAGTGATCGCGAGATTTGGAGCCACCGTCGACATCTGTTGGACGACGGCATTATTGACCTGGGAATACTGGATCATGTCGTGGATCAACAGAATGCCTGGCAGGTTCGAATAGCGTCCGAAGACGTCAATCACCCAATTGATCTGCTGCTGACTGGTCCCGAAGCCTCCCTCGTAGGACGGCCCGACGACGAGGATGGGTCGCGAGCCGATGCGGAAGCGCCATGCATGCCCGTCCATGTTCTCTGCTGGGTAGGTCTCGAGGTGCTCGTAAAGTCGATCGCTGCCGGCAAACTCGACTTCGAGGGCTTCGAGGAGCTGCGCTTCGCTCCGGGCATGTTTGACGCG
>CAZMFM010000055.1:1629-32850 GCA_964565565.1 uncultured Spirochaetaceae bacterium | reverse complement strand
TCGCGAACGAGCGCACACATCCGTTCGGGTGCGACGTTGGCGGTCGTCGAGATGACGCCCTTTCCGCCTAACGCGAGTAGCGGCAGCGTCGCCCAATCGTCCCCGGAAACGACGGCGAAGTCGGCGGGGCTCTTTGCGATGACGTGTGCGATCTGGTTGAGATCGCCCGACGCTTCCTTCACGCCGATGATGTTGTCGAGGCGTGCCAGGCGGGCAATCGTGTCGGCGGAAATATTGGACGCGGTGCGACCGGGAATGTTGTAGATGACGGTCGGAAACTGCGCCTCTTTGGCCACCGCCGCATAGTGTTGGTAGATGCCTTCCTGGGTGGGCTTGTTGTAGTAGGGCGAGAGCAGGAGAGCACCCTGGGCACCGGCTTCCTTCGCGTGGATCGTCAACTCGATTGCTTCTCTAGTCGAATTCGAACCGGCGCCAGAAATGATCGGGACACGCCCGGCCGCGGCTTCGATTACGATTTCGACGACGCGACGATGTTCGAGATGGGAAAGCGTGGCGGATTCGCCGGTCGAACCGCAGGGGACCAGGCTGTCGATGCCCGCTGCGATCTGTCGCTCGACGAGACCACGCAGGGCCTCTTCGTCGACCTGTCCACTACGGAAGGGCGTGATCAGTGCGGTCGAAACGCCTTCGAGCATTTTCTTTTCCCCTCTTACCGGGCGACCCGACTACCGGGTCTCCGCGGTCAGACTGCGTTCGTGGGCCTCGACGACATCGTCGTCAGGCGTCGTCGAGTGGCCACTCGCCCGTGAAGACCCGCATGGCCGGGCCCGTCATCCAGATCGATGAATTCTTGTCTGCCCAGCTGAGTTCGAGTTCGCCGCCACGCAATTCGATCGTGATTTCGCGGTCGACAACATCGCGCAACATCGTCGTCGCGGCGACGGCGCAGGCGCCGGATCCGCAGGCCAGGGTCTCCCCGGTGCCGCGCTCCCAGGTTCGCTGGCGAATCCGGTTGCGTGACGTGACCTCGATGAACTCGACGTTCACGCGATTCGGGAACGCCACGTGATGTTCGAGGGCGGGACCGACGCGATCGAGGGGAATGGCATCGATATCGTCGACCTGAATGACGCAATGCGGATTGCCGATCGAGACCGACGACGCGCGCAGATCTTCGGGCGCTTCGGGCCAGAGCTCGGGAGACAGTTCGATCGGTACCTCGAGCACGGGACCGGGTCCCGTCGCCAAGGTGGTTGGAATTTTTTCGGGAATCAGGATTGGTCGCCCCATGTCGACCTTCACGCGACCGGGTCCCGCCCATTGCGGTCTGACGATTCCGCCTAGCGTCTCGACGCCGATCTCGTCCGCGTCGGTGTGATTGCGATCCCGCACATAGAGGAAGAAGGCGCGGATGCCGTTCGCGCACATCTCGACCTGGCTGCCGTCCGCGTTGTAGATGTCCATTCTGAAATCGGCTGCCGAGGAAGGGCGAACGACCAACATCTGGTCGAAGCCGACTCCGAAATGGCGATCCGAAATGTCTCGGGCAAGCTGCGATAGATCGTTAGGCAATTCGTCGCGAATGCCATCGAAGACGACGTAATCGTTTCCGGCTCCGTGCATCTTGGTAAAGGGCAGCTGGCGGCTCATGCGTACGACTCCCGAGCCGACTCGGCTCGAATTATTTTGACCGGCGTCAGCCGGCTTCAACCGGCCGACAAACTCGCGGTCAGCGACGATCGAGAGGGCGGTTGCAGGCCGACCGACCTACTCGGCCAGATCGTCCTCGTCTTCGTCCTCCTCTTCGAGGTCGGATTCTTCCTCAGCAGAAGGGTCCTTCGATTCTGGATCCAATTTGCCGACTTCGGCGGCAGATTCAGCATCGACCCCGACCCCGACCCCGGCTTTGTTACCGGCTTTGTTACCGGATTCGTCACCGGTCCTGTCACCGGCCTCGACCGACGCGGAACGGACGGGGCTGCCATACCGCCCACACGCGGACAGTGTACCCGCGATCGTGAGAATTGTGATCATCGCGAGGAGGATGCGGCCCACATCAACGTGCGAAGAGTGGAATGAAGTGCGCATTAGATCTGTTCTCCCCGGTCTGCCGATTCGAGTTCATCGAGCGTGCGAAGCTCTGCCGCGATTTCGGATTCGATTTCCGCCAGCGCCGACTCGACGCGATCGCGCGAGGTCCCGCCCGCGAGCGAGCGGGATTCGAGGCTGCGCTCGAGGTCGAGGAGTTCGTCCGCGCCTGCGGCGAACGCCTCGTGGAAGCCTTGCATGTCGGTGTGACTGAGCGAGCGAAGGTTGACGTTCGAACGTGTGCAATGGCCGACGATCTGGCCGACGACCTCGTGGGCATCGCGAAAGGGCACGCCCTCGCGAACCAGGATTTCGGCCAGGTCCGTTGCCAGCAGCATCGGATCCGAAGCGGCCTCCGCCATCCGGTCGACGCGAACCGCGAGGGTTGCGAGCGCGCCCGTCATCACCTCGAGGCAATCGCGAAGTGTCGTCACCGAATCGAAGAGGGGCTCTTTATCCTCTTGCAGATCCCGGTTGTAGGTCAGGGGCAGGCCCTTGAGCACGGTCAGCAGGGTGACGAGATTGCCGATCGCCCGTCCCGTCTTGCCGCGTACGATTTCCGGCACATCGGGATTCTTCTTCTGCGGCATCAGGCTCGAGCCCGTCGAGTAGGCGTCCGCCAGCTCGATGAAGCCGAATTCCGCCGTCGACCAGAGCACCAGCTCTTCGGCCAGGCGCGACAGATGCACCATCGCGATCGCGGTGTTGGAAAGGTATTCGAGCGCCCCGTCGCGTGAAGCGACCGTGTCCATGCTATTTCGCGTCGGGCCCTGGAAGCCGAGTTCGGCAGCCGTTTCTTCCCGACCAATCGGTAGCGTCGAGCCGGCCAAGGCCCCGGCGCCGAGGGGACATCGATCGATTCGTGCATGAGCGTCCCGAAAGCGCGAAGCATCCCGGCCCAGCGCCTCGGCGTGCGCCAGCCAGTGATGGGCCAGACGCACGGGTTGCGCACGCTGCATGTGGGTATAGCCGGGCAGGATCGTGTCGAGATGTTCCCGAGCGCGCTCGACGAGTACACCGCGCAAGCCGAGCAGGCCGCGTTGGGTCGCCAGGGTGACCTCGCGTAGAAAAAGCGCGAGGTCGGTCGCGACCTGATCGTTGCGCGATCGGCCGGTATGCAATTTTCCCGCGACGGGTCCGAGATGATGGCGCAGGCGCATCTCGATATTCATGTGGATGTCTTCGAGTGCGGGGTCGAAGGGGAAGCTGCCCGCTTCGATTTCACCGGCAACGAGATCGAGTCCGCGCAACAAAGCCTCGCTGTCCTCGTTCGAGATCAGCCCGGATTTGCCGAGCATACGAGCCTGCGCACGCGATCCTCGCAGATCGTGACGCGCCAACACGCGATCGAAGTGGATCGAGGTCGAAAAGCGTTCGACGGTCGGATCGGTGGCCTCGCTGAATCGACCACCCCAGGGTTTGTTTGTACTCATGGCGCCCTACTCTCGCGATTCGAAGGCCGACGCACAAGCCGACGTCCGACGAATCTCTCCGGGCATTCAGTACCGCAGATCTGCACAGAATCGATCCCGATGTGGAGAAGTAAAGGGGAACGCAAGACCCCGTGCGGGTTCCATGACGGGGCGCTTGTCGGGCATCTCCGCGGCGGCATGACCATGGCCGGGGGGCCAGGTACCGTCCCGTGGGGTCAGCGACTCGGATTCGAGCCACAAGCGAAGAGAGCGAGCCGCGACGAGAACAAGCCGCGGGCAAGACCAATCCGCAGGGAGCAACGAGGCGCGAGTCAATCCGGACCGCGGGCCAGCACGATCCGCGAGCAGGCGAGAGCCGTCACGCGCGAATGGGAGACGACAATGGCGAGGGCCAGCAAGCAGACCGGCCGAGGCGCGCGCCGTGGCTCTGGCCGGAGTTCGTCCGACGAGGACGACGATTCGGACGGTCCCCCCCGCTCCCTTCTGCGCGCACGCCGGGTCGGTTTGGTGGCCGTGGTGCTGGCCTTCGGGGCGGGCCTCTGGGTCGCGGGCTGGCTGCTCGAACTCGACGCGATGGTCGTAGCTCGCTTCGAAGGTCGACGTTTCTCGGTCCCGTCCCGGGTCTATGCAGCGCCGATCGTCATCTACCCGGGTGTCGATTGGCAACGTCTCGACCTCGCGGGTTGGCTGGCACGCATGGGCTACCGAGAACAACAGGAAGCGGGCCCCCTCACCGTGGGCCACTACCGCTGGCTGCCCGGGCGCCTTCGGGTTCATTTGCGCGGTTTCGATCATCCACAACTCCCGGAAGAGGACCGCAAGGTCGAATTCCGCCTCGAGGGGGGTCTCGTGCGCGAGATGCGGGACGATCACGGGGAGCCGGTCTCGGTCGTGGCCCTGGAGCCCGAGCCGATTTCCTCGTTCTACGGATCGAAGCGGGAACAGCGTGATCTGGTCCAGATCGAGCATGTCCCCGAGCATCTGGTTGCCGCCATCTACTCGGTCGAGGATCGTCGCTTTGAAGAGCATCATGGTGTCGACCCGCGTCGCATCGTCGGCGCGATGATCGCGAATCTTCGCGCGGGGGGGATTCGACAGGGCGGCAGTACTTTGACTCAGCAGTTGGTGAAGAATTTCTTCCTGACCCCCGAGCGGACACTGCGCCGAAAACTCACTGAAGCGATCGTGGCCCTGATCGTCGAGGCGCGTTATTCGAAACCGCAGATTCTCGAGGCGTATCTGAACGAGATCTATATGGGACGCCGCGGGTCGACGGCGATCCACGGCGTCGGCGAGGCGGCGCGATTCTTCTTCGGCAAGCGCGTGGCCAATCTCTCCCTCGACGAGTCGGCGCTCCTGGCCGCGGTGATCCAGAGTCCGAACGCGATGAGTCCGCATCGCCATCCCGATCGCGCCAAGCGCCGGCGCGACCTGGTGCTTGAATTGATGGCCACCCAGGGGCGCGTGTCGGAGGAGGCGGCGGCCCGGGCGCGCGCGCGAAAGATCAGCCTGGCAGCGATCGCTTTGGAGTCTGGCCAGGATCGGTACTTCCTGGATGAGTTGGCGCGCCAGCTACCTGAGGTCTACGACCAGGATCTGCTTTCGGTCGAGGGGCTGCGCATCTATTCGACCCTCGACACGATGGTTCAGCACGCAGCGATTCGTGCCCTGCACGACGGGCTCGAGAGCCTCGAGGCCCGTCTTGGCCCCCGACCGGCTGCGGAGGGGGAGGAACCCGCTCGCTTGCAGGGATGTTTGATGGCGATGCGTCCGCAGACGGGTGAGATCCTGGCCATGGTCGGTGGTCGGGACTACGCGACCTCACAATGGAATCGCTGCACCCTGGCCCGCCGTCAGGTCGGCAGCGTCTTCAAGCCCATCGTCTACGCGGCGGCCCTTTCGCCTCAGACCGGGCCAATGCTGACCCTGGCGAGCGTGGTCGACGACGAGCCGCTCACGGTCGAGACCCATGACGGGCTCTGGGAGCCGGTCAACTACGACAAGAAATTTCGCGGGCCCGTGCTGGTGCGCGACGCGCTCGAACGATCGCTGAATGTTCCGGCGGCGCGAATCGGTCAGCAAGTCGGGATCGGCAAGGTCATCGAGATGGCCAGACGGCTGGGCATCAAAAGTACCTTACCCCCGGTGCCGAGCCTGGCGCTGGGTACCGCGGAAGTCTCGCCCGTCGAGATCGTGACGGTCTATGCCACCTTCGCGAACGGGGGCCTGCGGCCGACGCCCCGCAGCTTCATCGGCTTGCTCGACGATCGCGGTGTGGGTCAGGAGCAATGGCCTCTCGAAGGCGCACGACGCGTTCTGGATCCGGGGACCGCCTATCTGACGACGTCCTTGCTAGAGGGCGTGGTCGATCGTGGGACTGCGGTCGGGCTTCGCTCTCGAGGACTGCGCGGACCGATCGCCGGCAAGACGGGTACGACCGACGACGAGTACGATCTCTGGTTCGTTGGCTATACGCCGGAGATCGTGGCCGTTGTCTGGATTGGCTACGACGAACCACAGCCAATCGGCGTTCCCAGTAGTCGTGGCGCCTTGCCGATCTGGGCGGATTTTCTTTCACAGGTCACCGGGGAACGAGTTCGCGGTGTCTTCGCGCGCCCGGCGGAAATCGAAGTCGCGGAGATCGACCCACGCAGCGGTGCCCGCGCTTTGTCGGGATGTCCCGAACGACGTGTCGAGTTTTTCCTCGAAGGGACCGTTCCGGAAGAGACCTGTCCTCGCGGAGGCGATCGCGGCCGCAGTTTCTTCGGTCGCCTCTTTGGGAACTGAGCTCGAGTGTGTGTCGCGTGTCATGGCTCTCGGATCTTGGATGTGCGAGGGTGCAGAACCTTGAACGAACGTCTCCTTCTCCGCTTTGCTTCGCTAGGCCGCTCAACCGTCGTCTTGTTGACCATGGCGAGTCTGACAGCCTGCGCGGGTCTTGATTTCTCACGCTCGTCGGAGCCGTTGGTCCGGCCGTTGACCGTTTCCGACGCGCTCGGGCAAGTTGATTCGACGCGGGATGCGTCGTTGCGATTGGTGATCACGGGTCTCGACGAGGATTCGGCGGGCCGACCCGACCGCGCTTTGGCCAGCTACCAGCGTGCGGTCCGTGTGGATTCGACGAATCCCTTTGCCTACCTCGCCCTGGCTCGTTACCACCTCGAGGGCGGCGAGTTCGACGAGGCGAGTGCGTTCCTGGATCAGGCGCGTGCACTGTTCGCGAATAGCCAGGGCCTCGGCGGCGACGTCGACGTCTGGGGCATCGGTCTGCGCGCGGGAATCGATCGCGCGCGCGGCCGCGATGACCGCGCGGATCAGCGTTTCGAGGCGGCGCGGACTTTGTCGCCAGAGATCTGGGCCGATGAACGCCTCTCTCCTGCTGAGCTTCGGTAGGGCGAAGCGCTCGATGCGTTCGAAGCGAATCGCCTTCCTTCCTCTGGCCGCCCTGGTCGTCGGATTCGACCAACTCGGGAAGTGGCACGCGACGAACTCGATTGCGCTGGGTTCACGCTCTACTTTGATAGGCGATGGACTGTCCCTGGCCCACGTTCCAATCGAGGGTGGTGCCTTTGGCTTCTTGGCGGGTTGGGCGCCCGGCGCACAGTTGATCGGGTTCGCTTTGCTCGCGATCATTGCCACGACGGTCATCGTTTCCTTCTACCGCGGGCTGGCCCCTGGGGAGTTCGGAAGTGCGGCGGGCTTGGGTGCCATCCTGGGAGGCATCGTGAGCCAGACCGTTGATCGGCTTCGCGCCGGCGCGAGTGTCGACTTCATCCAGCTCGGTACGACTCGCTCCGAACTCTTGCCCGCCTTTAACATCGGAGACCTGGCCATCGTGTTGGGGGTCGTGACCCTCATCGTTGAATTGTTGGCAACGGAAATGGCTGCGCGCGCGTCAGAGCGTCCGCGTCGTTGACGGTTTCGGCTGCTCGTCTTCGCTCGCGTCTCGATCGTTACGCTAACTGAGCCGCTCTCTCTCCTTGACGCTCTCTTTGACGGTCGTGCAGGATGGGATGCGCGGTACGACGGCCGACGGACCGGATTGAAATTAATTTTGCCGAGTTGGCAGGCGACGTGCGTGAATGAAAGGCCTTTGTGTTCGCATGACTGCCGTGGATTGCACAGACGCATTCACGTGTAGGGTCGCCTTTAGTTTCGTTTGTGCACTTCGAATTCGTTGACATGTCTCGGGGCGTTGCGTTAAAAATTGCCTACCCCCTGGGCCTCCTGGATCACCAACAAGTCAATCGAAGATCCTTGAGCCCGAGTTCAATCGGTGTTGTTGCTTTTCGTCACTTCAGCGTGTTGATGCGTTACGACGTGACGTGACGTGACGTGACGTGAAGAGCCAGCCCGGTCGAACCTCGAAGAAGACAGTTCTGTTCACATTGCTGTTTGTGTTTCAGGGGGAGGGTCATAGCTTCAGGGGGAAGAGCGGTGCCAAAGATTTCTAGCAAGCCGAAGAGCGAATACGCGATTCAAACGGTGCTGAACGCGCTCAGGATGTTGGAAGTCTTTCACAAAGAATCCGAGATGGGCGTCAGCGATCTGGCACGCCGACTCGATCTGCACAAAAACAACGCTTTCCGTTTGCTCGCGACCCTCGAGTTGGCCGGCTACATCCAACAAACACCCAAGACCGAGCTCTATCATCTCGGGCCTCGTTGCCTCGAACTCGGACATGCCTTCGCGCGAAGTCATAGTCTGATCGATCAGGCACGACCGATTCTCGAAGAGTTGGCGAACTCGACGGGCGAGACCATTCATCTGGGCGTACGGAGCGGTGTCGAAGTCGTTCATCTCGATGGCGTTCTGCCGGAGCAGCTGGTGTTGACGGGGCTCCGGGTTGGCGAACGCGCCCCCGCCCATTGCACTGCACTCGGAAAGGTCCTGCTTTCGGGCGACGACGTCGATCTCTCGGCTCATGCAGGGGAGAATTCGGGCCAACCAGCGGTCTTCGAGCGCTTCACGGAATCGACCTGTGTTGATGCGGCCAAGCTGGCAGACGAATTGCGCGCGGTCGCGCTCAACGGCTATGCGGCGGATCTCGAGGAATACTCGGTCGGTCTGCGCTGTGTGGCTGCACCCGTTCACGACGCCTCCGCCCGAGTCGTCGCAGCGCTCTCCATCTCCGGTCCGAGCTTCCGACTCTCTCCGAAGGTGCTTCATGGCGAGGGCGCACAGGCCGTCACCCGAGCCGCCTCACAACTTTCGCAAAAGCTGGGATCACCGATCTAATGGATTTCGAACTCGACGACGAGCTGCTCTCCCTTCAACAAACGGCTCGTCGGTTCGCGGACGAGGAAGTCATCCCGGCCGCTGCCGCGTTCGATGTGAGTGGTGAATTTCCGACCGAGATTCTACGCAAGGCCTGGGAGCTGGGTCTCTCTCATACCTTCATTCCGGAAGAGCACGGCGGCATTGGGCTTTCGGTGCTCGGTTCGTGTGTCGCGGTCGAAGAGGTTTCTCGCGGATGTTCGGGGGTGACGACCTCGATGATCAGCCACGATCTCGGCTTGACGCCGATTCTCGTTGGCGGCAGCGAGGATCAGAAGCGCGAGTGGCTCACGCCCTGTACCGAAGAGTTCAAGATCTTTGCGTTTTGTTTGTCCGAGCCCGGGGCGGGGTCCGACGTTGCTGGCCTTCAGATGCATGCCGAGAAGGACGGTGACGACTATATCCTGAACGGGACGAAGGCCTGGATTACGAATGGCGGCGTGGCCGATCTCTATACGGTCTTTGCGACAGTCGATCGATCGACGCGACACGCTGGCATCTGTGCCTTTGTTCTTGCGCGCGATACGCCGGGACTAACGCCGGGCAAGAAAGAAGACAAGATGGGTCAACGCGCGAGCGATACGTGCGTGATCCATTTCGACAATGTGCGCGTGCCGGCCAGTCAGCGACTTGGCGCGGAAGGTGAAGGCTTCAAGATCGCCATGGCCACGCTGGATCGGACGCGACCCTTGATCGGCGCGCTGGCCACGGGCATTGCCCGGCGGGCGCTCGAAGAGAGTCTCGCCTACGCCGCCGAGCGGAAGGCCTTTGGTCAGCCGATCGGTGAGTTCCAGGCCGTTCAATTCATGTTGGCGGACATGGCGAAGGATATCGAGGCCGGCCGCTTGCTGACCTATCAATGTGCGTGGCTGCTCGATCAGGGCCGGCCGGCGTCGAAGCAATCGTCGATGGCGAAATGTTTCGCGACCGATTCGGCGATGCGGGCGACGACCGACGCGGTTCAGATTTTCGGCGGTAATGGCTATACGAAGGAATACCCTGTCGAGAAGCTGATGCGGGATGCCAAGCTGATGCAGATCTACGAGGGGACGAATCAGATTCAGCGCATTGTGATTGCGCGGGAACTGGCGCGCGGGTAGGTGGTTGGCGTGGTCGCACGCGGCGGTTTGCGTGCTTGTTAGGCGATCGGGGCGGAGCGCGGTTTCGGGAAATGGCTCGGCCGGCGGAGTGCGGCCGGATTTGCCTAATTGGCTGCTCGTCTTTCGAAGGTAGTTCTGATCAGATTGGCTGTGGGCCTGCGCTTTATTTTCCCAAAACCACACTCCGCCCCGATCGCTGACGTTCATGCTGGATGGCGCACGGCTATGCCGTGGTTGCTGGGATGGGCGGGTTTGTGCTCGGCCCAATTCGGTTGGGGGATGGGAGGGTTTGGGGGGAGTTGCCGGGGGGTTGCTGATTGGGGGTTTGGGTAAGTGTGAGGGGTTGTTGGGGAAATCCGCGATTGGGGTGTTGGTGCTTCGACATTGATAGGGGCAGTTGATAGAATCGGCTGCCGTTTTCGAAGCGTTCCAGGGTGTAGGGCTGTGTAGTTTCGGAATGCTTTTTCGTGCCCGTTCCCGAGAATCGCTCGGGGCCAATCAATTTGAGTTAAAGGATCCCCTCTGTGAGTCTCGATAAAGATGCCCTCGATTACCATTCTGTCGGTCGTCCCGGAAAGATAAAGGTCGTTCCGACCACGCCTTGTGCGACCGCGGAAGATCTATCCCTTGCATATTCCCCGGGTGTGGCCGCTCCCTGTCTCGCGATCGAAAAAGATCCCGAGGACGCCTACAAATACACGGCGAAGGGAAATCTCGTTGCCGTGATCAGTAACGGCAGTGCGGTCCTCGGTCTGGGCAATATCGGCGCGCTCGCCGGCAAGCCAGTGATGGAAGGCAAGGGAGTCCTCTTCAAGCGATTCGCCGATATCGATGTCTTCGATATCGAAGTCGATAGCCAGGATCCGGCCGAGATCATTCGCTTCTGCGAAATGATCGCGCCGACCTTTGGTGGCATCAATCTCGAAGACATTCGCGCTCCCGAGTGTTTCGAGATCGAAGAGAAGTTGAAGGCGAGCCTCGACATTCCCGTCTTCCACGACGATCAGCATGGGACCGCGATCATCTCCGCGGCCGCCATCCTCAATGGACTGGAGATTCAGGAGAAGAAGATCGACGAGGTGAAGGTGGTCTTCTCCGGCGCCGGTGCGGCCGCGATCTCCTGCGCGAAGCTCTACAAGGATATCGGTGTGAAGGCGGAGAACATCATCATGTGCGATAGCCGTGGTGTGATGTGGGCGGGTCGTGGCGAAGGGTTCAATAAATACAAGGATGAGTTCGTCGTCGAGACCGACGCGCGTACGCTCGCAGATGCGATGGTGGGCTGCGATGTCTTCGTTGGCTTGTCGCAAAAGGGTGTCGTCACGAAGGAAATGGTGAAGTCGATGGCCGATCGTCCGCTGGTCTTCGCGATGGCCAATCCCGATCCGGAAATTACGCCGACGGATGCCAAGGCTGCGAGACCCGACGCGATTTGCGCAACCGGCCGATCGGATTATGCGAATCAGGTGAACAATGTTCTCGGCTTCCCCTTCATCTTCCGTGGCGCGCTCGACGTTCGGGCGAGCAAGATCAACGAGGAAATGAAATTGGCCGCGACCTACGCGCTTGCCGAGTTGGCCAAGCGTGGCGAGGCAGTTCCCGACGCGGTCAAGACGGCCTATCCGGGTGAGAATTTCGACTTCGGCCCGGAGTACATCATTCCGAAACCCTTCGACTCGCGCGTGCTGCTCTATGTGGCCCCCGCGGTGGCGAAGGCGGCGATGGATTCGGGCGTGGCCCGCAAGCCGATCGATCTTCTCGAATACGATAAGAGGTTGAACGAGACGATCGGCGAGCTGTCTTCGATGTAGGCGCTACGTGAATCGACTACGCCTTTGATTCTGCGATCGATTGCGCGGATCAACGATGGAAGTTGAGTCTTCGGCCGGCTACCTCGCGAGGTAGCCGGCCGATCTTGTTTCGACTCCGGTGAGGAGGCATGTTCTTCGCTGAACCCAGTCGCAGGGAGAATATTCGATGCAGCGAGTCCAATTCGAGGACGCCAGGGACCGCGTTGCTGCATTGATGGCCGCTGAGGGTCTGGGCGCTGGGGAGTCCATGCGTCTCGCCGAGATGGTGACGACTCAATATTGACGAGCCGTGCACGACGGATCGATGCCGTCGTCCGGACTCCCCACTATTTCTCGACGGGTAGACCGGCTGACTTCCAGGCTGCCAATCCGCCATCGATATGGAGGACCGAGTCGTAGCCCGAGGCAAGCAATGCCGCTTCACCCTTGCGTGCGCGTGGGCCCATCATGCAGTAGAGCGCGACGCCGTTCGGTGCGTCGACGTCATCGATTCGATCCGCCACCTCGTCGAAGGGGATGTTGAGCGCGCCGGGGATATGTCCAGTCGCGAACTCGGCTGCGGTTCGGACGTCGATGACAAGGGGTGCGTGGCCGGACTTTTGTTGTGCGCTGAGTTCTGTGGGCGTGATTGTCGGTGCCTCCGTCGATGTCGCTGGATCGGCATGGACGGGGGTAGCCGTGGTGGCAAGAAGGGCGAGGGCAATGATGAAGTAGCGCATGGATTCGACTCCCGTTTCTTGGTCTACATTAGGCGAACGAATCGGCCGTCCACTTCGTCGCGGGGGGTGCTGCTAGATCTCATGACCTGGCTCGGCGCCGAACGTCAACTCGCCGCTCGAATAGCTCGACCCAAAATTCAAGGCAAGTGATGCGACCTGGCGGATCGCCGAGTCGAGTTGTGGCCGCGTCAGCGTCGATAGCGGGTGCAGGAACGCTGCGTAGATGACGCCGTCGCTGATCGCGTAGCGCGCGTCGAGCGTGGTATGAAAATTGGCAATCAAGAGGACCTCGAGTTGTGCGGCTTCGGCGGTTCCGAGTCGGGTGATCGGTGCGACCAGACGCATACGGTCGTGAATCCCGTCTGATACGCAGGCGATCCCGACACCTTCGAATTGGAACTCGACCACGTTCTGTGAAATCGTCGCGTCGCCCACGATCTCCATGATCTGGTTGGCCAGGGATTCTTGCGTCATCGGCTCGGGCGTGGTTGTAGCGCATCCGGCAAAGAGCCCGACGATCGAAAGGGCGACGAAGAGTCGTTTCATGCCGAGGCCGCTCCTTGTGGCAAAGTGGCGGGTCGATCGGGTACCGCCCGCTCGCGAATCTCGAAGACGATACACCTCGTGACAAAGGCATACGAGCGATTCGGCTGTTCAGGGCGTGGGCCGCAGTGAAGTTAGCCTCGCCGCTCGGCTCTGGGATGTTCACAGAACGGAATCATTCCTCGCTGATCTGGTCGGCGGCTATCAACATTTGCCGGCCGACCGGATTCAAATCGATCTCTATGCAGGTGAGTCCCGTCGAGACCCGTTCGATTACGCCCCACTCCCAGATCGCAGTCGGGTCGAGGCCGGTTCGCCGCCCGAGCCATCTTGCTCGCTTGCGGGGGTCGCCCTCGAGCAAGTCGAGCGGATCTTCGCGCATGAGTATGCCGAGATCGTACTCGGGTTCCGCGAGCAGGCCGTCGGGGTCGACGAGCTTGAACCCGTCCTTCCCTTGGAGTGCGTTCCACTGATGAATATCGCCGTGTACCAACACGGCACGCTCATCGTCATGGGCAGCGATTCGCCTCGCCGCGCAGGCCAAGGCGTAGTCTATGGCGCGCTCCGAACAGGGTTGGCCGAGCTTCTCCCAGGTTGCCGTGATGAAATCGATCAGCCACTGGCCCTTCCAGGCACCGGTTGGCAATCCGAGTCCGGCGGCCGGACGCCATATCTTTTCGGCGACCCCACACAAGATTTCATGCCTCTGGGCTAGAGGCATGTTCAAATCACCGAGTGACGGACCGAGCCGTTCGAGTAACAGGGCGCCTCGCGCGACATCATGCCTCTTCAGCTGCGCGCACCCTTCGCCATTCGTTAGGCGAAGCACTTCGATCTCATTTCTGGCAGCGTCGTTGATGATGTCGCTTGCATTGCCACGGCCATCGCCGTCGCCGTCGCTGGTGCTCGTGCTGATTGTGTCGAGGGTGTCCTGGTGGCGGGGAATGAGCAACTTCAAGACCGCCTCGGACCCATCTTCGAGCATGGCCTCAGCCACGAAGGCCTCGGTTCCACCGGTATACGCACGTCCCACCTTCATCGACCATTCGCGTTCGAGTTCGGCGATGAGCGAAGGGAGTTCGTCGAGCCAGCGGCCGGCGCCGGCAACCAGCGCCTTGTTTCGTACGACTTCGGGGAGAGCGATTTCCACGGAGAATCCAATACAGACGGTGGGGCCTACTTACGCGCCGGTGTCGCGGGTTTCAATATATCATCATACTCGGCCAGGCTGAGCCGATGTCCGATACAGACCTTCTCCGAGGCGGTCGAAATCTCATCTGGCCCCGATCGGGTCTGGCGGGTCTTGGCGAGGCCATCGGAAGTCGTTTGTTGGGACGCGGGAATCATCGAACCATTCGATGTCCCCGGCGATCATCCCTGGCCCGACCAGCACGTTTGCTCACGCGTGCGGTGGCCGTGATCGACGGCTGGGTCGAGCGAGTGATTGGGTGGCCGCTCGCTCGGGCCACGGTGAGGGCTTCGCTCGCGTCGATTGGGCGGCACTGCGAGAAGAAGTGAAGAAATCTGGCTGAGATTTCAATCGCCGATCTGCGACGCCTACGTAGTCCGAAGCGTGATGATCAGATCAGGATGCAGCCGCCGTGAGTGAAGCGATCACTTCCTGCGCTTCTCTGCGGATTTCGAGCAATGCCGCTTCGTCGAGGCCAAGGCCTTCGACGGCGTGCTTGATCGTTCCTTTACCACTTTTGTCGACCGAAGAATGTGCGCGAATACAATCGCGCTCGTCCTCAGTCATCTCCTCGAGCGCATCGTCCGCCTTTGGAATCACGCCTCGACCAAGTGAGTGAGCGACTTCGTTGGCGATTGCGACGGTCGCCGAGAGTGCGTGGACTTCACCTTTCAAGATCACCTGGTGGTGGGCCGAGAGTGTCGTCTGGATATCGGGCGGAAGTTCCCAGAGGCCCGCCATCAATTCGCCCGCTCTTTGATGGACGCGATCGACGGCCGGCCAGATCGAGATCAAGTCGGGTGGCGACTTTCGGCGGCCCTTTTTCTCGGACAGTGCGAGCAGGATTCCGGCGATCCCCACGTCATGGAGAAGCCCGGCCAGGAAGGCGAATTCGGCGTCGACGGACGTGTGCTGGCAAACGACGCGACAAACATGGGCGGTGGCCGTGGAATGATGGCGCAACAACTCCATCGTGTCGGCGTAGTCGGGCGATTTGAACACACGCATATTCATCGCGATCTCCATCACGAGATCGCGAATTGTATTCAAGCCAAGGCGCATCGTCGCTTCGCGAAGAGAAGTGATTTTTGAAGCACCGGAGAACGCGGCATAGCCGACCATCTTGAGAATTCGAGCGGCGATCATACTGTCTTGCTCGA
The DNA here is from genome assembly GCA_964565565.1 of uncultured Spirochaetaceae bacterium. Classification (GTDB taxonomy): domain Bacteria; phylum Myxococcota_A; class UBA9160; order UBA9160; family UBA4427; genus UBA4427. The sequence continues at coordinate 17,569 of CAZMFM010000055.1, read as the reverse complement.
GCAGCGCGACGATTTCGTCGATCTCGACATCCGCTCGTTGGCTCAGGCTCATCAATTCGATGGCGACCGCGGGTAGCGTTGGGGGTCGATAGTCCGGGGCTTCGACGCAAGCGAGCAACTGCTCGACCATGGCCTCCTCGTCGAGCAAGGCGTCGTCGCCTTCCGCGATCGTGACTCGCCCTTGCCCGTAGCCCTCCTCGCCCTTCTTCTTGCCGCGCCGTATGAGTCCCAATCGTGGATTCCTCGCCTGAGCTATTCCGGAACGGCTCTCGAACTCACCTCGAGCTACGCCCGGACTACCAGGAAGCGATCGGCTCCTGCGCCTGAACCTTGAGTCCGCGCGTTTCTGCACTCGCCCTTCTCAAGCGTTCTCTTGAGACAACCAAGGACATCGGCGCCCAAGACTGTAAGCAAGGCTACGCACCACGGCCCTTCGCGAGAATCCAAACGCGATCCGTCAATCGCAACCGGTGGGTGTGACTTGTTTTCGGTCGACCTTCCTGCAGTTGATTCGCCTCTCGCATCGGCTCGTGTCGACTTCGCTCGATCGACCTCCGATGGAACTCGCGATCGTCACTTCCGTATGGAAGCCGAACCGTGAATAGCCACCCGAGAATCGAGGAGGCCCCTTCTTCATCTTCGAAGCGACGTAGACCTCTTCGCCCGGGAGCAGTTCCAGGTCGAGATCGCATGTGAGCTCTTCAACCACGCCGCCGAGTGCGCTGACGACGTCTCCTGCGTCTTGCGCCGAGAAATACTCGATGTCGTAGGTACCGGGGGCCAGGACGAGCCAGCGCCCAGACACGGATTGGCCGTCGATCTCGAGAAACTTGATTCCTCGTCGCCCGCGAAGTTGCGCCTGCTCTTCGGGCGTGAGGTCAGCGCCGGATAGAATGGTCCGTGAGGCGCATGAAAGAAGGCCCAACACGACCAGCAGGAAGATTGCGATCTGCCCCGTGCGTAGAACCTGTTGGTCGGACGACGGACTTCGCGAAACGCGGACCGGGTGTGGCATTGAACACTCCTCGAAATGGGGTTCCCAGATTGGTCCCGAATAATAATGCCACGCGAGGGCGAGCAATCCACCCGGGCGCGACAAGCCGTTGAAACGGAACTAGTTTCAAGTAGGCGATCCGAGCCGCGCTTCGAGCAACGATGCTCGGGGCGTCGGCCGCGCAAGAGCCAGTCGAAAGAGCCGAAGGGAAGCTGATTGTGGCTATGCAGATCCGCGACTATCAGACGAGAGATGCCGACGAAATCGCCGACCTCTTCCATGGCAGCGTTCATGCAATCGTGTCTCCGGATCTTTCTGCCGCACAGAAAGAGGCCTGGGCACCTTCGCCTCCCGACTACCCGAGATGGCGCGCGCGACTACCGGAGAAGAAGCCCTACCTGGCCTGTCGGGACGGAAAGATCATCGGATTCATCGAGCTGGAAGACGACGGTCATATCGACTGTTTCTATACGCACAAGGATTTTCAGCGTCAGGGGGTGGGTGCTGCACTCTACGCTCACCTTGTGGCCCGTGCGGACGTACGCGGAATCGCAGACTTCTACGTCGAGGCCAGTCCGATTGCACGGCCCTTCTTCGAGCGTGTCGGATTCGGGTTGGTCAAGGAGAATCGAATCGAGCTCTTCGGGCAGATCCTGACGAACTTCTCCATGGACCTGAAACGATCGGGGACGGGGGCGCAATGAACTCGTCTCGCATCATCCGGGCCGTCGCGGGCTTCGACCTCTTCGTGACCGCGGTGCTCGCCCTCCCGATTTCGGCCCACGTCTTCGTGCGGTTCGTCTACCTCACGCAGTCGGAACTAACGGGCATCGACACGTTCGCGCCAGCGATCCCACCGATCGGCTGGCTTTTTTTCAATATCGCGGGGATTCTCGGCGTCCTTTGGGCCTGGGTGCGGATCGCGATGCCGTTGCGAGAACTGGCGCTCGCGGATGCGCTGACTCGTTGTGTGGTCGCCACGATGATCGTCTACTACTACTTCATCGAGTCCGTACCGAGCATCCTTCTCGTCTTCGTTGCGACAGAAGTATTGGGCGCAGCGATTCAGTGGGTCGCCATACGGCAGCCTGACTCTCGGTCGACTACTCTGGAATCGACGCCCTGAATGGTCCTGGGAAGAGACCGGGAAATAGGAACCGATGATGAATGAACTGGAGAAAGTCGCCCCCGCCTTCGTGAAAATGGCGCACCGTATCGTCTGGTGTTCGGTCGCATCGGTCGATGCCAAGGGTCGCCCACGGTCGCGCGTTCTACATCCGATGTGGGAGTGGAGGGACGGCGAGTTGATCGGCTGGGTGGGTACGGGTCCGACGCCAACCAAGCGAGCCCATCTCGAAGCGAGCCCCTTCCTGTCACTGAACTACTGGGAACCCGGTCAGGATACCTGTCTGGCCGAGTGTCGGGCGACCTGGTGTTTCGACATCGAGACCCGGGAAAAGATCTGGAACGACTACAAGGCTGCGCCGCCACCCCTGGGCTACGACCCGGCGATCATTCCCGTCTGGGATGCACCGACCTCAGATTCCTTCGCGGTCCTGCGACTCGATCCGTGGCGCCTTCGCGTCTTTCCCGGCGAGGCCCTGGCGGGTCAAGCGGCCGGGGTGATGGTCTGGCAGGAGTCGTGAGCGAGGCTCAACGTTAGGCGCGCTTCTAGCTAGATCCGATCGCTACGCACCTGGCCGAATCGATCTCGTCCAGATTCAGGATTCACGATTCAGATCCAGGAGAAGGCGTTCGATAGAATCGAGGTCGCTCCTTCTCGTGCGCAGGCGCCATGGGCGATGACGAGGCGATCGGGCTTCCACTCGAGCACTCGGTCCCGAGCCGCTCGCACGAGCCGTCGCCGAAGAAACGTTGCACGCCACTCTCGCGGCGCACTACCCCGGTCGCCGACGAGGCCATCGAGTCTCAGGATCAAGCCCTTCCAGCCCTTGGCGCGCTCGGGGTCGTGACGCTGAACGAGGTCGCCGACGATGGCGGTCCGCGAAGGCCGATGGAAGAAAACGACCTCTTCCATCGCGAAGGAACCGCGGAAGATCACCTGGTCGAGATCCCCGTTCCAGATCGGATTGGCTTCGTCAGCCAGTTCATGATCGAAATTGATCTCGGGCTTTCGAGCGGCCAGACCGGGCGGTGCGTGGCGCTTCGCCTCTGGCCATCGCGAGTGCCATTGCTCCAGGAAGAGATGATGGATTTTATTAGGCGAGACGATATGCCGAACGGGGCCCAGCTCGTTGATGGCGTCTTCAAGATCCGTGTTCAATGCGATGGGCGACCAGATCCATAGGCCGCCGTCGGCGAGCCGCACGACCGCCATGCGTGTCGGATAGGGGAAGCTCATGAAGGGGACGTTCGGGCCGTCGACAATCCACAATGAAGGCCCGAATTCCTCAAGCATGACGACATCGTACAGCGCTCCTTCGTAGAGAGCGAGTTCGTGATCGAGCCACCACAGCGGGAGAAGTGAATCAGGGTCGAACAGGGTCCCTCCAAAACCCTCGCCGGGGTCATCCAATTCGCCACGTTTTGGGGCCTTTTGCCTTGCTGGCGTCGAAACGGACCGAAAACCTCATCGCCCGGATAAAGAGTCCCCGGTTCTTCGCTGTGCTTTGCTTTACTCTTGCTGACGCCTCCATGAAATTCGTTGGCCTAGTCCGGTCCGCGTTTCATGCATAACGGGGGTGTGTCGCTTATGGACGAGTGGCGGGAATGTTCCGCAGCCGCTCGACGACTACGCCAACTGAGAACCAACAGAGAAATCAAGGGAGAATTGAGAATGCTTCGAGTCACGTCGAAAAAATGGTGGGCCCCGGTGATCGCAATCAGCGGCCTTCTTGGAATTCTGGTCGCTCTGTCGGCGACGATGTCGATGGCCAACGAAGAGATGGATTCGAAAGCCGGTCCTCCCGGTACGCTCGAGTTCGTTGGCAAGAACCTGATCATGAAGGCGAACGGTGTGTTTCATGATTGGCGCGTGATCGAAAGCGCTGTCGACATGGCGGCACTCGGGGATGCCTTCGTCGTCGTCGAGGTCGATCTGACGAGTGTGGACACGGGCATCGAAGGACGGGACGACCATCTTCGAAATCCGGACTTTTTCGAAACAGAGACCTATCCGGTCGCCACGGTGCGGATTCATTCCGCAACACCCGTACCGGCCACCGAGGAAGAGGAAGGCGGCGGTCAGCAGCGTTTCGCCGCTCAATTCGATGTCGATCTGCATGGCGTGCAGAAGACGGTCGAGGGTGAGATCGTGGTGATGACGACCGAACCGCTCGTCTTCGAAGGCAACGTCCTGATCGATCGAATGGAATTCGGCGTCGGGCCGAAATGGAATTGGTGGAGTCCTGTGACGCCGCGGGAGAAAATCCCGGTTAGCTTTCACGTCGAGCTCTAGTCAGCGATCGCGGTTCGCGACAGCGCTTTCGGCTTCTTCGCCCTCTTGATTCTTGCGCCTTGCTGGTTCGAAGAACCAGGCCACTGCGACACCGACGAGGTAGAGCACGATCATCGGTCCGGCCAAGAAGACCTGGCTCACGATGTCCGGAGGCGTGAGGAGCGCGCCAAGGATGAACATGGCGACGACGGCGTAGGGGGTTCCCGCGAAGAGTTGTCTGGCCGAGACGATTCCGGTGATCGAGAGAAAGAAGACGAAGAGCGGGAGTTCGAAGGCGATTCCAAAGGCCAGGAAGAGGCGGGTCGTCAGACTGAAGACTTCCTTCATGGTCCAGGCGGAGACGACCCATTCGTTGTCCCAGCTATTGAAAAACTCGAAGACGATCGGGAAGACGACGGAGTAGCCAAAAATCGCCCCGCCGGCGAAGAGTCCGGTCGAGAAGAAGACGAAGGGGAAGATCGCGCGACGTTCATTGTCGTAGAGGCCCGGGGCGACGAAGGACCAGAGCTGCCAGAACGTGACGGGGAGCGATAAGACGAAGCCCGAGAGAATGGCGCATTTGATATAGGTGAAGAAGATTTCGGTCGGCGCGATCGCTTGGAGTTTGCTGTTGTTCGCACCGAGTGCGTTGGTTGCCGGAGCGAGCAGGAAGCCGAAGATCTGCTCGGCGAAATTGAAGGACAGGGCCGTACCGACGGCCATGGCGCCGACGATCCAGCCGATTCGCCGGCGCAGCTCGGTGAGATGGTCGGTGATCGGAAGTGCGCGATCATCCACGCCGGGAATCCGTCGACTTCGTACCGGAGACCGGCACGTTTCCGAGTTCCGAGTCCGCGGACTGCGTCTCGTGTCGGGGAGAGGATGCGGGCTCGGCTGAGGGATCGTCGGTTGTGGTCGTTGGAGGCGTCATTTTTGTGGCTTGCGCTGGCTGAGTTGGTGGCTTGGTTGATGATGATGACGGTGGTGATGAGTCCGCCGCAGGCTCGGAATTCGTTGGGGGAGTAGCGCCGGCTCCGGCGCTGCGATCGACGATCTCGCCAGCCTTCTCGCCAGCGTCGACGGGATCACGATGTGCGAAATCATGCTCCTCTCCCATCGGCAATTCGCCCGGGTGAGGATCGCTCGCATCGCTCGATTCGGCGGCGACCTCTTCCGCGGTCGGTTCATCCTGATCGTCGCCCGACTTCTTCGGGAGCGCGTCGTCGTCACCGGCTTGCGCGGGACGGTCCTCGGGGCGATGGATGGTTCGGTTCGGATCGAGATCACGGCGGAGATCGTTTTGCAACTCGTCCAGCGCCAGGCTCTGCCGGAGATCATTGCTGGCACGGCGAAATTCTGCGAGTCCTCGGCCGACGGTGCGCGCAAGTTCGGGGATTCGCTTCGGTCCGAAGACCAGTAGCGCGACGACGAGAATCGCCATGAGTTCCATCGGACCGATACCAAACATAGATCTACAAGCTAGCAGGTTGGGGAATCGTTTCGGATTTCACGATTGAATGTCTGGGGTGTGGAGGCGGGACCGTGGCAACCCCCCCGGTTATTCGCCACAGCCCTCGCCCCCAGCGTTACCCCAAAAAAGTTGGGAGTCGGTCGCTTCCCCGATTCGATGCGGCCGACTCCCACGCTTGAACTCACCGCGAGCCAAGCGCGTGATTTCTATTCTTCAGCGATCACTCGCTGTCCCGCTCATGATCGTTTCCGGCTCGGCGCCGCACGCGCATCATCGGTCGTTCGCCATTCTCACGAAGCATCGAGACACCGGCCTCTGATCGCCCATCCGCCTTCTCTCGACACCAGACGACCCGCGCTAGTCCGTCTACGGCAACGGCCCCATCGATGTCGCGCAAAGTGACTTGGAGAAGCTCGCCGGGCCAAACCCGTTCGCTCAGATCGAGGCCGAGACCGCTTTCCGAGCGGTCCTGGGTATATCCGACATGTCGACCTTCGCTTGCCAACCGGCGCGGGTAGCGACTGTATTCGACGACGTGAACCGTTTGCTCCCGGGGTTCAGAACGTGTCGATCGATAGAAGGCTTCGCGAGTCTCGGATTGGCTCGCGTGATTTTGTAGCGTGGCGGTCATGCAGCACCTCGTTTGCGCGCGTCGCTGGCTTCGCAGCCTTCGACATCGATTGAACTGAGCGATCCGGCGGCTCCGACGGCCTCGAGTGCGCCCCCTTCGGCGAGCGCACAGAAGAGATCGACGAGCGCTGGATCGAATTGCCCTCGGGCTTCGCGTCGCAATTCGGCGAGCGCTTCCTCGCGACTTCTGGCCTCTCGATAGGGCCGTTCGCAGGTCATCGCATCGAAGGCGTCGACGACCGAAATGATTCGCGCTGCCAGTGGAATGTCGTCCGCGACGAGTCCGTCTGGATATCCGGTCCCGTCGTAGCGTTCATGATGATGACGAACCGTGGTGGCGACCGGGATTGCCAGGCCGAGGGGCAGGAGCAGCTTCTCGCCGATGGCCGGATGATCGTGGATCGATTCAAGCCGCTCTGGTTCCGGCATGACGTGACCAGCGAGCAGATCGCTGGCAGCGCCCACCTTGCCAATATCGTGCAGGAAGGCGGCCAAACGGACGTGTTCGCGCTCCTCGCGTGAGAGGCAGAGTCGGGTTGCCACCAGGTCGGCGTAGAAGGCGACGCGGCGCGCGTGGCCGCGCATGTAGATGTCTCGGCTCTCGATCGTTTCGGCGAGCACTTCGAGAAATTCGATCGTGCGGGGTCCGCCGACGCGCGCACTGCCGGCTTCCGGTCCGAGGATCGGTTCACTGAGAACGGAGCGCAGTCTTTCCTGCGCAAGAGAGCTGGCGTCGAGTTCGTCGAGCACCACGTCCGAGTCCCGGTTGCGTCCCAGGATGCGGCTGATGCCTTCGAGAAAACTCACCATCCGCTCACGGCTCTCGCGTCGTGCCAGTGCACGCTCGACAGAGGCCGTCACCTGGACGACGTCAAAGGGCTTGGTCAGGTAGTCGAAGACGCCGTGCCGGATCCCTTCAACCGCCGTCTCGACGGATCCGCAGCCGGTGATGACGATGATTTCGGTTTGCGGGAACTCGGCGCGAACCGTGCGCATGAGTTCGTCGCCCTTCATGCCCGGCATGTTGAGATCGACGGTGACCAGGTCGATCGTCATGGTGCGGAGAATTTCGAGCGCCTCGATCCCGTCCTCGGCGGTCGAAACCGAGTAGCTGCCGGAGAGGATCATGCGAAGCGATTCACGGGGACCACGTTCATCATCGACGACGAGAATCTGGGCCTTGTCCTGCGCGTGATTCGCGAAGGCCTGGTTTCGGGTCGGATTCATCGTTTCGAGGTCTACTGACATGTCCGAGTACAAAGCAAGTGGTATGCCAGAATTCACAGATAGGCAAAATACGATCTAACTTATTGAATAACTTGGGAAAATCGATTTTCACAACAATGGGAACGCGATCGCATGAGCGAATCGCTCTGCTCGAATGAGCTGGGCTCCCAGCCGGCAAAACTCCCGTAAAGTCTTGAATTTTAAAGAGAATTATCGATGTTCATGTTCGAACGGGCGCTTCCCGCGCGTGGTACCAGACCGTACTCATTCGCTGGGCGCGTCCTCGGGTGATTCGATCCCGAGTTTGTCCATCTTCAGCTTGAGGACCCGCCGCGTGAGTCCCAGGGCATTCGCCGTGCGAGTCTGATTCCAGTGATGGCTCTCAAGGGACTCGCGCAAGATGTCGGTTTCGAATCGCACAACGGTTTCCTCGAAACTCCGTTCCCCCTGGCGCCATTGTTCGCGCAGTGCCTCCGCTTGCCCAGAGCGACCGACCCCGATCGGGAGATCTTGTTGGTCGATCGTGTCACCGTCGGATAACGCCAAGCCGTGCTCGATCGCGTTCTCGAGTTCGCGAACATTGCCCGGCCAATTATATCCTTCGAGGGAGCCGAGCGCGGCGGCCGAAAATTTCTTGCTCTGCCCCGAACGAGCCAGAAAACTTTCTGCAATCAACCGCACGTCTTCACGTCGTTCACGAAGTGGCGGTAGAGCTACCGGGATCACGTTGACGCGATAGTAGAGATCCTCGCGAAAATTTCCGTCGGCCACGTCTTTGGCCAGGTCGCGATTGGTCGCCGTGACGATTCGAACGTCCACCGAGGTCGTGATACTCGAACCGACTCGCTCGAAGCTTCGCTCTTGTAAGGCACGCAGGAGTTTGACCTGCACGGCGGGGTCGAGCTCGCCAATTTCGTCAAGAAAGAGGGTGCCCTTGTCCGCGGATTCGATGCGTCCGATCCGACGATCCGTGGCACCCGTGAAAGCGCCCTTCTCGTGGCCGAAGAGCTCGCTTTCGATCAATTCACGTGGAATCGCACCGCAGTTCACAGCGACGAAGGGTCCCTCCGGACGGCTCGAAAGATCGTGAATGGCCCGTGCCACGAGCTCCTTGCCGGTTCCGCTTTCGCCCGTGACCAACACGGTCGCCGGGGATTTAGCGATCCGTTCGATGTTGCGAAAGATCGCGCGCATCACGTCGCTCTTGCCGATCATGCCGCATAGCTGCTGGCGATCCTCGACCTCGTCGCGAAGTCGCTCGACCTCTTCCTGGAGTTCACCCTTCTCGATCAGGTTGCGGACCTTGATTCGCAAGGCATCGAGCTCAAAGGGTTTCGTAATGAAGTCGGCGGCGCCGCGCTTCATGGCTTCGACTGCGGCGTTTACGGTATTGGTCGCCGTCAAGACGATGACTGGCGCCCGTACGCCCCGCTCTGTTAGTTCCGCGAGCAGCTCGAGGCCGCTTCGTTCGGGCATGACAAGATCGAGCAAGATCAAATCCGGGGTGGCCAATGCGACCTCGCGAAGTGCCGAATCGACATCCCCGGCGATCGTCACATCGCCTTCGGCCTTCAGCAACATGCGCAGCGATTCCTGCACACCCGGTTCGTCGTCGACAACAAGAATTCGAGGCATCCAATGACTTTATCACGGTCGGGGAGGCCGGACGCGATCGCCGCCTCTTTCGTTCGGGGAGTTCGGGGAAGAAGAATTTCTAGGGCAACGCGATGGCCGGGCGCTCAGGCGAAAGACGCGCTGCTAATTCGGCGTTTCGAGATCGACGAGGATCAAGGTCTCTTGGGCGTCGGTGGCGTCGATGGTCAAGGTTCCGCCGCTCGAGGCGACGACGGTCTCCGCCAGGACGTATTCGAGAACATTTGATCGGGGATCGAGTTCGCTGAGACCGGAATCGTCTGCGTGTCCAGCCATGGGGTTGTGATGCCGCAACAGGATTCGCAGCTTGCTCTTGCCGTCGGCTCCCCGGGCGAGATGTCGAGTCGCGACGAAAAGATCGCCACGCTCCGGGAGGGCTTCGAGCGCACGATCGAGCAGCCCGGCCAAGGCGACCTCGAGGCCGCGTGCATCGGCCCAGGCCAGAGGGGCGTCGCGTTCGAGCTCGCGGAGTACCAGCAGGCGTCCGCGGGCGATGCGCTCCCGTCGTTCTTCGAGCAGATCCTCGATCAAGGCAGAGACATCGACGGGTTCGGCTTCGAATTTCTCACGCTCGGCGATGCTCGAGAGGCGGCTCAGCACGTCACTGATATGGGCGACGTCCCGGCCGACGAGCTCGGTGAAGCGGGCGCGGAAGGTCTCGTCTTCGAAGTTATCGGGCAGTAGTTCGGCGAAGGTTCGAATCGAAACCAGGGGATTTCGAATCTCGTGGGAAAGGCTGCGGGCCAGGCGTCGCCAGCCGAGTCCTTCGTCCGCGCCCGGTGTCTCGGGCGTCTGCATCAGGGCAGACGGCCCCTTCGCCAGACCGAAGGCGGCGTCGGCCAGACTCGTATTCTCGTCCGGCGCGAGATCCACGGACGTTGTCGGGTCGGCGGCGCGGTCGCGATCGGCGCGGCCATCGGCGGGCGCCTCCAGAAAGACCGCTTCGCGGATCTCGTCGAGGTCAGAGAGCGCTCCGGCGTCATCGACCGGGATAGCCGAGTCGGCGGATGATTCTCCGCGGTCGCCCCCGCCCTCGACGCTGACCTCCACCGCGAGCCCGGCCGTGTCGGCCGTGTCGATCTCGATCAAGGTCTCGATCGGGTCGGCGGCTGCAGGGTCAGTCGCACTGTCATGGACAGGCGCTGGCTGGCTGTCGTGCTGAGTCGCGTTGGCTGCTTGCAGGGTCGAGTTGTTCGCGGTGCTTGCGCCGGCCGATTCGCGGGCAGGCGTCGGCGACCAGGGCGCGCGATCCGTCGGAAAGCGCAGATCGACATCTTCCAGGATCTCGCGGCTCGATGCGGCGAGACTCGTTCGCAAGACGGCTTCGAGTTCGGCCCGATCGGCGGTCCAGGGATGGGCTTCGAGGGTGACGAGCGCGCTGTCTGCGAATTCTCTCGGGACGCCGCCCACCGAGCGCGTCCAATCCCTTGCTACTTCGGCGACAAAGGAAGCCAGGGTCTCCGGATGGTCGAGCAGCGACGGAATCGCGATGGCCAGGGGGGCGAAGGCGTGTTCGAGGCTGCTTTCGAGCGAATCGTCGAGGCCGCTCGGGCCGGCGGTCGCGATCCAGCGCAGGTTCGTCGTGTCGAGGTCGATTTCAGCGGATCCATGCAGGATCAATTCGGCGAGTGAGCGCTGTGCGGCGGCGCCGAGCGAATCGATCTCATCGATCCAAACGGAGTGTGGCTGCTGGCCCGTCAGCGCTTCCGAGTCGGCGAGGCGTTTCAAGAGTGTGCCCGGCGAGGGGAGATCTCTGCCGTGGAGGCGCAGGACATGGCCACGTGCGCCGCGGAAAATCTCGATGTAATGACACAGCAGCGAACGCCCGCTGCCCGGAACGCCACGCACGAGCAGCGGCAGGGACGCCAGCGACGGATCGAGCGCGCGCAGCAGGCCAGGGACTTCGACGCCTCCGAGCCAAAGGGAGAAGCGCTCGCTGATGCGCGTGCGATGTTGGCGTTCGGCGAGGCTCGCGGCGTTTCGATGGGAAATGGCGCTGGCGAGGAAGGCGCGCAGGGATCGCGCACTCGGCGGACCCTTCAGGATCTCGGGCTGGACCGCGTGGAATAGGCGTTCGGCTTCGGCTGCGTCCGCCGGTTGTTGGGTGATCAGCAGCCAGCGGGTCTGTGCCAGTTGCGCGCGATGGCGATGGACGAAATCGAGCTCGAGTTCGAAGTCGCCATCGAGGCCTAGCACCAGGGCGGGCGGCGCCTTTTGGCGGGCGAAGTCCGGATCCGTTGGCGCGCCCTCGAAGAGCTCGGATTCAGCAAGCCCGGACAATCGCGCGAGGCTGGCGCGTTGTTGCGGGTTGCGATGAACGATCCAGAGCTTCGGCATGATTTCCAACATAGAGCGCAGAACGTGAACGGCAGCGGCAGTGCAGACAGAGAGCAAACGGTGCGAAGCGCAGCGCGCCCGGGCAGACTACCTCGTTCACCATGGCGCAAGCTACGTGCCAACGGAAGGTTCTGTCGTCAAGGAACGGAGGCGAAGTGCAGCTCGTGGTTTAAGCTCTTGAATTGCGTCGTGTTCCCGGCGTTCCGGTACGAATCGGAAAAGGTCCGATCGATGAGGAAGGCGTGAAGGCCCCTTCCGAAGCGATCTTGCCTGGGCACGCACGTGGAAAAGATTTTCCCGCTTTACCTCACTCGTCGGCGAGGCCGGATCGACGCAAGGAAAACGAGGCCCTTCTGGGACTGGACGCTGAAATGACCAAAATGGATGACGAATCAGCATCGGGTCGGGTACGTGTCGCTCGAATGCAGGAGATCGATCGGGTGGCCGCGCTCTGGAGCTTGATCACCGAGCATCACGCCGGACTCGATCCCCTCTTTCGCATGCGCCGTGGGCCCGTCGCCGAGGGCGAGCTGCGCGAGTTGCTGCGCGCCCTGCATCGAGACCCGGACGCCGAGATCCTCGTCTACGATTCGCAAGGGGACCCGGCCGATCTGTGCGGTCTGTGCATCGTCCGCATCGATCGCGCGCCGCCGATCCTCGAAGAGACGGAGCGTGCGGAGATCACGGACCTCGGGGTCCGACCCGCGGTGCGACGAAAGGGAATTGGTCGCTTGCTCGTCGAAGAGGCCACGTCCTGGGTACGTGATCGTGGGGTGGCGCGGATCGAAATCCAGGTGGCGACCGGGAACCGCGAAGGCCAGGCCTTCTGGCGATCGATCGGTTACGCCGACTTGTTGGACGTGCTGCACAAACGGCTGTAAGTTTTGCCCCCGGCACACGCTAGGAGCCCCTTAATCGTCATGTCCAACTCAAAATCCTCTCCTTCCAGTCCAGTCGATGAGAACCTGAATCCGATCGCTCGCGCTTTGCGCGAGAAGCTCGAAGAGGCCGCCCCAGAAGTCCTCTCGATGCTCTCCGCTTACGGACGGCGATTGTATTTTCCGAAAGGCATCATCTCTCAGACGGCAGAGGCCAAGCAGAAGGCCCATCGCTTCAACGCGACGATCGGAATTGCCACCGAGGCGAACGGGCCGATGGTGCTGCCCTCGATCAGTGCGCATCTCGGCGACGTTTCTGCCGCGGATGCCGTGACCTACGCGCCTCCGGCCGGGCGACCGGGCCTCCGATCGCGTTGGCGCGAAAAATTGTTGGCTGAGAATCCCTCTCTGCGCGACAAGAATTTCGGCCAGCCCCTGGTGACGAGTGCCATTACGCATGGCCTTTCCGTGGCCGGCGAGCTTTTTCTCGATCCCGGCGATGTCGTACTCATGCCCGACAAGCTTTGGGGCAACTATCGACTCTCCTATGAGGTGCATCTCGGCGCGAAGATCGAGACCTTTCCCTTCTATTCCACGGACGGTGGTCTGAATACGGAGGGCTTTGCGGAGCGACTTGAGGAACTCTCGGACGCCTGCGAAGAGGGCCGGAAGAAGATCGTCGTGCTGTTGAATTTTCCGAATAATCCGACCGGATATATGCCGACGCCGGCGGAAGGTGATGCTTTGGCGGCGGCGCTCGTTGGTCAGGCGGAGAAGGGCACGCGCCTCGTTGTGTTATGTGACGATGCGTATTTCGGCCTTTTCTATCACCTGGGCGGTAAGTCGATGACGGAGTCGCTCTTCGGGAAGTTGACTGGAGAGCATCCGAACCTGCTCGCTGTGAAGCTCGATGGCGCGACCAAGGAACTCTTTGTCTGGGGCCTTCGCTGCGGCTTCATTACGTTTGGGCCGGGACGTCCGGAGACGGCGGAGGTCGTCTGTGAAGTGCTCGATGCGAAGGTTCGCGGGGCGATTCGTGGGGGCGTTTCGAACGTGCCGCAGCTTTCGCAGACCCTGGTTGAGCGCGCGCTTGCGTCCCCGAATCTGGCTGACGAGCGCGAGGAGAAGCGCACGACCCTGGCTTCGCGGGCGAAGCGGGTCTTCGAAGTCGCGAACGAGTCTCGATTCGCGGAGAGTTGGAAGGTCTACCCCTTCAACAGTGGCTATTTCATGTTGGTGAAGGTCGAGGGCGTCGATGCCGAGAAGCTGCGCCTGCACCTGCTCGAAGAATTTGGTGTCGGGCTGATCGCGACGAGCCCGACCGATATCCGCGTGGCGTTCTCGTGTCTCGAAGAAAAGGACGTCGAGCCCTTGTTCGAGGATCTGCACAAGGCGATTCAGGCGCTGCGTTAGCCGGTCCTTTTGTCGCTGCGCTTGGCGGGCAGGAAGGGGCTTTCGTGTTGGGGCGGAGTTAGTCGGCGTTAATCGGCGTTAGTCGGATGCGGCGGGCGCGCCGAGGCTGTCGAGGGCGTCGAAGGTTCGTACGATTTCGAGGGTGAGTTCGATGCTTTGGGTCAGCGTTTCGATTCGGACGCGCTCGTCGATTCCGTGGACGCGGCGGGCGTTTTCCCGGGCGACGGCGCGCGGGAGGAAGCCGTAGGACACGATCCCGAGTTCCCGAAACCAATGGGCGTCCGTGAAGCCACCGATCATTCTTGGAACGACTATGCCCGGGTTCTCCTGGTTGGCCGCGACCTGGGCGATGGCACGATAGAGCGTCGAGTCCGGCGAAGAGGCGCGTGCCGGGAAGCTCAGGATGATCTTGACCTCGATCGAACTTTCGTCGATCAATTGTTCGATCGAAGCCGCGAACGCCTCGCAACTCTCGCCGGGCAGTAGCCGTGCATCGAGTTCCGCGCGCGCGAGCCCCGGGGCAATATTCGTTTTCGGTGCACCCTCGAGAACCGTGATCGACACCGTATTGCGTACCAACGCATTCTGTCCGGGGTTGTCGAGAAAGCGCCGCCGGAAGGCATCGTCCTTCTCGAGTGCCCGCGACAGATCTGCAAATCCGGCCTGGTCCCATTCCGGAGCGAAGGGCGCCATCGCCGCAAACATCTGTGCGACCTCGTCCGTCACTCGGACGGGGGATTCGGCGCGCCGAATTCGATCGAGGGCGGCGATCAATCGTGGCACCGAGGCGTCGGGGGTCGGCGTCGAACTATGCCCGGCCCGGCCATGCGAACGGAGTTCGAGCCAACAGGGCGCCTTCTCTGTAAGCGATACCCCCCAGAGCGCGGGTCGTTTCTTGTCGATCGCGGAGGCGGGTCGAATTCCACCGCCCTCTGTGAGCAGGAAACCCGCGCCCTCGACGAGTTCCGGTCGGTTCTGGGCAATCCATCCGGCACCGTCCTGGCCGCCGGTTTCTTCGTCGGGCGTGGCCAGGAAGATGATGTCGCGGGAGAGCGGGGAGTCTGCTTCCGCGAGAGTAATGATCGTCATCAGGTGGGCGATCGTCGCGCCTTTGGCGTCGAGGGCACCACGCCCCCATACGAATCCGTCCCAGATCTTGCCCGAGAAGGGGTCGACGCTCCATTCGCTGGGGACTGCGGGGACGGTGTCGAGATGCGAGAGGAGCACCAGTGCTGGGCGATCTCCGGTGCCTTGGAGGCGACCCCAGACGGCGGCACGCGGGGGTCCACCGTCTGGGCTGGGCGTCTCGACGACCTTGTTCTTGATCCCAGCGCGGCCTAGCTCGGCAGCCAGCTTCCGAGCCAGCGCCTTCTCGTTTCCGGGTGGATTGACGGTTCGCGTCTGGATCGCCTCGGAGAGCAGCGCGGTCGCGCGCTCTTCCAGGGAAGGACGGCGGAAGAGGCCATCAAAGGGCCAGAGTGCCCGTGCATCCATGGCGACGAGGACGGCCAGCACCAATGCGGCGAGCGCGACGGACCGCGAACGAGAATTTCCGGATGACATGTGATTCCCGCCGAGCAGTAGGCATGAGGTGAAAACGATACGAATTTGAGTTGGCTGTGTGGATTGCTCCCGGTGCATCAGCGGAGCGATCGGGCTAAATATAGCGCCGGAGTGAGAGCCCCCAGGAGCATTGTATGCGATTCGAGCCTTTCAGCCGGCCGCTCGGCCGCGAAAGTCTGCGCAGGTTCATGAGCAAGCTGACCAAGGCCCGATTGTCTGATGGCGCATGGCCGTGGGCCGGTGGTTCCGGTGGCCTCGCTTGGATGATGATTCTTGTTGGCCTGATCATTGGCTTCGGTGCCGGAAGTCAATTGGGTGGCGACGTGACCACGACGGCCGACCTGGGAGCGGCTGCGACCGAGGCCGAAGCCGCCAGT
>CAZMFM010000055.1:0-1529 GCA_964565565.1 uncultured Spirochaetaceae bacterium | reverse complement strand
CGCCAGTTCCAACGCCATCGCCAACCGCCTGCCGGATGTTTCGGCCGCCGGTGATCTGCGTGTCGACCAATCGACTACGTCTGTCGTGTCTGCGTCAGCCTCAACGTCGGGAGTCGGCGTGGTGACTGCATCCTTGCGAGTGGCTGAGTCGGAAGTGGCCGGCGCGAGCTCTCGGAAGGTCGCCGGAGTCGAAGTGATGATCTCCGATGACTCATCGGAACAGGTGGTTGCCCAATACGCTCCGATTTCGATCGACTCCTTGCCGATTCATCGTTCGAGCGAGTCTGGCGCCGCGGTCGAGTCCCTGACGATGGTGACGCGAGGTGAGATCGAGTCCGGCGAGAGTCTCGGGTCGTCCCTGCGACGCCAGGGGATATCGCCCGGCACCATTCATCTGATCGCGAGCGAAATGCGAAAGGTCTTCGACTTTCGTCGTTCGCGCCCGGGCGATGCCTATCGACTCGGCCAGGACTCGGACGGCCGGGTGCTCGACTTCCGCTATTCACAAGGCCCGGAAGAAAGCTTCTACCTGGCCTGGGAAGGCACGCGATACACGGTCCGACAGGAAAGGGCAGAACTCCGCCCGCAAATTGCAAAGATTGCCGGCGTCGTCGACTCGTCGTTCTACGGGGCGGTTCTGGCCCTGGGCGAGCAAAGCTCCCTGGCTAGCGAATTCGCGCGAATCCTCGCCTGGGACATCGACTTCAGCCGCAACGTCCATCCCGGTGACGAATTCCAGATTCTCTATGAACGGCTCTACCGTCGCAACGATGACGGCGATGAGATCTACGTTCGGCCCGGGCGCGTACTCGCCGGTCACTACAATGGAAATGTGGGCGAGTACACGGTCGTCTACTTCGAGAATGAGCACGGTGCTGGGGCCTATTTCAGACCCGATGGCTCGTCCGTCGAACGCGCCTTCCTCGCCGCGCCCCTCGAGTTCAGTCGAATCAGCTCACGCTTCACGCGCGCGCGACCCCATCCAATCTTGAAGGTGACCCGCCCCCATCCCGGAATCGACTATGCCGCACCACGCGGTACGCCGATCTGGGCGGTTGCGGACGGGGTTGTCGAGTATCGGGCCCGCGCCGGTGCGTCGGGGAATCTCGTTCGAATTCGCCATGCAGGCGGCTATACCTCGCATTATGCGCACCTCTCGAAGTTCGCCAGCGACCTTTCCGTTGGGGATCACGTCGATCAAAAACAGTTGATCGGTTATGTCGGGAGTACCGGTCTCTCCACCGGCCCACACGTCTGTTTCCGGGTCAAGAAGGACGGTCGCTACGTCGACCCGATGAGAATCGCCAGCCCGGCGGGTGCACCGGTCGACGAAGAGAAACGACCCGTCTTCGAAAGTGTTCGCGATCAATTGCTGGCTGATCTTGGTCCGGGCCCGATGAGCGTCGTCGACGAAGCGCTTTGAATCTGCCATCGACGTTGCCATCGATCTTCGTACCAACCGTTCTTTGGGCCCTTCCATCTTTCGCTACCTCTACCTTTCTTTCTACCTTCTATTAGGCCCACCACCG
>CAZMFM010000054.1:29022-33500 GCA_964565565.1 uncultured Spirochaetaceae bacterium | reverse complement strand
AACCGCGTGATGACGATCGTCTTTTCGGCCATCAGTACTTCCGCTCCTCCGGCTCCCACTTCCCTAGCACGACATCCTTCTTGCCCAACCTAGGTCCGGCCGGATCGTGTCGCGCCATGGTGTGATAGAGATATTCCTGGTCATTTCGGGTCGTGAAGTCCTTGCACGTATGTGCGCCTCGGGACTCTTTGCGGTGGGCCGCCGAGACCGCGAGGACCTCGGCGACTTCGACCATATTCGTTAGTTCGAGGGCAGTGATCAGCTCGGTATTGAAGACCTTGCTCTCGTCTTCGAGTCGAAGGTCGGCCACACGTCCCCGAAGCTGTGCCGTCTCGCGGACGCCGGCCTGCATCGTCGTTTGCTCTCGGTAGACGCCAAAGCCGGATTCCATCGTCGTGTTCAACTCACGGCGTATCTCCGAAATCCGTTCGCCACCCTTTTTGCGCCCACGAAGATTTTCGATTCGCCCGGCTTCTTCTTCTACCTGCGCGCGCAGCGACGCTTCGTTGCCTTCGGAGGAGCCCTTCGCGAAGTCCATTGCGTGGTTCGCAGCCGCAGCACCAAAGACCAGACATTCCGTAAGCGAATTCGAGCCGAGACGGTTGGCACCGTTGATCGAAACACAGGCCGTTTCGCCCGCCGCGTATAGACCGGGCATTTCCGTTGCGCCGTGAATGTCCGTATCGATGCCGCCCATCATGTAGTGAACGACCGGGCGAATCGGAATCGGTTCGGTCACAGGATCGACGCCGATATAGACCTTCGCCAATTCCCGAACGAAGGGCAGACGCGAATTGATCTTCTCTTCCCCGAGATGGGTGAGGTCGAGATGAACATGGTCGCCGTAGGCGCCCCCGAGTCCGCGACCGGCTTCGATTTCCTGGACGATGGCCCGGGAAATCATGTCGCGTGGACCGAGCTCGGCCTTGTTGCCGACGCCGTAGTCGTATTCGACAAGAAAGCGCTCACCCTTCGAGTTCCGGAGATAGCCGCCTTCTCCGCGGGTTGCTTCCGTAATCAGGATGCCTGTTCCCGGCAATCCCGTCGGGTGGTATTGGACTAATTCCATGTCCTTGAGCGGGACGCCGGCGCGATAGGCGAGGGCCATTCCGTCCCCCGTCTTGATCGTCCCGTTCGTCGTAAACGGAAAGATCTTGCCGCCACCACCCGTTGTCAGGATGACCGCGCGACCGAGGATCGTCGAATACTCACCCGTCCGGATATCGAGTGCTGCGACGCCGCGGCAGGCCCCGTCCTCGACAAGCAGCTTGGAAACGAAATATTCGTCGTAGCGAACGATGTTCTTGAAGCGCATCGAATGTTGAAAGAGCGCATGAAGCATGTGGAAACCGATTTTGTCAGCCGCATACCAGGTTCGCTTCGTCGTCATGCCGCCAAAGGCGCGAGTCGCGACCGTTCCGTCTTCGTTTCGAGAGAAGGGGCAGCCCCAGTTCTCGAGTAGCGCCAATTCCTTGGGCGCTTGTTCGACGAAGTATTGAATACAATCCTGGTCGCCGAGGAAGTCGGAACCCTTGACCGTGTCGTAGCCGTGGAGTTCTAGACTGTCGTCATCGCGTGCGATCGCCGCAGCGCCGCCTTCTGCCGATACGGTATGGCTCCGCATCGGGTAGACCTTCGAGACGAGTGCGATCGACGCGGTCGGGTGCTTCTCCGCAGCTTCAATTGCTGCTCGGAGGCCCGCTCCACCGCCACCGACGATGACGATGTCATGCCGGGAAACATCCATCGCTTACCCTTTCCTATCCTGGTTCGGATTTCTTCGGAGTTGTTCGCACTAGGTCCGACTCAGTCCAGCCTGGCCCAACCTGATCCGGCTTGATCCAACTTCGTCGGATTCCGGATTCCAAGCGCCAAGCCAAACTCTTGCGCCGGGTCTGGCCTTCCGAGGCGGCCGCAAACCCAACGCATCAGGGTTTTAACGAATGTGTTGCGTAATTGAAAGATGATCGTGGGATCCATCTCGATCCTGGAATTCAATCTGATCCGAGACGCATCGATCCCACGGGGACTGAGGCCCTGACAAGATTCCCGCACTGGAATCTCGATCAATCGGAGGCGACCAATTTCGGTGAAGGCTCCTGCTGAGTGAGGCAATGCACCGCACCCAGTCCCAGGATGAGTTTCTGACTCGGAACCCCCACGACCGGCCGGTCGCGAACCACCGATTCGAGTATCGATAAGGCTTCGCGGTCCTGATCGACGCCGAATGTCGGCACGAGCACGGCTGCGTTGGAGAAATAGAAATTTGCATAGCTCGCCGGGAGTCGACCGTCCGGACCGGTGAGGGGATCGGGAGTCGGAAGCTCGATGACTTCGAGCCGACGACCGGCGGCATCCGACATCTTGGCAAGTCGATCCCGGTTCTCGGCCAGAACCGGATAGTCCAGATCGGCGGGATCGCTGGAAACAACCGTCACAACCCGTCCGGGCGCGACGAAGCGCGTCAGATCGTCGACATGCCCATCGGTGTCATCGCCCTGCAGCCCATCCCCCAACCACAAAACCTTCTTCGCACCCAGCGTCTCGGCCAGAAAGCCCTCCATCGCCGCGCGCGACCGATCCTGCCCGGACCGTCGTCGATTCGGATTCAGCAGGCAGGACTCGGTGGTCAGAATCGTGCCCTCGCCGTCACCGTCGACCGAGCCGGCCTCGAAAACCATGGCCGAACACGTCGACGGAACGCCCGCAATCCGCGCCATCTCTGCCGGGACCTTCGCATCACGCTGCCAGGGTGGATATTTCCCGCCCCAGGTATCAAATTCGAAATCGATCAGCCGACGCGACGACGATCCGCCCTCCCCTTCGACGACGAACACGCCGCCATGGTCCCGGATCCAGGCATCGTCGGTCTCGACGACATGGAGCCGCACCGCCTCCGAGTCCCCGACGCCGCCTTTGCGCAGTCGCTCACGCACGCGTCCGGCCATCGCTTCGTCGAGGACATGGATTTCGACGGCTTCCCCCGCCAGCAGCGTGCGAACGATTTCGACGAAGGCGTCTTCGACCGCGTCGAGGCAGCCGGGCCAGGTTTCGGTGTTATGCGGCCAAGAGAGCCAGGTCGCACGATGGGCTTCCCATTCGGCTGGCCAACGAAGGCCGGCACGCCGCTGGCCGCTTTCGCGCGTCCCACCAGCGTTCGTCTCGACGCCGGACGGCGACCGGAGCGCCATCAATCGTCTTCCGACCCAGTCGTCGTTTCGGCTAGATCTTCGTCCCCGACAGGATCCTCGTTCCCAGCAAGGCCGTCATCCAGATACAGTTCCGCCAGCCCGCCGTACGCGTCGACCCGTCGATCGCGAAGGAAGGGCCAATCGCGACGAACGCGCTCGATCTGTCCGAGATCGCATTCGACGACCAGGACGGCTTCTTCGTCCTCCGGCGCCTGCGCCAGAATTCGTCCGAATGGATCGACAACGAACGAGCTACCCCAGAAGCGAATCCCATCACCGGCCGCCCCCTCGAGCCGCTCGTGGCCAACGCGATTCACCGCGATGACGAAAAGACCGTTCGCGATCGCATGACTGCGCTGAATCGTCTGCCAGGCGTCGCGTTGTGCCTCGTCGATCGTTTCGCCCTCATCGAATTGCCAACCAATCGCAGTCGGGTAGAAGAGCAGTTCTGCACCGGCCAGTGCGGTCGCACGAGCGGCCTCCGGAAACCATTGGTCCCAGCAGATCAAGACGCCGAGCGAACCGGCTTCGGTCGCATGCGCACGGAATCCGAGATCGCCGGGGGTGAAATAGAATTTCTCGTAGTAGAGCGGATCGTCGGGGATATGCATCTTGCGATAACGCCCAACGATCTGACCACCGGCACCCAGGACCACCGCCGTATTGTGGTAGAGCCCGGCCGCCCGCCGTTCGAAGAGCGACGCGATCAGCGAAATACCCAGATCGGCCGCCTGTTTCGAAAGCGCCTCCGTCGACGGCCCCGGAACCGGCTCCGCCCAATCAAATCGACTCGGATCCTCACTCTGACAGAGGTAGGGCCGCAAAAAGAGTTCCGGCAAACAGACGACATCGGCACCCTCGCGCGCCGCATCGGCCACCGCATCCTGCGCGTGGCTGAGATTGCGGTCGGGGTCCGGCTCACAGCGCATCTGCACGAGACCGACCCGCCGACATCGGGCTGAATTATTTCGATCGATCGACTCTTGTTGGGCCATCTCAAGCTTGGATAAGGCAAGCCACGACCCTTCGCAAGCAATCGTTTGGTGGGGGCTGTCCCCGCCATGACCGTCCCTGTCACGCCCCGGTCCCATGATGCCGACATCGCACAACGGATCGACCGACGATCCGACCCATGAAGCCAGGGAGGAGATCGACGTGAAATCATCGGCTGGACGATTGGTCGGAAGATCGACAGGAAGACCGACAAGAGGATCGGCTGGAGGACCGACTGGAAGATCGGCTGGAAAGCCAGTGGGAAAGTCGGTGAGAAAGCCGGTGGGAAAGTCG
>CAZMFM010000054.1:8763-28922 GCA_964565565.1 uncultured Spirochaetaceae bacterium | reverse complement strand
CGGTGGGAAAGTCGATTGAAAGATCGATTCAAAGGCGTCGTGGAACGCATCGCGATTGCCCCGACGAGGGCGACCGCGACGGCGAGAAAGTGGCGGAGAGGCCGAGTGAGAGCCGATCCGAAAGCTGGGTCGACGCAGTCGTTACGCTGCTAGCGACCGTCGTCTTTGGCCTCGGTTGGGCGCTCGTCGAACTCGAACGCGCCGATCCCATTCAGGACCGGTACGATGCGGCGGTGCCGGCGGTCTGGTCGCCGGCAGGACAATGGGGAGAGCAGAGCGAGCCATGGCCCGAAGCGATTCGCCAGAGGTCGAAGCGATGATCGATGCGGAGTTCGCGCCCAACGAGTCAGAGAGCCCCTTGAGCCGCTCGTCTTCGTCGCCGGCTTCTATTGCGCCTTCTATTGCGTCCTCTGTTGCGCCCTCTGTTGCGCCCTCTGTTGCGCCCTCTATTGCGCCCTCTATCGCCCCTTCAGATACGCCTTCAGATACGCCAAGTGCGGCCACGAGGGCCCCGGAAAAACGGCGCGTCATTCTCGTGGATGCATTCAATGTCTTGCACGCAGTGCTGCTCGGGAAGGAGCGCGAACAGGGCTGGTGGCGCCGCGTCGAGCGAGAACGCCTGCTTCGTCGCATCAGTACCTGGCAGAGCGAGCCCGTCGAAATCTGGGTCGCCTTCGATGGCGGGCAGCCGGCCTGGTCAGTTTGGGCCGAGCCCGTCGTCCGGCCGATCACGAGTGCTTCACGCGGACCGACCGTCCACAGCGTCTTCGTTGAATCCGCCGACGATTGGATCGTGCGGCGTGCCCGCCGAGCCCAGAATCCCGATCAGTTGGTCGTCGTCAGCGCGGACCGGAAGGTCGCAGGGCGCGCCCGGAGCGCAGGCTGCGAAATCTGGACGCCCTGGGCCTTCATTTCGCGCTGCCCCGTCCAGCCGAGGAGGCAGGCCTTCGACTCCCTCAAGGTCGCCCAATCGCCGAATACCACCGATCCAGAGGAACCAGGAACAAGCTCCCCAGATCAAGGCGAGTAGCCGGTAGGCAAGAATTCCACGCATTTCCCGAGTGGGCGCGCCATGGGCGGCGCGCGGCGCTAGGTGACACTCGTATCGTTTCGTTTTCGTAGGGAAAAACCCTGATTGCCTAACGTGGCAGTCCAACCCCGATTCGCCCTCAAGGCACGCGCCGTCTCGTTCGTCACGAATACCAGGCCCGACCGACCAACCGATCCCTTTCGATACGTCGGCATCGTTCAATATTCGCTCGCGATCTCCCGATCAATTCTCGACAGGCTCACCGCTCACCGCCGAAGCCCGCCGAGGTGAGTCGAGAGGAGCCGAAGGGAATGACAATGCCGAACCATGTTTTCAGGGTCCTTGCGATCGCAGCCGTCACCGCCGGCTTCATGGTGGGCGGGGTCGCGGTCGCCGCCCCGGCCAACCCATCGGGGAACGGCGGATTCACTCAGGTCCAGCTGCGACGACTGCTTCGAACGAAAATCGAAACGATCTCTGAAATCGCCAACAATGAAGTCGTCGTCAGTGCCGTCCGAAGGCAGAATCGAAGATCGCTCTCCCAGGGCAAGATCGAAGAAATCGACGCAGCGTGGCAGGCGACAAATGACGACACGCCATTCAAGACGTCGTTGCAAGAGAACGAAGCCGGTCGATATTTTCAGAGCTTGATCGACTTCAATGAATCGATCTATACCGAGGCCTTCCTTACCGATCGTCGAGGCGCGAACGTTGCCGCCTATCCGGCCACGACCGATTATTGGCAAGGGGATGAGGAGAAATGGGGCGCCAGCTTTAACGATGGGGCCGGAGAAGTTTTCGTTGGGAGAATCGAGTTTGATCAAAGTACAAAGACGAACGCGATCCAGATTTCGGTCCCGATCATGGACGGGGACGAAGCCATCGGCGTCTTGATCGTCGGGATTAGGCTGACCTACGTGCAGGCGAAATATCTCGATGGGCCCAAGGTTTCCCCAGCGGCGGCGCGCTAGCGAGTCGATTCGATCGCCTTCCCACAGGCAACAATCGAGTGCTAGGTTTTGGACAGTGGTTCGCTAAGAGGACCTCCTGATCCAGGACGCCCATGACTCAGATCGATCCGGAACCTGCGCAGTTCCGTCAGAACACAGCCCCTTCTCGAATTCTGGACATCCTCGATGCGATCCTCCCGGCTTCCCTACGACACGTAGACATCGAAGAGCGGAGCCGCGCCCGAATCCTCGTTGGATTCGCACTCATCTTCTGCGGCGTCTCACTCGCCGCAATCACGGTGCAAGTCCTTCGCGGCACGCCACTCGGCGTCGCATACGGGATCCTGGTCGGAGTAACCCATTCTGCGATTCTGATCGGCATCCGTGCTGGCATCACCATTCCGGCAATGAGCCAGATCTTCATCGGCACGGTCTTCACCCTCAGCGTCGGCGTCATGATCGGCAGCGCAGCGGAAGCGGGGACCGCGGTTCTCGTCGCTTCCCTGATTCCATTGATGTCGATCCTCGTCACCGGCCCACGAGCTGCCCCGGGATGGACCCTTGCGACGTTAGGCGGCGTCGCCGCGACCGCAGTCTATGCGTCAAGCACAGACGACTATCGCTTCAGCGGCGCGGTCCTCAGTTGGAATCACGTACGCTTCCCGATCATTGCCGCGACGGTACTCGCCGTTCATGCCGCGACGATGATTCTCGAACGCGCACGCGCCTTGGCGGTTCAGGAAGCACACCACTCGAGAGATCAACTCGATAAGCAGGCCGCCCGCTACCGCTCAATCGTCGAATCCCTCGGCGATGTCTTGATGGACTTCGGCGACAAGGGCTTCTGCGAATACATCGGCCCCAACTGCGAAGAGGTCCTGGGTCGACCAGAGAGCGATTTTCTGGGAATAGGATATCTCTCGCTGGTCCATCCTGATGATCTCGAGGATCTCATTGAGCTCTACCGCTTCTCGGCGGCGCATCCAGGAGCGACCCGCGCCCTGCCCCTGCGCATCCGTCGCAAGCGGGATGATTGGCTCCATCTACAGTTGTGCTCACGTTGCTACTTCGATGAATCGGGAAAACTACGTTTCACGGCCATCCTGAGGGACACGAGCAGTCTTCGACTGGCCGAGATGACCACGCGCCACCGGGATCGTCTCGAATCGGCCGGGACCCTATCAGCGGGTATCGCGCATCAGATCAACAATCCGATCGGTTCGATCCTGACCGGCTCTCAATTCGCATTGATCTCTCTGGAAGACAACGATCTCGAAAACGTTAAGCAGACCTTGAAGGACAACATCGAGCAAGCGACGCGTTGCGGCACGATCGTTCGCAGCCTTCTGCATTTCTCCGCTCGAGAAACGCCCACGACGGGTCGAGAGAACCTCGTGGAGATCGTTCGCCGGTCACGGGAATTCGCGATCAGCTATGCGGGCGAAACCTCCATCACGATCGAAATTTCCGGTCATCTCGAGCCGCTCTGGGTCGATGTCAATCCGATCGAGATCGAGCAGGTCCTGATCAACCTCCTCTGCAATGCGATCGAATCCCAGCCCGCTTCAAAACAGGTCGACGTCAGCCTCTCGACCTTCGACGCGCGCGCACGAATCGAAATCCAGGACGACGGCTGTGGCATTTCGGAGGCCGATCGTGCCCAGATCTTCGACCCCTTCTACACCACTCGGATCAGGGAAGGCGGAAGCGGACTGGGCCTGAGTGTCGCCCACGGAATCGTCCGCGATCACGGCGGTTCGATGGACGTCGAGAGCCGGACCGGTCATGGAACCCGCTTCGGTGTCGAGTTGCCCCTGGCGAGTCTTTGACCAGATTCGCTCTTCCGCCGCATCACCCAGCGGGTCAGAACCCAGTAGACTTGCCGAAATGAACGATGCCGAAGCCCACTCCCCCGCGACGCGCCAGGTCGCGGGAGTCGGGCTGCGATTCTTCATCGCCGTCATCGCTGCAGACATGCCCCGCTCATTCCTGGTTGGCATCGCGCCCCTTGTCTTGTCCGCCTTCGTGGCCGACCGGGGTTTCGGCGAGAAGCTGGCGGCCTGGCTCAGCTCCGCCGAACTACTCGCGGCTGCGACCGCTGCCATCGCCGTATCCGGTTGGCTCACCCGAGGATCGAGAAGCCGAATGGCCGCCTTCGGCCTGCTCCTGGTCGTGGTCGCCCAACTTGCCTCTATGCTCCGCGTCGACTTTTTCCCCCTGCTCGGGCTTCGGCTAATCGCCGGGGCGGGGGCCGGGCTCGCTGGCGCCGCCGCCACCGCATCGGCCGCTGGCTCGCGCAACCCGGAGCGCCTTTTCGGGGCGATCGGATTCGTCATCGCGCTCGTGGGTGCGCTCACCGCCGGTCCGATCGGCATGGCGATCGAAAGCTTCGGTGCCGCCGGCGCATTTGCCGCCGCTGCCGGACTGACCCTGCTGGCGTTCCCGCTCGTCGGAAGCCTTGCCGCTTCGAGTTCCCCGGACGAGCCAACCGGACGAGCCGCCACAATCGAGCCGCGCACACAAAACACCCGCGTGGCATTGCTGATCCTGGCCCCCGTCTTCATCAGCATGTTAGGCCAAAATGCCGTCTGGAGTTTTACCGTTCAGATCGGGCTGACTACGGGACTCGAGGTTTCCGAGATCTCCTGGGTCCTGGCCCTCACGGCACTGACCGGCCTGGCCGGGGCTGCCCTCGCCACCGTCCTCAATACCCAAAGAGGGCGAACGGCACCACTTCTTCTATCGATCCTGGGTACCTCGCTCGCCGTCTACGCATTGGTCGAGTCCACGACGCCTCTGCCCTACATCCTGGCCAACGCAGGGTGGTCGTTCTTCTTCGCGTTTTCGATGCCCTATTTCATCGGAGCCCTCGCCACCCTCGACCGACGTGGTCGCTGGGCGACGATTGGAACTGGACTCGCCGGGATCGGGGGGGCGCTCGGCCCAGCCGCGACCGGCGGCCTGGTGGAGGCCAATGGCTATTCGGTTCTCCAATACATCGTCATCGCAACCGGTCTATTCTCCGCCGCCCTGCTCACTCCGGCCCTATTGAGAATCGATCGCGGCCACATCGATTGATAGCTCCGACTAACACTGTCGACTCGCAATGTCGACAAGAGCAACGAAACCGACGACAAAATCACTCCCGTTCTTTGGCCGGCGAGATCGGGATCGAATAGATGACTTCATCACGCATCTTCCACAACTCGGAGCCCGTGTAGTAGATCTCCTTGAAGCGCAGACGCACTTCAACGACAGGACTCTGGTCCCGGTAGATATCCGGACCACTCAAGAAGCGGTTGTGCAGAGCTGGCGCTGGGATGAGGAACGGCGGGACTCGTCGACCCGGGTGTTCATTTCTGCTTCTGAAATATCGGGTCATGAAGTCACTGAAGACGCGAGCCCCACGCGTCTTCCCGCGACCGAATATTCGACCGGGTTCTCCACTCCCAAATCTCTTCAGATTCTCCGGATCAGCATCCTCGAAAGACTGCATCACTTTCTGAACGAAAGTCATGCCAAAGGCGTAGGTATGGGCCTCACGGTCCTTAGGCTTGTACAGATCAAAGAGCGTGTAAGGGGAAAAATCCGCATGGTTGACCCGATAGATTTCACCGGCCTCGTCGAGCACTTCGATCTCATAGAGCATGGTCCATTTGGTGTTCCACCAGGCAAATTGGTTCATGCTGACTAGAACGACCAGTCCGCCAATGGCGACAACCGAAAAGAATCCGTTGAAAGTCGAGTACATGCGGCCCAGTTCTTGATCGTCTCGGCGAAGCCATAGCCACACCAGCATTGAGAGATCCAACGTCAACCATTTCCAGAAGATGATTCCGGAGCTGATGACGATCCCACAATGCATCGCCGAGATCGCCGCAAGGAGCAGCCATGTCCCGCGCTGACGAACCAGAATGAAGGCCATGCCCAACTCGAAGATCAGCGTCATGATCGTGAAGGGTAGATGGAGGGCGCCGATGAACTCGGCCATCTGGAGCGCTTGCGCTTCACTGAGAAAGCTGAGCCAGCCATTCAGATGGCTTGACATGAAGAGGTTCTCCATGTGGCTGTATCTCAACCAGTCCAGGGGATTGTCCCCAAGCATCAACTTCCCGAG
This sequence comes from uncultured Spirochaetaceae bacterium, assembly GCA_964565565.1. Classification (GTDB taxonomy): domain Bacteria; phylum Myxococcota_A; class UBA9160; order UBA9160; family UBA4427; genus UBA4427. The sequence continues at coordinate 22,825 of CAZMFM010000054.1, read as the reverse complement.
TCCTGCGACGGAATAGTAGAAACCGATCATGCAAAGGATCGAAAAGACCAGGGCGTGCATTCGAATTCGGGAAGACGCCAGCAGTCTGGCCGGAACCTTCAACCAGCCCTTCGACTCGATCATGGCCAACCCATCGAGCAGGCCGTTCCATAGAGCGCACCCGAAGACTATGCCTAGCACCCGTAGAGGCAGTTCGTCGCCGATCGGAATTTTCGCAATCAACGGATGGTCGAATTGCGCCCGGCCGACCAACACTTCGAAGAGGAAGAAAGGAATCAGGAATGGCGAGCGCAATATTCCGAGGAGCAACACGACGATCAGCAATCGGTCCCAGAGATGCGCCTGATCGTAGTAGTAGTTGTATCGATAGCCCGCGTAGGCCCAGGCTAGCGCCAGCGCCGTGACTAGGATTGGCCAACGCAATCCGCGCGAGGAATCGATCCGGTCCCAAGCGAGATGTCCGCGGCCGAAGGGACTGAAGAGCCAGACCAGGAATGAGACGGACGCGATCCCGATCACGATCGCAATTGGTCCCAAATCGAGAAGACCGATCGTATAGCTCGATTCGAAGAAAATTTGCTTCGGCAGTCTGGCGGCGAGCCTCGTCAGGAACAACTGCGAGAAGACGCCAAAGAGGAGTAACGCCACGGTACTCGGCACGAGCTGATAGGGCGATGAGCGCGGGTTGTTCGAATCCAATTTTCAATCCCCGAAAGCGGCTCAAGTCCAGGTTCGAAGCGAAAAGCCGTCGACGGCCACAGGCCGAGGCTAGCGGTTCGTCGCTCCAAACGCGTCAGCATGCGCATCAATGATCTTCGACGCGTTCTCTTCGACAGCTCGGCCACTCACGTCGATCATGCGCCAGCCTTGCTGACGACACAGCTTGCGAGCACGGTCGAGTTCCAGCATGACTTGATCCGGGTCCGTGTAGTCCGTCGAGGACGGTGCGCGCATGGATCGCAAGCGAGCAGTCCGGACGGAAAGCAGGGTCGCCGGATCCACGGTCAGCCCAAAGACCCGACTCGAATCGAGTTCCAACAACTCCTTTTGTGGATCGAGCCCCGGAATGAGAGGCACATTGCCGGTCTTGTAACCACGCTGGGCGAGATACATCGAAAGCGGTGTCTTTGAAGTTCTCGAGACGCCGGTGAGAACGATATCCGCTTCATGGAGCGTCTTCAGATTGGCGCCATCGTCGTGGCGAACCGCGAACTCGACAGCCTCCACCCGGTCGAAATAGTCATCCGAAAATCCGTGAAGCAAGCCCGGCTGGTGGCGCGGTTCGACATGCAACCGCTGCGCAACACGCATGATCAGCGGGCCGAGCAGATCAACGGCGACGACATGGCGTTCTTCGGCCTCGTGCATCAACGCCTCGACGACCTCGCCCTCGACCAGGCTGAAAACGACGAGCGCTCCGACCTTCTCTGCCTGCTTGATGACACGACGCACCTCGGAGACGGTTCGTGCGTCACGAAAGACGCGCAATCGCCAACGATTCCGAAATTGGATCATCGCCGCGCGAACCGCCGCACTCCCGGTATCTCCGGTTCCATCTGAAACAACGAAAACGGTCATGTCGTCGGATTGAGCAGCCATGGCTGCGAGGGTAGCGGCGTCTCCGAAAAGCGTCCGTGAAAAGTATGTAATCGTCGGAATTCGTTGACGAAAACCGTGGACCACCCCATTCTCTGCGAGCCATGGCCTACGACCCCACTCGCATCGAAAAAAAGTGGCAGCGGTACTGGGCGCAGAACGCGACCTTCCGCGCCGAGATCGACCCTTCGCGCCCGAAATACTACGTGCTCGACATGTTCCCCTACCCCTCCGGCGACGGCCTGCATGTCGGTCATCCGGAGGGCTATACCGCGACCGATATCGTCGCGCGCTACAAGCGGATGCGCGGGTTCAATGTGCTCCATCCGATGGGATGGGATGCCTTCGGCCTGCCCGCCGAGCAATACGCGATCAAGACCGGCACGCACCCTCGCATCACGACCGAACGCAACATCCAGAATTTCAAGCGACAGATCCAGTCGCTCGGTTTCAGTTATGACTGGTCGCGAGAGATCGACACGACCGATCCACGCTATGTGCGCTGGACGCAGTGGATCTTTCGCAAGCTCTTCGAACGTGGACTCGCCTACGAAGCCGAAGTCCCTGTCAATTGGTGCCCGGAACTGGGAACGGTTCTGGCAAACGAAGAAGTTATCGACGGAAAGAGCGAGGTCGGCGGACACCCCGTCGTGCGCCTGCCGCTCAAGCAATGGATGTTGCGCATCACGCAATACGCCGATCGTCTGATCGAGGATCTCGACGACCTCGACTGGCCCGAGCCGATCAAGAAAATGCAACGCGATTGGATCGGTCGCTCGGAAGGCGCGCACGTGCGTTTTCCAGTGAACGAACGAGAGGCGACGGAGATCGAAGTCTTTACGACGCGACCGGACACGCTTTTTGGGGCGACCTATATGGTCCTCGCGCCCGAGCACCCCCTCGTCGACGCGATCACCACGAACGAGCGACGCAACGCCGTTCAAGACTACGTCGGCCGCGCTGCACGCCGAAGCGAACGCGCGCGCATGGCCGATACCGGCGACAAGACCGGTGTCGCAACCGGTGCCACGGCACGCAACCCCGTAAACGGTGACGACATTCCGATCTGGATCGCCGACTACGTACTCGCCGGATACGGTACGGGCGCGATCATGGCTGTGCCCGGCCACGACGAACGCGATTGGGCATTCGCGCGAACCTTCGATCTTCCAATCAAGGAAGTCGTCGAGGGTGGCAACATCGAAGAAGCCGCCTGGACCGGGGCCGGCCGGGCCACAGGCTCAGATTTTCTCGACGGACTGGAGACGACGGACGCCAAGAGCAAGATGATCGAATGGCTCGAGACCGAACAGGTCGGAAGCGGGACCGTCACCTACAAGCTTCGCGACTGGCTCTTCAGTCGCCAGCGCTATTGGGGCGAGCCCTTCCCGGTCGTCCACCATGCGGACGGCGGGATCGCACTCGTCCCCGAATCCGAATTGCCACTCACCCTGCCCGACCTCGAGGATTTCAAGCCGACCGGCGAGAACTTCGAAGCACCCCTGGCACGCGTTCAGGATTGGATTGAAACGACCGACGCCGAGGGTCGCCCCGTTCTGCGCGACCCGAACACGATGCCGCAATGGGCGGGTAGCTGTTGGTATTTTCTTCGCTTCCTGGATCCGATGAACGACGAGGCGCCGTGGTCGACGGAAGCCGAGAACTACTGGATGCCCGTCGACCTCTATGTCGGCGGTGCCGAACACGCGGTCCTCCATCTGCTCTACTCGCGGTTCTGGCACAAGGTCTTCTTCGACCTTGGCCTGGTGCACACGAAGGAGCCGTTCCAGAAACTCATCAATCAGGGCATGATTCTCGGAGAGAGCTTTCGCTACTACGACGACAACGTCACTGACGTCACTGACGACGCCGATGAGAAGAAACAATCCATCGCGCGTTATGCGTCGAAGGACGTGCGCGAGACCGATCAGGGGCCGGTCGCAAGGGATGACGGCCGCGCGCTCAAGGTGCGCTGGATTCAACTCGGCGAAGTCACCTACGACGACGCGGGCACGCCTATCCACCCAGCCGACGCGAACCTCGAACTCGAACGCGTCGTCGAAAAAATGTCCAAGAGCCGGGGCAACGTCATCAACCCAGACGATGTCATCCGCGAACACGGTGCGGATTCGATGCGGCTCTACGAAATGTTCATCGGCCCACTCGAGAAAGCGGCACCCTGGTCAACCGACGGCATCCAAGGCATCTACCGATTTCTCCAACGCGCCTGGCGTCTCTTCCACGAGGGAAACGACGAAGACGAGACCTATCGCGCACCCGCAGACGGCGCGGGGACCGAGGATCAGCGCCGCCTGACAGCACAGACGATCGTCGGGGTCGGCGAAGATCTGGAATCGATGCGCTTCAACACAGCGATCTCGAAGCTAATGGTCTTTTCTCGCGACATCACCAAGAATGCGCCCCTTCCCCTCGACTCCGCGAAGACCTTCGTACTCTTGTTGGCACCGATGGCGCCGCATCTCGCCGAAGAGCTGTGGGCCTTGATGGGCTTCGCGCACTCCCTCTCCCACGAGCCCTGGCCCGAGGCCGACGAGAGCCTGCTCGTCGAAGACGAAATCACGCTGATCGTTCAAGTGAACGGAAAGAAGCGAGGCGAAATTCTCGTGCCCTCGGACGTCTCGAAAGAACTGGCTGAAGAACGTGCCTTAGCGGTCGAGAACGTCCAGAAATCCCTCGATGGCCGGACACCCAAGAAAATCATCCTGGTACCGGGGCGGTTGGTGAATATCGTCGGCTGACCGGAAACGCGCCTCACGCGCGAAGCGACAAACGAACGCGCATCGGCGGGCTGTGGACCTGTGAGATCTCCCCATGAAACATGATGGCGGTTGGCTGCGGCGCTCCTCTCGGTACTTGTTCAAGAGCCAGTGGTTCCAGCTTCGACAGGATAAAATCACCCTGCCATCCGGCGAAGAGATCACGTACACGATGGTCGACCATCCCGGGTACGCGATCGTCGTTGCTTTGCGTAGTGATGGCCAGGTGCTCCTGGAACGCGTCTTTCGATACACCATCCAGGAAACCCTGCTCGAATGTCCCTCTGGTGGAATCGAAAGGGGGGAGACACCCGACTCGGCGGCGCGTCGAGAGCTCCTCGAAGAAACGGGCTGGGCCGCTGAAAAGTTGAGCCTGCTGGGTACATTTTTCGGGAGTGATGGCATCAGCAATGAAGAATTCCACGTCTTTCTCGCGACCGAATTACGTGAAGCAGGAGAGCCCGAGCGCGAAGCCACGGAACAGATCGAGCTCGCCTGGATGCCATTCGATGAGGTGACGGAGCTGGCCTCGACTGGCCAGCTTCGAGACGCGCCTACTGCGCTTTCGTTACTTCTTGTCGATCGCGCTCTGCAGCGGCTCTCCGACCCGGCTTACGTGCTATCAACGTGACATGGGAAACGAGACACTCCGCGACCAATATCTCGACGGGATCCAGCGAAGCGCCGCTCAGGGCCTAGCGCTTCCCGCGGAATGCTACCGCGATCCCGCTTTCTTCGATCTCGAACTTGAGCATGTCCTGCGCCCCGGCTGGCACCCGGTAGCGCGTTGGGATTCGCTGCCCGAGGCCGGCGACTATTGTGCGATCGACCTCTTCGGCGAAAGCCTGGTCATTGTACGCGGCGACGATCTCCACCTGCGGGTCTTCTCGAATGTCTGCCGTCATCGCGCCCACACCGTCGCCGAAGGAACCGGAAACGCGAAATCACTCGTTTGCCCGTACCACCGCTGGACCTATGGACTGGACGGGGCCCTGCGTGGCGCGCCGCTGATGGATCAAAAGCCCGGATTCGACCGATCCCGGTGTGGGCTCCTCGAATTGCCGAGCGATTCCTGGCAAGGATTCCTGCTCGTGAGCCTCGATCCCAATCCGGCGCCGTTTGCCGAGAATCTCGCCGGTCTCGATAAACGGCTCGAGCCGTTTGCGATGTCCGAAATGGTCACGCTCGGCGTCGTGGACTTCGACTCCCCCTGGAACTGGAAAGTCATGGTCGACAACTTCATGGAGTCGTATCACCACCTTGGCATTCACGCCGATACGCTGCAGAAGACGAATCCAGCCAAGAATACCTACGGCGCCGACGCCGATGGGGCCTATTCGTTACTCGAAAATCCCGGAATCGATGGCGCACCCAACTTTATTGTCGCCCAGGTTTTCCCCAGCTTCCTGCTGGCACTCTTCGAGGGGGAAGGCTTCGGCACCTGGTACGAGATGCAGATCGATCGACACGACCATATCCATCTTCGAGTCCACGCCCTGGCGACGCCCGCCTTCAAAGAAGCAGAGGGCGCCGCCGAGGGGTTGCTCGAGGCCATCACCCAGGTTCACCTGGAAGACATTCCGGCCTGCGAGGCGGTCCAGCGCGGCATAGCCAGTCAGCTATGGCAGCCGGGACCGCTTAGCCATCAAGAATCCTGCCTCGTTCGCTTTCATCAGCATCTGGCCGATCGACTGACCGCCTAACATACACAGCGCGCCCAGTACGCCGAACAGACTTCGCGAATCAGCCCGCCTTCATCTCGAAGAAGCAGAGCTTGTTGCCGTCTAGATCTCGAACGTAGCCGCCGTAGAAAATCGGCATTCGCTCGCCGGGTTCACCCTCGTCCGTAGCACCGAGCTCGATCGCTTTCGCGTAGAGCTTGTCGACCCCTTCGCGTGAGCCACCGGGGATTGCGATCATGTTGCCATTGCCCTGGTTCGGCGTCTTCTCGTCATAGGGAATGCAGATGGCCAGCATCGCGCCGCCGTCGCCGGTCCCGTAGAACTTGATCCGGTCCATCCCCATGAGCTGCTTGCCGCCAATTTCAGACAGCAAACCATCGTAGAAGGCAACTGCCCGGTCCATGTCGTTCACACCAATCGTCGTGTAGCCAATCATGCTTCGTTCTCCTCTTTGATCCTCTTGATCATCTTGAGCGATTTCGCGAGTCCGCCAAATCTTCCGGGCGCGTGGCCCGAGAGGCTACACAATGAAGGCCTCGGGAATCACCCACCCCAAGCCGAGGGTCGGCCGTCATTGTCCGACACCCGAAGCATCGACCTCACACGCCTTCCGCAAACTCCGCGAACCGCGCGCCAAACGCTTCGTTTTCCAGATCGAGCCCATTGCCCAGAAAACTGACCGTGTGATACATGCCAACCGTGTAGATGAGTTCGAGGATCTGAAGCTCGTCGAAATGCTCCCGAAGCTGCGCCCAGGTCTCCGACGCGAGTGTCGACGTGTCGTGCAATTCGTCACACAGGGCAACGAGCGTCGCCTGCCGGTCATCGAAGGCGGGATCCGACGCGTCCCCATGGACAATGGCCGCGAGAACGTCTTCGCCCAATTCCAGGGGCCGTCCGAAAGCCGCCACGTGTACGCCCCACTCATATTCGGCCCCGCAGCGTGCCGTCGTCCTATGAATCACGATTTCACGATCGCGAATCGGAACGGGCCCACGATCGAGCACCCCGGCCCGCATGAATCGAGGCAAGAGCCGCTCACTTCGTGCCATCACGCGAAACAGCGCCAGCGGCTCCATTCCTTCGGGCATGGCCAGATCGAAGAGCTTCTGGGCTGCGTCTGAATAGGGCGCTTCGATGGGGGCAATCCGTGACATTCTCATCTCCTGTCTCGATTGAGTGCTATTGATTTCGTAGCGCGCGAGCTCGCACCGTACTGCTACTTTTTCAGTAGCGCAAGGCAAAACCGAATCGAACAGGAGACCTCCCCCATGGCAGCGCGCAAGAAATCACCCTCCATTCGAGGAAGCCGGTCCGGGCGTCCCATCATGGTCCTGCTCGACCTGCTCGGCCGCCGCTGGACGCTTCGCATCCTCTGGGAGCTGCGCGACGGCCCGCTCTCGTTTCGTGCCCTCCAGAGTGCTTGCGAGCGGGTCTCGCCGACCGTGATGAACAGTCGTTTGCACGAACTGCGCGAAGTCGAACTCGTCGAATTGCGAAAGAACGAAGGCTATGCGCTGACTGAGATCGCCGAGGAACTAGGGGAAATCCTCGTTCCCATGGACAACTGGGCGAAGCGCTGGAAGGGCCAGCGTTAGTTTACTGCTGGCTCACTTGGCGGTTTCAAAGCCTATCGATGGCCGACCGCTTCATCTCCAGGAGAAGGTTTTTCGGCGACTTTCTAGCTGCGAACGTGTCCCACCGTGCCGGTAGCCCCGAGGTTTTCGTAGAATTCACGGTCGCTCGGCTCGTGACGAGATCGGCTCGGTACGAATGCCTGAGCTCGTTGCATTCTTGGTCACTGGTTCTTGCAGGGAAACGCGAAGACCTTGCTCGCCGATTTCCGTCAATCTCTCTAGCCTAGCATCTGCCGGAGTTCGTCCGAAACGCGACGGCTTACCTCGCCGATTTCTCCGACTGCATAGGCCACAATCTCTTCGTCCTTGACAAAGCCAAGCGCCGCACGGGCGCGATACGGCGTCGGGCCAAGTCCGGATGGTTTGGCTGATGGCGGGTACAGAATCTCGATTGCGTTGGTTTCGCTCGGATCGCGAAGCGTAGTGACATAGTCCGATACCGCGTCGATCACATCACTGGGTATCGGCGTCACGAGCAACGGCGATGTCCGTGTCGCGGACTGCAGCGAAGTCGAGAGATTGAATCCCTGCCTGACCTCTCCAGCGGCGCCGTAGAGAAGAAGGTATCGGTCGTGAAACAACTGGCTGCGCCCGCCTCCCCGGCTTCGAAGATCAAGCAGCCGCAGCTTGACGCCGCGCAGAATGGCGTGAAGCTGTTCACACGCTGAGACCAACCGATCAGCGCGATTCTGGTCATGACCGTCATCGTCCAGCGAGGTGGTCTGTGTGCAGGTGAGCACGACGAGCTGACGTGCGGCGCCCGATGCCCGCACTACGAGGTCAAGTCCGCTCACGTCGAAGTACGGATCGATCAGGATGACATCTCCGCCGCTGCGCGACAGTTGATCACGTAGCCACTCCGCAAAATCAAGGCGGTGCTTTCCGGCCCAACCCTTTTCGAAAAACCGGCCCGCGGTCTCCCAACGCGCGCGCGTTGAGGTCTCCATTGGAGAGCTGGTGGATACCTGCGAGATGTTGCGAAACGCCTCAACCCTTGAACGCGCTTGGCGCGAGTTTTCGAGTTCCTTGAGCCAGTCAGAATCCAACCTCCCGCGAATCCCGGCGATGTTCATGCCCATCCCGATGGATCGGATGAAGTGGTCTTCCTGCTCGTGCCAGAGAGTCAATGCAGCGGTGGCGTCGCGCTTCCAGATGCGGACAAGGGCGCCGTCGATCGGATCGGGGACCTGGAAGGTGACCATGCGCGTTGCAGCGTCGATCGGGGCCAGATGGTCGGTCGCAACGTCTCTTACTAGCTCCGTGCGTACCTGTACCAGGTAATCCGTGTTGTTCGCACCTGGCGCCAGCGACACCTTGACCGTGCACGAACGATTTTCTGTTTCCCTCTCGTAGGTCACATCCACCAGGCTGCGCTCATTCTCATCGAGCGACGGAAAGCCAAATATCTCTAAGGATCCAAACGCGTCGGCCGCTCCGCCCGCGAAGTTCAGGCCCGTTTCTGGTTCAAGTTTTTCCGCCAGCCAACGCAGAATTTCGTCGGGCTCGAACTCACCGTCGAGAAAATCGAGACGACGGGGTGGGCAAATTCGCGCGCAGTAGCATCCAGCAGAGCCAGTTGGGCTTGCGCGACCCACTGCGAAGCGCTCCTTTCCCAGATGCGCGGTCACAGTTGGAAAGTAGAACGAAGGCAGGCACGACCACTCATTGCTGATCGGTCTCTGGTCTCCGAATCGTTCGGCCGCGCTCAAGTCAGCGGCGAGGCTTGCCTCATCGATCGTTTTCCCGCGAGAAGGGACTGCACGAACTGCCATCCTTGGGTGCCGGTACACGTGACGGAGAGCCGGACGATTCGTTTCCTGCTGCTGTGATTCTTGGAGCTCGCGAAAGATTTCTCGTCGACTTCGAACTTACGCAACGAGGCCGCGATGGGACTTCTCGTCGGTAGAATTGATCCGTAGACGAGACGCGGCCGAGTTTCTTCTCGCTTCGAGCGGAGCCACCAAAGCGACAAACGCACGCGCGATTCACAAATTGCGAGAGCATCCATTGGGGAGTCAAAGCAGGAAGATTCCGCCGCCGCTCGGGAGTCGGCGCGATTGTTGTCGCGTGAGGTCATGCTCCTGCTTTTCTTGGGGGCCTATGGTTCGGGCTCATCACGTTTGGCGGTTCTCGCCTTGCGGGCAGCAGGAGGCTCTTTCCAGCTCGGCATGGCTCAGGCTCTCTGAGCCGCGATCGTTGGTTACTGGTCTTGTGAGAAGTTGGCGGCGTAGATCCCCTCGATTTTCGCTGCTTCCTCTTCCGTCAGCCTTGAGAATTCCTTCGATCTCGCACGCGCTGACAGTTTTCCAGCATTCTGCCTGAGAAAACGAAACAGCAAGTCGAGCGTCGATTGCGGCAAGTCGATGATCTCCTGAACCTCGGCTGCGAAACCGTCATAGGCCTCAAGGAATTTTGTCTCCTCGGGCAGATCTTTCACAACCGTCTCTTCAACACAGTGGTAGAGAAATTCCGCGTGCGGCGTGGCATCGAAGTAGCGATAGAAATCCGCCGTGTCGTCCAGGACGTTGACGTTTCCCTTGTCGGTCGCTTCCCAGTGAATGAGCGGCAAGATCGGCTTTGAATGTGATTCAAGGGCTGCTTTGTAGTCTTCGATGAGGCGTAGAATCACTGAGCTAACGGGAAACGTCATTCCGGCAGGGTTGAAGTTTCGCTCGGCCAAGACATGATGGATGAGATAGCGATGAATGCGTCCGTTTCCATCCTCGAAGGGGTGGATGTAGTTGAAGCCGAATGCCGTGCATGCGGCTGCGATCACGGCATCGAGATCGGCTGAGCAGGTGTTCGTGAATTCGATCAGGCCACCTAGCAGGTTTTCAAGGTCTGCGGCGCGCGCGGAAATATGAGCGGGAATGGGTGCGCCTGAGATCCGGTCGTGCGCACCAATAAATCCGCCTTCTTTGCGCAGTCCAAGGGTCACGAAGCGCGGGTCCCCGATGACGATGCGCTGGAGTCGTGTCAGCTCCTCGATATCGATCGGCCTCTTTCCGGCTTGCTCGATCGCATGTCCCCAGCGAGCGATGCGGCCGGTTGATGGTTTTTCGTTTTCGATTGCAAAGCTGGAGCGCGAGTCGTCTAGCAGCAAAAACGCCGCGGCGCGTGCGAGAATATCCGCGCGTACAGGGGCTATCACGGCTCTGGCTGCGGCAGCGAGATCGCGATCAAGGAACGCCTCCAACTTCTCGGTGACAAAGACGAGAGGACAGAAACAGGGTGTGCCCGGAAGATTGTTTCGCACGCGGTGGCGCTTGGAGCGTGTCCCTTCACTCGCGGCGTATTGCATGCGAGGATCGAGAGCATTGACATAGCGGCCGCCGGTCGCGTCCGGGAGATCAAGAAGCTGCCCTGTCAGCCACTCGTAGAGAAACCAGATCCGGCGCGCATAGGATCCGGTCGGTTGATTGCGCACGATGTTCGCGATGTCTTTGGGAAGAACCGCAGTAAAGAGGCGCTTGAGTACCAGTAGGTCGAGCCCTTCCCATTTCAGGGCAAAGACCAGGTGCCCCTCGAGTGAGTTTTCCGGGGCGTGGCGTGGCGTAAATAGGTGCCAGCCGGCCGCCTGCTTGATCTGATGGTGTTGTCCGATTGCGCGAAGGCAGTGTGGCAGGGGAGCGACTAGGTGATAGGCGTCAATCAGCGCAGCGTAGCCAGCGGGTTTGGCAGGTTCCGGGAGCCTCCGATCGTGAAAAACAGTCACGGGCTCTGAAAAGTGATCAAAATTGGCCGTTCTCATGTTGAAATGATTGTAACATGTGAAAAGCGAATTTTATGAGATGCGGTTTCGAAAAACGAGAAGTTTTGAACGGTTCACATGAAAAGTGGGAAAATTCACTGAAATTGCGTCGTCTGCGGTGTCTGCGAGGAGCCCGTAGGGCTCGGTAACGGTAGGACTCGCTCCGCAGCGATGATTCATGAAAAACGCGCATATTTCATGAAAAATGATACATTAAAGCGAAAAATATGAATTTTGAACACGCACTGGAACGATACTACTTGAGTGCATATACGAGGGCGTAGGAATTCTACCAGACACGCCGCGGAGATCTGAGTGCGGGGGGAGGCGGACAATTCACGATGGCTCGTTCTCGGGTCTCTTTCGGGCGACCACGGATGCCTCGACCTGTCGAGAATACTCTGAACGTCTCGGCCAAAGTGTCTGCGAAGCGAAGGCGGGATCCTTGAGGAGCAGAAAACCGCGCTCGTGGTCTTTCCAGCGCATACCGAGGCAGATCGATCCGCAACAACCGCCCTTCTTGCCCGAGGCTTACTGAGGATCAAGAGCCAACGGGAACGCGCGCTGGCTCATTTCCTTTTGTCACCACCAGGTGTCTCTCGGGACCGGGGACCGCGAGAAAATCGCTTAGAAGCGATCCCGCGAAGCCGACTCTCCACTAAGAATCGTCGCGTGGTACGGTATCGAGACGAACTGAATGGCTTCGGTCCGACCGCGGAGGCGTCGTGGCTCGCAACCGAAACTCGATCTGTTAGGGCATCCGGAGCATCCACGGTGCATATCGACGAAAAGCTGCGAACGCTCGGCATATCCCTGCCCGTTGCAAGTAATCCGGCGGCCAACTACACGAATTGTGTGAAGACCGGAGATCTTTTGTTTGTCTCGGGTAAGGGTCCATCGGCTGTCGATGGAATCATCCCGAAAGGACAGCTCGGTCGCGAATACACCACGAAGCAGGGTTATCAGTTTGCGCGCAGCACGGCTCTCGACACGCTCGCCGCTGTGAAGCTTGAGCTCGGCAGTCTCGATCGCGTCCGACGAGTCGTAAGACTTCAAGGATTCGTGAACGCGACCGCGGATTTCGAGGAGCATCCCAAGGTTCTGAACGGAGCGTCAGACCTAATGGTCGAGATCTTTGGTGAAAGAGGAATACATGCCCGTTCGGTCCTGGGCGCAACTTCGCTGCGAGCCGGCCTCCCAATTGTGATCGAAGCGATATTCGAAGTCGAACGGGCTGCCGTCTAGCAAGAGCTTGCAGCCCGGCCGGGCAACAGCTGGGCACTACTACGGCTTCAGGTCCCTGTTGCGCTCGTTCTCTTTGCGCTGACATGGCTCGTTGAACCAGCGGTTGACGCTCTAGAGTCGCACTTCCGTGCCATCGGCGATATCCATCTCGATGTCACGGAGGCCCTTGACTTACCTTGGGCGCGTGGTCGGACAGAACCCCGATGATCTGAGCGTACGCAGACTCGAAGAGTCGGACATCGAGTCCCTGATCGACTGCGTGCGACGCTGCTACGGCGAGTCGTATCCGGAGGCCGATTTCTACGACGCGACATCGATCCAGCTGCAACTCAACGAAGACCGACTCATATCCGGTGTCGCTGTGACGAAGAGTGGCCGGGTGATCGGGCACATCGGGACTCGCATCTCAATTCCGGGCGACACGGTCGGTGAATCGATGGGCGCGTTCATCGATCCCGGCTACCGAGGCCTCGGGTTGCTGCGACGCATCGGCCATGTTATTAAAGACGGTCGAAGCGCATCGAACGAGCCTGATGCGCAAGCTCAATGTCCGAAAAGCGACGGAACTCGTTCGCTATGCGCTGCGCCACGGGTTGATCGAACCCTAGGCGGTCAAGCTTTTCGCCCGCAGGCGCCATCTCGGGGGCCTACGCTTGCTATGAAAAGCGACCGGTGGCGGAGAGGAAGAGAACCCCTGCACCTAGCGAGACCCACAGGCCAGGCTCTGGGACGGTTTCACTTGAACCGAATCCAAACCCCTGGCACTCAGGATCGGGCTGGCTCACGCCAAAGTCCCCATCCCAATCGGTAAAGCCATCTCCATCGTCGTCAATACCATTGTCGCATTCTGGATTTTCGGAAAACGCAAACAAGAGATACTTCCCGCAGCCAGGGTCACGGGTTCCGGTGACGTTGAAGTCCGTGAGCGCATCGCCATCGTTGTCGATTCCATCGTCGCAAGGCATTGCAAGATCCGTTTCCGTTGTATCGGAGGCGTCGGAGCAGCCAGTGTCGGAAGGAAAATCAGTGAGGCCATCTGCATCGTTGTCCACCCCATCCGAACAGGTGGGAAGGGTTTGACACGCATCGCCTATTCCGTTCCCGTCAGTGTCCACCTGAAAAGGATTCAGCACAGAGGGACAATTGTCCGAATCTCCACAGACGCCGTCACCATCAACATCGTTGTTCGGGTCGAAAGGGCAAGTATCAACGTCGCTGCATAATCCGTCGTTGTCCAGATCGTTTCCGAAGTCTAGGGGGCAACTGTCGCAGACATTTCCTAAATCGTCCGTGTCATCATCTTCTTGTCCGGGATTACTAGTGGCCGGACAATTGTCGCAATAGTCCGGAATGCCATCGCTATCGCCATCGCCA
>CAZMFM010000054.1:0-8663 GCA_964565565.1 uncultured Spirochaetaceae bacterium | reverse complement strand
ATCGCCATCGCCAAACGAGGCAGGACCGACCAAGACCTCGGCGATCAGGTCCCTCCTGGTGTTCGTTTCTGGGGAAAGGCCGTTCGCGGATACTCCAACCAACTCTGGGACGGTATAGCCCGACGGCATCACGATGATTGTATCAATGCTGCCAGCGGCATCGGCGTTGACTGAGCCAAGCTCGATCAACATATCATCACAACATCTAAATCGGAGAAGGACCGGTGTACTCGGTGCAAACCCGTCCCCAGTCAGGCGAACTTGCTCCCCTTGAATGGCTGCAATTCTGCCAGGACAAGGAGGGGGGCCTTGCGGCTCGGCCGTCAACGTCCCCGATGAAATTCTTGTGGCCGCGTGTGCTGGCACGACGGATACAACCAACACGAAGAAAATTCCAGAAACGAGTTTTCTAAACATTACGCAATCCCTTCCTCTGATGAGAATCTGCTCAATTCCGCCGCTGAGACGTTACGGAGGTGGGGGGTTCTTGGGCAATCCGCTCTCGAAGAACCCGTGTTGGTACTGAACGTCTGTATCATCCAGGAAACGAGACACCGCGGCTGCATAAACCAGCTGCCCCTGGGCAGTTGGATGTAAACCGTATTCTCGATTCTTTGTGAAAATCTCTACCGGGTTTATCCAAGGCGCCGCAGTTCCACAGACTTCGTGCGTATCGAAATTAACTGACACAAAGTGGACGCCGGCTTCCACGGTCGCCTGCACAATGATTTGGTTGAGAAAAATTCCAGCGTTTCTAAAAAACTCCAGTTCGCCGTCTTGGAAACTAGGCATATCAGGACATGCGTTGGTACCAGTAAGCAATGGATATCCGACTACGACCACTGCCGCGTTTGGGGCTGCACTCTTGATTTGCTGGTAGGTCGCTATCAGATCTGGAAGTACGTTCTCTCTCACATGCTCATTGAACCACACCTGCAATGTCTGCCCTGAATTTGCGTACTCGTCATTCTGGCAATTGATCTTTCGAAAACAAAATTTTGCAATCGGAACGAATTGTGAATCGTTTCCCCCGATTGTGATCGTCACTAGGTCCGTGTTCGAATCCAAAAAGCCTTGAGAGATCTGAGGAAGTCCGTGATTTATCCCATCGATAATGCTGCCTGGCCTACGCCGAGCGTGGTCGGAGGATCCAGGGTTGCCCGCACATTTCGTGTCTCTGCACCCGAGCACGCAAGAAACTTCCAGGCAAACCCAGGTTGACTATTCGCAAGATCGGTCAACGTCAGGATTGAAGATCTCGGTTTCGTCAAAGTCGAATATGCGTCTAGGGAGCGATGACATTCATTCGTACCGTCGACATCGGTTCCTGCTTCAAAGTTCGGAACACCTTCTCCTGACGAGTAGGAATCGCCCAAGAAAACTGCTTCGATCGGGGTAATCTTGGCAACGCTGTTCGATCCCCCCATTGTGAACACATTGCCGTCTCCCGAAACAATCCCGACTGGATCTCTGATGCCGTAGGCTAGAAGATTGAGGCCATAGTCATTGGCGATCATTTGCTGCATCCAACGTTCGCCATTCACCGGATCCCAGACCCACGGCTCTGAGAATGCAAAGGGTGGCCCTGGGTTGCGATTGAGTGACGTGATCGTGTTCCCGTCGTCCGAGATGGATCGCGGAAGGAGCGTATTCGTCAATCCAATAGCGCCGGTTGCAATAGTCCACCGGTATCCAGGAAACGGCGTCACTTTACTCTCGCCCGCGACGTTCGTTCCGGCGTGGGACACGGCCGTTGGTGCGCTGGATGTCGACACAACGGTTTGAGCGGCGCCAGAGGTCGTGACAACTGAGAACTCGGAGCCAATTGACGGGCGCGCTTCGCCGATGACCGTAAGGCCATCGCCAGACACTGAATGCGGCGTAAGGCGTTCTGTAAACGGAATCTGAGGGGCATCCGTTGTTCCTCCACTGGCGGTCCACTGAAACGCAAATGGGGCCAGAATTCCCGCAAGCATGCCATTTTCGAAGCGCTGAACTCCCCCCGTTCCCACAATGGTATTGCCATCGGCGGAAATCGAGGGGTTATCTTCTGGATTGAAGAACGTGTCTTCGCCAGGGGTGAGAACGTAAGTGCTGGGCGGAGTCGGAACGATAAAGCGTATTGCTTCCGTAGAGGGTCCGGATGGAAGAAGAATATGGGTATCTGCATCTGCGTCCCAGCGAAAGATTCGGCTTAGGAAGAAAGGCTCCATAGGGAGGCGTGCTTCGCCGACGATCACAGCACCGTTGGCCGAAATAGCCTGCCGGTCAGACGGGGGTTCGGACCGTGACGAGTCGGGAACTGTGAAGAGCTTGACGCCCTCACCAAGCTTCCAGCGAAACGTCTGTACTGCATCAGAAGTTGCGCCCACAATGACTGATCCGTCGGCGGACAATCCAGAAATTTCGCCAGGAAGGCCAGGGACAATCGTCGTGCCCCATGGCAAGCACGCGCCCGAGCCGAGAACCGGATCGTCGCACGAAGGCGACTGGCCGAATGCCGGGCTAAAGGACATCGCGATGCATAGAATGGAACTACCGATATGCGCGATGTACCGGACGTTAGGTTTCGTGGTCAGAGCTCCCAAGCGGAGACAATTTCCAGTGTTTGGCGAGTCTCGTTGATTTCAACTGGGCACCGTAGCTGGCTACGACAGCAAAGGCCGTGAATTTGGTCACGCTTTTATTGCGCCCGCCATCACGACAAGGCCCATGCCAAGAAGCAAGGCCGTTGACGGCTCGGGAATAGGGTGCTTTCGATGAAATAGTCTCGCGCCGAAAATTGCGCCCTCCGGCTCAATCACGTTTAGGATGATCCGATCTGGAATTCCCGGGAGGCGACTCCAGAACGGGGTTAGACTTCCCTGCCCAGCAAGCAGGCAGTCGAATTCTGATTGGATCAATCGGTCGTCAAACTCAGCGATGCCAACGCCCGTCGCCGCAAGATCGCCGACGCCACCGATCGACAGCCCCCCTGCTTCCCTGCCCACTGAAGACGGGGTTACCTTCTGTATCAAGGACCGCGAAGAACCCAAGAAGCTGGGTCTCGTGGACGCATGGCTGGGGATTGAAGGCAGTGCCGCAAACATCGAACTCGCGAGCGACGACATGCGCATCGATTTCGATCCATACATTTTGAGTATCTGAGAACTGTTGACCGAAATCGAAACTTGCTGCGTGGCCGTCAACCGATGGAAGAAAATCGACCACTTCCAACAACCCGGTAGGCGGTGTGGAATAGGTCAAGCCGGCGGCCGGGCAGGGCAGGAAACTCAAGGCCAAAACAAGAAGAATGCAGGGCACCGATACCCACTCCGAAAATTGGATTTTTTTCTGAGAGTGGGGAGTTTTCTTCGAAGGAGGCAAGGCGCCGTGAATCGAGCGAAATCCTTCGTTCTCCGATCGCCTTCCACCACTAAATTTCAAAACCTGCGTGGTGGAGCTCGGGCAGCAAGCGCAAAAAGGCCAGCAGCGAGAAACAAGCCTGTTGATGGCTCGGGAATCGACCTCGAGTTAGTACCTTCGCGGTGTCGGGTAGGCGCAAGACCTCGGAGAATCTCACGTTGCCATTCGGCCGCAAGGATACGGTTCGCCAAATGGCGCCGTCGCGGGATTGAGCGTTTGCTTCCGAGCCTGCAAGGCCGGTGAAATTGATCATTGGGTTGACAGAATTCAAGCTAGCTTGTGGAGTCGGAGTTGGAACGACCGACGCCACTCCAGAGTAGAATTCACCCGACCGAATGACCGAATGAGAGGCCAACGATGACCAGAGCTTTCGTATTTCTAGCCGTGTTGGGCGCCGCACTTCCGCTGTCGCAATTCCTACCCTGGCTCGCAGCGAATGGGCTGGATCTTCATCTCTTCTTCGATGAACTCTTCGCGAATCGTATCAGCAGCTTCTTCGGTCTCGACGTGATCATCTCGGCCATCGTGACCACGTATTTGATCGTTCTCGAAGGCCGCCGAACTCGGGTACCCAGACTCTGGATGCCCATCGCGGGAACCTGCTTGATCGGCGTATCCTTCGGGCTACCTCTCTTCCTGGCGATGCGAGAGAGAGCGCTCGACCATTCGGCTACGGCGAACTAACTCGGTCGCAGCTTGTACCTAATCGGCATCCGTTTCACGCCACCGAGAAAACTCGAGCGCATCCGATCGTAGGGCCCGGCCAACTCGATCTCTTCCAGTCTCTGTGACAGTTCTTCGAAGATCACGCGTAGTTCGAGTCGCGCCAGATTGGCCCCGAGACAGAAGTGCTCGCCAATCCCGAATCCCACATGCGGATTCGGACGGCGATCGACGCGAAACGAATCAGGATCCTCGAAAGTCTCCTCGTCTCGATTGGCCGAGGGATAGAAGAGACAAAAGGCATCGCCCTTGCGAACCTGTTTGCCATGAAGCTCGACATCTTCGACAACTGTCCGACAAAACTGGATCACTGGGCTCGTCCAGCGAACGATCTCTTCGACCGCAGGATTGACGAGCGACGGATCGGCTTTCAACTTCGCGAATTCGTCTGGATTCTCGATCAAAGCAAGCAAGCCCCCGCTTGCCGCGTTCCGAGTCGTCTCATTTCCCGCGACCACGAGAACGAAGTAGTACGACAAGAGTTCGAGGGGAGGCATCGGCGCCCCGCCGATGGTCGAATTCGCCAGCACGCTGATGATGTCGTCCCGCGGATCCTTCCTTCGCTCTGCGGCCAATTCCGAAAAATACGCAAAGAGTTCGTTTCGAGTCTGCTCGATCGACACGAAGGGCGTCGTCGAAGCACCAGGCACGTCGGCCTGGAATTCTGGATCGGCGGAGCCCGCAACCCGATTCGTCCACTCGAACATTTTCGGCCAGTCCGCTCGAGGAACACCTAACATGTCGGCCAGCACTCCGAGCGTGAGTGGAACCGCGAGATCACGAACGAAATCGCCCTCGCGAACCTCTCCGTCCCCAGCCATCTCGGCAAGTAGCTCCCGAGCGATGCGGCGAACCTCATCGGTTCGACGAGCAATCGAGCGAGGCGTGAACCAACTACTCGCCGTGCCCCGATACTCGGAATGCTCCGGCGGATCCATGTTCAGAAGCTGACGAACAAAGGTCCGCTCCCCCTCGACGGGTCCACCTTCCTCGAAGACCGCCAGACGTGGCCCGTTCCGGAATCGCTCTGGCTGCTTGGAGATCCAGACGAGATCCGCACGCCGAGTCACCGCCCAGAATCCGACGCCACCCGGAACGTCGAACCAATGGATCGGCGATTCCTTCCGCAGACGCTTCCAGGCTTCGAAGGGATAGCCGTTCTTGGCGTAGGTATCGGGCCCGATGACGTCGAGTTCATCGAGCGCGGGCAGGTCCGGCGTGGCCGACATCAATCGCTCCTTGGTCGACTTTCAATCGCGAGCGAATCGCTCTTCAGTCGCTTTTTCGCCGGGTGGCCATTTCAGCGTAACCCACCTTTCCCCGGGACTCCCAATCCTTGGCGAGTTCAAAGAACTCGGGACCCATCGGATTCTGTCCGCGAATCGGCATCGAGCCCCGTCGAATCGTCCAGTCGTCAGGCGACAACTCTCCGGCGCGATCGAAATGCGCACCAGCCGCTTCCGTCGCGCCCCGCTGATGCAGAAACCAGGCCAGCGCCCATTCGGCCCGAGCGAGTTCCTCGTCTGCGGTCGGCGGCGGCATGTTCGCGGGAACCATTTCGTCGGTCCGCACTTCGCCGGTCTTCACCCAGGCACGTACCGCCTCGAGAAAGGGACCGGACTCACGGCCGTGGAATTGAAGAAACATGTCGCTGCCGTATTCCGCCGTGTTCGGCCGCGCGATATTCCCCTCCTCGTCGATCCACACGATGGTCGGAACATTGATCATGCCGTAGCGATGTGCGACGACGTGTTCCGTATCGATCAGACAGGGATAGGTCGCCTCGGCCTTTTCGATATAAGGTCTCGCCGACTCCGCACAGTCATCGAGTGCAATCGCGATCGGAATGAAACCCTCGCTGCCCAGTTCTTCGTAGAGCGTCTGCCACACGGGCAGATCTTCGCGGCAGCCTCACCAGGATGCGTAGGCGATCAGCAAAACCTTCTTCCCTTTGAAGCTCGAAAGCGAATACTCCTTCCCAGTCAGATCAGGAAGTGTGAAATCGGGCGCGACGCCCCCACCGAGTTCCGCTCCATGCGCGGCAGTTTCCGCACCGAGACTCACGACGGCTTCGTTCGTATCGACGGCAACGGGTCGACCCAACACTTCGCCCAAACCGATCAGATCAACGCCCTGGTCAGAGATCAGATCGGGCCGACTCGAGATCGGAACACACACATCACCCTGACACAGACCCTCTGGCTTTTGCGTCCAACCAAGCGCAGCCAGGACCGGCTTCGTCCCAAGCCGAAGAACCGAACCGTCCATCGTCGCGGCAATCTCGTGCGTTTGACCGTTCTCGATCATCGTAAAGGAAGCTTCACTCATCATTCTCTCCCCTTCTGGCTTTCCAGAATCGAAAAAGTATAGAAGACCGAATTCCCACCGCTCGCGAAGGGTGCCGACGCCGCGTCCGGGCCTTTACGTGTCGCCCCTCATCTCCGATCATCGTAGACGCCCGAATCCCCTCTACCCGGAGCCCCGACCTCTATGACAGCCACGAGCGACATCACCCCTTTCGAGATCAACATCCCGGACGAACAACTTGAGGACTTGAAGCATCGCCTCGCCAACACGCGCTGGGCCGACGCGGAAACCGTCGATGACTGGTCGCAGGGCACGCCGCAGGCCTATCTAAAGGAAGTCTGTGAATATTGGGGCAAGGAATATGAATGGCGCGACCGGGAGAGTCGACTCAATCGATTCCCGCAGTTCAAGACGAATCTAAACGGCGTCGACATCCATTTCATTCACGTGAAATCCCCCGAGCCGTCGGCCACGCCGCTCGTCATGACTCACGGATGGCCGGGCTCGATCGTGGAATTCCAGAAAGTCATCGGCCCGCTCTCCGATCCGGTCGCACACGGAGGAAAGGCAGAGGACGCATTTCACGTCGTCTGTCCCTCGCTTCCCGGCTACGGCTTTTCCGGAAAACCCACCGAGACCGGCTGGGGGGTCGAGAAGATTGCCGACACCTGGGCCGCCTTGATGGCGAGACTCGGCTACGAAAAATACGTCGCACAGGGAGGAGATTGGGGGGCGATGGTGACCTCGTGTGTCGGTGCCCAGGATCCCGAGCACTGCCTTGCCATTCACCTCAACATGGCGATCGCACCGCCGACGCCAGATTCGATGAACGACCTCTCCGAACTCGAGAAGAGCGCCATCGCAGGCATGGAGCACTACAACAATCTCGATAGCGGATATTCGAAACAACAATCGACGCGTCCGCAGAGCATCGGCTACGGACTCGTCGATTCACCGGCCGGCCAGGCCGCCTGGATTCTCGAAAAATTCTGGAGTTGGACCGACTGCAATGGCCATCCAGAGAATGCGCTCACCCGCGACGAGATGCTCGACAACATCATGCTCTATTGGCTGCCGGCGACGGCCGCTTCCTCGGCGCGACTCTATTGGGAGAGCTTCAACTCGGTACCCATGATGGAGATCAATCTGCCGGTCGGCGTCAGCGTCTTCCCACACGAAATCTTCAAGGCTTCGAAACGCTGGTGCGAGGCGCGCTACGAAAAGCTCGTCTATCACAACGTGCTCGAAAAAGGCGGCCATTTCGCCGCCTTCGAGCAGCCTGAGACTTTCGTTGAGGAGGTTCGGAAGTCGATGCGAATCGCGCTGGCCTGAATTTCGACGCCTGACGGGAAGGCACGGTCGCCAGTGGCTCGCAGACGGACGGCTATTCGAAGTCGGGATTTCGCCAGTTGGGAGGCGCTTGAAATTCGATCCGGGGTTCGAGGCGCGAGACATAGTCGAGAACGGCCCGAGTCTCCCGGTCCCCGAAGCCCTGGATCTGCTTCACCATCTCCGGGTCTGCATTTCGACGCGTTCCCGCACGAATATTTTCGAACTGCGAGACCAGGTAGTTGTAGTGTTGCGCCTGAATCCGTGGTCGGTACTTGTCGGCTGCGCCCTCACCGGACGGGCCGTGGCATTTCGCACAGTTGCTTGCATAGAGGCGTGCGCCGAGTTCGAGGTCCGTACCGTCGCCTTTGCCGTTTCGCACGCTGATCTCGAGCGTATCGATGTAGCCGGCCACATCGGCGACGGCCTGTGCGCCACCGATCGCCTCGGCCGACGCATAGGGAACCATCAACTGATTCGCGCGATTGCCGGATCGGATGTCCGCGAGTTGCTTGATCACAACCGTTCGATGCTGGCCCGCTAGTTGCGGCACCACACCGCTGACCAGTCCCCACCCCTCCGCCGTATGGCAGGCAGCACAACTCCGATAGATCTTGAGGCCGTTGCCGAGGTCCGGCTTCAAATTCAGCGCTTGTTCGAGTTCTTTGGCAGCCCGTTTCCGCGCTTCAGCAGTCGCGGCAGCACGCTGCATCGATCGGTCGACTTTCGGCCCCGGCTGCTGATCTGGAAGTTCGAGGAGCTTGAGACAGAACTTCAGACTGCGTTCCGCGCGAGCCACATGCCCCATGTAATACAATTGCCACGCATAGTCGCGGCGACTCGAGCACGTCGAGAGGGCATGCTCGACGACGTGATGCGGATTCTCCTTCAGCGCCCGA
>CAZMFM010000053.1:0-34011 GCA_964565565.1 uncultured Spirochaetaceae bacterium | reverse complement strand
GCGGGAAAATTGCGGCCGGGCTGAAATCCGCCGACGCCGGGGACGGCGTCTTGATCCTGACCGACATGTTTGGCGGCACACCGTCGAATATGAGTCTTTCGTTTCACGACGAACACCAGGTCGAAGTCGTGACCGGCATGAATTTGCCGATGCTCATCAAGCTCGCGACGATGCGCGATGAGAAGCCACTCGACGAGCTGGCCTCATTCATTAAAGCCTATGGTCAGCGCAATATTTCGGTCGCCAGCGAGCTGATTCCGGAAGGCGATTCATGAGCGAAGCGATCACCGTGGAGCGGACTTTCACGGTGCGCGCGGAGCTGGGGTTGCACGCGCGTCCGGCCGGCCGACTGGCCTCCTTGGCGGGACATTTTGACGCTGAAATCACCCTCGGCCGAGGCGATGAATGGGTGAGCGGCTCGAGTGTTCTGTCGATCCTCTGCCTGGCCGCCGCCCAGGGCACGCAGTTGCGTGTCCGTGCCGTCGGCCAGGATGCAGAACAGGCGGTGGCCCAGCTGGGCGCCCTGATCGAGTCCATCGACCTAGAGAAAAAGAGCTAGCAGCACGCTCGTCGGCGCAGACCGACCTGAGCCCTCGTACAGCCATCGAATGACCGCCGAGCACGGCGCTGATCTCGTTCGCGGTCTCGCAACGCGCCGCGCGAGGAGCGAGTCTGCCTGCTTCTGATGGCCGCGGAACGATTGATCCCCGAGGAGCACTCGTCTACCCTGCGGCCCTCACGAATCTAGGAGAGCAGCATGGGATCGCGTTTGATGTTCACGTCGGAGTCCGTCTCGATGGGCCACCCCGATAAGATGTGCGACCAGATTTCGGACGCCATTCTCGACGCCATGCTGGCGCAAGATCCGATGTCACGCGTAGCCTGTGAAACGGCGACGACGACTGGACTCGTACTCGTTTGTGGCGAAGTGACGACCTCGGCCGTCGTCGAAATTCCAACGATCGTTCGCGGTGTCGTCCATGACATTGGCTACACGAGTTCGGACATGGGATTCGATGCGGCGACCTGTGCGGTTCAAGTCGCGCTCGGCAAACAAAGCCCTGACATCTCGCAAGGTGTGAGCGAAGGCGAAGGCCTCCACAAGGAGCAGGGTGCGGGCGATCAGGGCATGATGTTTGGTTATGCCTGCGACGAGACGCCGGAACTCATGCCGGCTCCGATTCGGCATTCCCATCGCTTGATCGAATGCCTTCGCGGACACCTCGAGAGCGGAGAACTCGATTACCTCCGACCGGACGCGAAGAGCCAGGTTACCGTCGAATACGACGACGACGATCGTCCCAAGCGAATCGACACCGTCGTGCTCTCCACGCAACACTCTCCCGACGTCTCGCACGAGCAGCTCCAAAAGGACATCAAGGAGCGCGTCATTCTCGAGACCCTGCCCAGCGACCTGATCGATAGTGACACGATCATTCATGTCAATCCGACCGGCCGCTTCGTTGTCGGCGGACCGATGGGCGATGCAGGCCTGACCGGTCGCAAGATCATCGTCGACACCTACGGTGGAATGGGTCGCCATGGCGGCGGCGCCTTTTCGGGCAAGGATCCGTCGAAGGTCGATCGCAGTGCGGCCTACGCTGCGCGTTATGTGGCGAAGAATCTCGTGGCGGCGGGCGTGGCGCGGCGGCTCGAGGTTCAACTCGCCTACGCGATTGGTGTGGCGGAGCCGGTGTCGATTCGCGTCGACACTTTCGGAACCAGCTCCCTCGACCGCAATCGCCTCGAGCAGATCGTTCGCAAGCATTTCGACCTGACCCCCCGTGGCATCGATGAAGCCCTGGACCTGCGCCGGCCGATCTATCGCGCGACCTCCTACCACGGACATTTCGGTCGCGAGAATGCGGGTCTGCCGTGGGAGCGCACGGACAAGGCCGAGGCCATTCGCGCGGGTCTTTGATTCGGCTCTTTAGATTGGACCCAAGGCTGTTCATCGGTTCAGCCGGTTCGATCACATCCAAGGCCAGATTGGCCCGAGGTCGTGATCTGGCGGATGCGGCAACGGACTGGGGGTAGAGTTGCGGGTTCTTTCGCGAAGCCCCATGACGATTGGTCTGGCCGCAGCGATCTTCGGGCTATTCGCTTGCAGCGCCGCGACGGCCCGGGTCGATACGAAGGTTCGCGTGCTTCTCTACCGGGGATCAGATCCGATTCAGGTCGGACAGGTCGCCCGGCCGGATGAGATCAAACTCGACGCAGAGTACAATCTCGTGATCGCGGGGCGGAGTCACGCGAAGCGCTGGGCGCCGGCGGGATCCGGCCCTTGGCGAGTCGGCTCGCGAATCGTTCGCGGCGAAATCGTCGTGCAGGCCCGCGACCGACAGATCGAAGTACTCAACCGGATCGGTATCGAAGACTATGTGGCCTCGACGGTGGGCGGTGAGATGTCCCCGAGTTGGCCGACCGAGGCGTTGCGCGCGCAAGCGGTCGCGGCCAGGACCTACGTGCTCTACGAAGCCAACCGCCATCGAGATCGGACTTGGGATGTGCGAGCAACCGCGCTGAGCCAGGTCTACCGCGGCCTCGAGGCCGAGACGCCCGAGACACGCCGGGCGACAAAATCGACGAAGGGGCAGTTTCTCAGCTATGCGGGAAAGCCGATCCTGGCCGTCTTTCATTCCACCGCTGGGGGTCGCACCGCGACGGCCGGGGAAGTCTGGGGTGAAGATCTTCCCTATCTACAGATCGTCGAGGTCGAAGACGAGGACGACGCCCCGCATACCTATTGGCGCACGGCCTTTGATCGAAGCGCCATGGCGAAGATTCTCGAGGCCGCCGGTGTCTCGGTGGGCGATTTACAAAGCGTTTCGATTGATGCGCGGACCCCGAGTGGCCGTGTAGAGTCCCTTGCCATTACCGGGTCGGCGGGGACCAGCCGCCTTCGTGGCTCGCAGTTGCGTCGCCTGTTGGGCGGCATGTCGTTGCGCAGCACACTTTTCGAAGTGCGTGAGTCGTCGGATGAATTCGTATTCGTCGGGTCGGGACATGGGCACGGTGTTGGAATGAGTCAGTGGGGCGCCCGGGCCATGGCGCGGCACGGTGCCTCATACAAGCGTATCCTCGCGCGGTTCTATCCAGGCGCGCGCCTAGAAACTCTGGCGTCTCGTCGCATCGCGGTGCGGGAAATCGGTCGCGCCAAACAGCAGGGAGAGCAGTGATGAATTCGGGTGGCGTGGACATCGCCTTTTTCATGATGATGGGTGCGATCTTCATGATCTTCTATTTCTTGGTGATTCGGCCTCAACAGAAACAGCAGCGTGAGCGTGAGGCGTTCTTGAAGACCGCGGCCAAGGGCGACGAAGTCGTGACCCAGGGCGGAATTCACGGACGGGTCAGCGCCGTCGAAGAGGACTTGCTCGAGATCGAAGTCGCGCGGGTTCGTGGCGAGAAAGTCAAACTCAAAGTCAGCCTCAATCGAGTCGATCAATTGACGAAGGCCGGCCAGTCGGGCAAGTCGGGGCAAGATGGCAAGGGAGGCGAATCGTGAGCGGTTCGAATAGATGGAAGGCACTGAGCGTCGCAGCGTTGCTGGTCGTCTTCGGCTTTCTTACGGCAGCCAATTTCGTTCCCAAGGATCAGCGAGTCGAGAGTGAGTTTTGGCCCGATCACGGACTCCGGTTGGGCCTCGATTTGCGTGGCGGAATTCATTGGGTCGTCGGCGTCGAGCTGGACAACGCAATCACGCGTGAGCTCGAGTTCGTACGCAAGACAATCGAGGAACAGCTCGAGGACGATGAAATCACGCTCACGCTTTCGACCGTCGAGGATCTGGAACTCCGATTGACCCTGGCCGACGAAGCGGACCGCGCGAAAGTGATCGAAAGGGCGGATAGCTCGAACGTGTTGACCTCACCGG
This sequence comes from uncultured Spirochaetaceae bacterium, assembly GCA_964565565.1. GTDB lineage: Bacteria > Myxococcota_A > UBA9160 > UBA9160 > UBA4427 > UBA4427. The sequence continues at coordinate 30,134 of CAZMFM010000053.1, read as the reverse complement.
ACGGATCGGGGCTCGAGCTTCGCTATCGGCTGACGGAGGATTGGACCGCCGACGTGCGTGAGCGAACGATGTCGCAAGTGCTCGAGGTACTGCGCCGGCGGATCGATGATCCGCAACGGGGAATTCCAGATTCGGTTGTGACGCGCCAGGGGAAAGACCGTGTGCTGGTCCAGATTCCCGGTGAGCAGATCGATCGCGATCGCGCCCGTACGCTGCTCAAGAGCACGGGTTTCCTCGAATTCAAGATCGTCATCGATTCGGATGCGACGGAAGCCCAATTGATGGCGCGACATCCAGAGGGGCTTGGTCCGGACGAGATGATCGTTCTACAGACCGACTCGGAATCTGGTGTGACGACGGGCGCCTATCTCGTTCCGCGGGTGGCAGACCTGACCGGCAACTATCTCGACGACGCCCGGCTGCAATTCGATCAACAGCAGCGACCGATCGTCGAGTTCCGCTTCAATCCGGCCGGGGGCGAGATCTTTGGCAAGCTGACCGAATCGAACAAGAACAAGCTTCTCTCGATCATTCTCGACAATAACGTCTACAGCGCTCCGGCCATTCGCGGCCGGATCACGACGCGCGGCCAAATCGAGGGGCAGTTCACCGCCGACGAAGCCGCGGATCTCGCCGTGATCCTGCGAGCGGGCTCCCTGTCGGTTCCGGTCGTGATCGAAGAGGAACGAACGGTCGGCCCCGGTCTGGGACGCGACTCGATTGCGAGTGGTGCGCTGGCGTGTGCGGTCGGATTGTCGGCCGTGCTCTTCTTCGCGATGGGCTACTACCGAATGTCCGGAGGCTTCGCGAGCATCGCGCTGCTGGCGAATCTGGTCCTGCTGATCGGCTTGATGTCGCTCTTCGAGGCGACGCTGACCTTGCCTGGTATTGCCGGACTGGTTTTGACCGTCGGTATGGCCGTCGATGCGAACGTCATCATCTTTGAGCGCATTCGCGAAGAGCTGCGTTCGGGACGTGCGGTTCGTGCAGCGATTGCCACCGGATTCAACAAGGCGACCTGGACCGTCCTGGACGCCAACATCACGACCCTGATTACCGCCGTCATCCTCTTTCAATACGGTACCGGTCCGATCAAGGGTTTTGCGGTGACACTTTCGATTGGCATCGTGACGAGTGTCTTTACAGCGCTCGTCGTGACCCGATTGCTCTATCAGATCTATCCGGGCACGCGCAGCGTGTCCACGCTTTCCATCTAGGAGAATTGACGTGCCCTTCGAACTCGTACCTTCCGGCACGAACATCGACTTTCTCGGTCGCCGCCGAATCTGTCTGGCGATCTCGCTGGCGTTGATCGCGCTGGGGATGGTGGCTGTCGTCGTGCGTGGCGGGGTTCCCCTCGGCATCGACTTCGTCGGCGGAACGGAAATCCAGCTGCTCTTTGACGAGGGCGTTTCGACTTCAGAGGCTGAGATCCGCGATGTCGTTCGTTCCGCTGGCTTTGCGGATGGAACCGTCGTCCGGTTCGGAGAAGAGGGCGTAAACGAATATCTCGTTCGATTCAAAGCCGATCCCGAACTCCCGGCGGCCGAGGGCGAGGCGGCGGACGAGCCGGTGGATGGTCTGGCCGCGAACACGCGAATCATTCAACTCGAGAATGTGATTCGTGGCACCATCGGCGGCTTCACCGAACAGCGTGTGGAGTTCGTCGGGCCACGCGTCGGGGCCGAACTCCGATCGGACGGCGCGAACGCTTTGTTTTTCTCCGCCCTCGCAATCCTGGCTTATGTGGCCTTTCGATTCAACGCACGTTTCGCTCCGGGAGCGGTCGTGGCCGTCGTCCATGATTTGTTGATCACGAGCGGTCTGTTGGTGATCGCGGGCGTCGAATTCGACCTTCGCATCCTGGCCGCCATGTTGGCGATTCTCGGATATAGCCTGAACGATACGATCATCATCTACGATCGCATTCGCGAAAACATGGAACTCCATACGAAGGCAGACCTCGAAGAGGTCCTCAACACGAGTGTTAATCAGACTCTGTCCCGAACGGTCTTGACGTCGATTACAACGCTCCTGGCGTTGCTCTCGCTCTACTTCCTGGGCGGTGAGGTCATCCAGCCCTTCGCGGAGGCGATGATCATCGGTGTCTTTGTCGGCACCTACTCGTCGATTTTCATCGCCTCTCCGCTGTTGCTCTTCCTGGAGCAACGATACGGTGATGCGGGCGGAAAAGATGGCAAGGGACGCGATAGCGGCTCCGCCACGACCCGTAAGGGTCGCAGCGGTTCGAGTCAAACCGCTCGCGCATAGGGCGCCGTTCGAGGCCTCTCGGGGGAGGGCGCCCGTTGATCAATCGAATCGCCCGCGGCCGTTAGGCCTTCGAGCGAGTAATCCGGCTAGACCGGCCAAGCCGATCGAGCCCGGCTGGGCTGGCTCAGCGAGATTGGTCGATCAGGCGCTTTTCAGTACGTCGCTGTGGGCTGCAGAGACGGGCGAGCCGCCGGTCGGCTGGTGCTGCTGTGTGGCCGGCTTCTTTGTTTCCGACATGCTGCTGCTAGGCGACATGTCGATGGTTCCGTTCAAGACAGCGCCTTCCTGGACGTTGAGTCGTGGTGCCTTGACGTCGCCTGCGACCACGCCAGTGGCCTGGATTTCGATTCGCTCAGCGGCGACGAGATTCCCCTTGACCTGACCAATCACGATGATCGATTTGGCGCTCACCTCGGCGATCAGGTTGCCATTCGCTCCAATGGTCAACTGGTGGTTCTTTAGATTGACGGTGCCTTCGACCTGACCGTCGATCTCGAGATCCTCGTCGCCAGTAAGTTCGCCTTTGAATACGATCGATTGACCAATTGTGGCCATGAAATTTTCCCCCTGTGCGCCGGCTGTCTGGCCGGACGCGGATTCACGTTCCCTGGATCGCTGTTCCCCGTTCGAGCTGGATTGAACGACAGGAGCGGTTTTCCACGACTGATTCCGATCCTCGCCGGGAGAATCTCCCGAACCCGTTGACTTCGCTTCGCGCTTGGCGTCGTCTAGGGGTTTATCCCCACGACTCCGCGAACTAAAAAGTCCCACGTCTACCCTCCGACCACTTGAACCCGGTTCGTCCCGGAATTCGAACCGAGGAGCTTAACGCATCCCCAGCGCGCGCACGTCGTCGAGTTGGATTTGATATGTGTCGAGAATCGTCCCTTGAGCCCTTTCCAACCTTGCTTCAGCCGTCCGGTACGACTGTAGAGCAGCAATCTTCTGGCTCTCTGCATCGACCAAATCACTCTCTCGCTGTAGAACTTCAAAGGGAGTGGATTCGCCATGCTCGAGTCGGATGCGTTCAGCGCGCAATTGCTCCTCGGCCGCGAGGCGTCGACGCTCGGCGGCTTCGATTCCCTGGGCGGAGGCGAGGATGCCGCGAGCAGCAGATCGGACGGCGACGATCACGTTCAGTTCCGTTCGACTTCGTCGGGTCTTCGCCCGGCGCAGATCGAGTCGGCTTCGAGTCACCTGACGTCGGCCGGTCGTGTTTGGAATAGGGATTGAGAAGGTGCCACGAAAGTCATAGTTCTCGGACCCATCGTCCTGGAAAAAGTCGTCGAAACTGTTTCGGTAGGGGGAAGTGCTTACTGCAGCCTGACAGGCCGCTGGATTCGGATCAAATCGGCAAGCGCGAATGTTGTCTTGGCCCGAGCGATTCAAAAAACCGTAGCGCGCCGTGAGGTCGAATTGTGGCAGGCGGAAATTCTTCGCGAACTTGAGCTCGACCTTTCGCTGGTCGATCGCCTGTTCTGCGATGCGAATTTCCGGGAGCTTCCGCAATGCGATTTGGACCGCTTTCGCAACGTTGACATCGTAGACCTGGTAGTCCTCCGGGTCATCGATCGCGCGCACCCGAAATTCAGTGATCGCGGCGAGCTCCGGACCGAAGACGGCGTCGATCAAGATATCCTCGGCATTCTCGAAGTTGTTTCTCGCGACGATTAGATTGAAGTCACGCGTGGCCACCCCGGCTTCGGCTTCGACGACTTCCACTTTCGAGACCACCCCGACTTCGTATTGGGTCTGAGATTGCTCGAGTAGCGCGCGCGCGGTTTCGAGGCTTTTGCGTTCGACGCGAAATTTCTCGTGCGTTGCGACCAGATTCCAATAGGCGTTGATCGTGTTCTCTGTGACGTCCATGACGGAGCGGCTGAACTCTTCCATGGACGTGTCGAACGCAATTTCCCGAAGCTTGACGTCCGTCCACGGCCGGTTCCAGATCAAGCCACGCAACAGGGGAATCGTTGCAGTCAGGAAGACCGAGCTGTCGTATTGGCGGCTGAACGCGGCGAAGCTTAGATTCTGCTGGGTGACACCCGAGTTCAGCTCTATACCGAGGGACGCCCCGATGTAGGGCAGGAGAGTCGAGAGTGACACGCTGCCGTTGGTCTGAGACGTTTGAATTTTGGAAGCACTGTTGAACGCCGAAGCATTGGGTTCCTCCGCTTTCGTGCGGCCAATATTGCCGGAGAGAAGTGGATCGTAGGCACCCCAAGACGAGAGCATTTCCTGTTCGGCGATCAGGGGTGTGTAGCGCGCGACTTCGACGTCCAGGTTCTTCTGAACCGAAAGCGCGAGCGACTCGGCGAGGGAGAGTAGCCTCGTCACGTCATTGGGTCCGTAGAGGGGCCTGATCTCCGTCGTTCGGTCGGTCACGACGATCGCGTCCTCGTCGACCCCAGGGTCGCGGGGGGGAGCGGGCTGGGCGAATGCGGCCGAGTTGAGAATCGCCATGGACAGAACGGTCAAGACCGCCGAACTCGGACGCGCACGCGAGCCGAAGCGTTCGATCCATCGAATCATCTGCGAAGCCATGTGTTTCCTCCGGGCCGGACTGTAACGAAGAAAGGTTCGGGTCGTGGGCGGCTGGGAGCGCGCTGGGAGCCTGCCGTCTATGCTTGCCACCATGTCGGTGGCAGCGTTGGTATTGGGTGCAGGGCGCGGGGAAAGGCTCGGGAATGAATTGCCCAAAGCATTCGTTTCGGTCGCCGGGGTCACACTGATCGAGCGCTCGATTCGGTTGCTGGCAGCCTCGAACGAGTTTGTGCGGATCCAACCAGTGCTGGCTAAAAGGGACTTCGATCGATTCAAGGAATTGGGGCTCCAAGACCTGCCGATGGTCACCGATCCCGTCGAGGGCGGGGCGGAACGGCAGGATTCTGTGCGGGCGGGCGTGGAGAGCCTACCGAAGGAATGCGCCTGGGTCGCGGTCCATGATTCGGCCCGTTGCCTGGTCTCGCCCGACGATATTCGTCGGGTCGTGGCGACGGGCAAGGCCGAGGGCGCAGCGATTCTCGCTGAAAGGGTGAAAGATACGATCAAGCGGGTCAGCGACGGGCGGATCGTCGAGACACCCCGACGCGAGGAATGCTGGGCAGCACAAACACCTCAGGTCATTCGCTGTGATTGGCTGCAGGAGGCGTTGCTCGCGGCGGCCAGGGAGAACCGCCTGGGAACCGACGACGCTCAGTTAATCGAATGGCTGGGACATCGGGTCGCGATCGTCGAGTCGACGCGCCCGAATCCGAAAATTACCCGGCCCGAGGATCTGATCCTGGCCGAGGCGCTGTTGGCTACGAAAAGAGAAGAGACATGACGGGGCAGTTCAAAATCGGGCAGGGCTACGACGTGCATCAGCTGGTCGAGGGACGTCGACTCGTGCTGGGTGGCGTCGAGATTCCCTACGAGCGCGGGCTCGAGGGGCATTCGGACGGAGACGCGCTGTTGCACGCTGTGGCGGATGCGATCCTGGGCGCTCTGGGTGCCGGCGACCTGGGTCGGCATTTCCCGTCGAGTGACGATCGCTGGCGTGGCATCGCGAGCGGCGAAATTCTCTCACAGGTGGCTGTGATGATGGGCGAAGCGGGATTCGCGATCGGGAATCTCGATGCGACGATCGTGGCGCAGGCGCCGCGACTGGCCCCACACCAGAAGGCGATGCACGAAAACCTTGCTCGGTTGCTGAAGGCGGAACCCGAGCAGGTCAACCTGAAAGTGACGAGTACGGATCATCTGGGCGCGATCGGACGTGGCGAGGGGATCGCCGCGATGGCGGTCGTTCTGCTCGAAGGGATCCGCTCGTGAAGCCGATCGAGTTCTACGATACGCGCAGTCGTAGTCAGCGGGTGTTTGAATCAATCGAAACCGGTCGGGTCGGGATCTATACCTGCGGTCCGACCGTCTATGCGCCGCAGCACGTCGGGAATATGCGCTCGCGGCTGTTGCCCGATCTGCTCAAGCGCTTCCTGCAGAGCGAGGGGTATGCCGTGACCCTCGTGATCAACATTACGGACGTTGGACATCTTGTCGCCGATGCGGACGAGGGTGAAGACAAGATGGAGGCCGCCGCACGGACCGCGGGCCGAAGCGTCGGGGAGATTGCCGAGTTCTATACGCAGTCCTGGCTGGACGATTCTGCGGCGATCAACTGCCTTCCGCCGGATGTGAATCCCAAGGCCACTGAGCATATCGAAGAACAGATCCAACTCGGCAAGCGCCTCGAAGAGCGCGGCTACCTCTATACGATCGACGATGGCGTCTACTTCGATACCAGTCTCTTTCCGCGTTATGCCGAGCTGGCCGGCCTCGATCTCGAGGGGCAGGAAGAGGGCGCTCGGATCGGGGTCACGAAGGGCAAGAAGAATCCTTCGGACTTCGCGGTCTGGAAGTTCGCGGACGAGGACGTGCAGCGGTTACAAGAATGGGATTCGCCCTGGGGTCGGGGATTTCCCGGTTGGCATCTCGAATGTTCAGCCATGAGCGTGCGCTACCTCGGGAAGCATTTTGACATTCATACGGCCGGCATTGACCTGGCGACCGTGCATCACAGCAATGAGGTCGCGCAAACCGAATGTGGCTTCGACGTCCACCCTTCGGTCGAGTTCTGGATGCACAACGAATTCCTCGATCTGGGTGGCGAGAAGATGTCCAAGTCGAAGGGAAACGTGAAGACGATTTCCGATCTCGCGAATCGTGGCATCGACCCGATGGCCTTCCGATATTTCTTCCTGCAGGCCCACTACCGACAACAACAGACCTACAACGCGGACTCGATCGATTCCGCCGCCCGAGGCCTTCGCCGCCTGCAAAAGATTGGCTTCGAGCTCGAGTCGGTCGAGGGTGAGGGCAGCGAAGCGATCCAGGCGCCATTCAGGGAGCGCTTCAGGGATGCCCTGGCCGACGATTTGAACGCGCCGCGGGCGATGGCCGTCGTCTGGGAAGTCGCCCGGAGCAGCGATCTCGCGGACCGTGATCGGCGGGATCTCCTGCGCGCATTCGATGTCGTGCTCGGTCTGCGGCTGGCGGAAGGAGCGGCGGCGGAAGCAGAACCCGAATGGGAGCAGGATCCGAAAATTGATGGAATGCTTGCGGAGCGACAGGCGGCTCGCGAGGCCAAGGACTGGGCGAGCGCGGACCGAATTCGCGATCGGCTGAGTGCTATGCAGATCGAGATCGTGGACACACCTGAGGGACCGCGCTGGCGGCGATCCGCTCGTTCCGTCGACACTGCCACCGCGAACGATTCGACAGAGGGGGACGCCGGATGAACGCTCGGACATCGAAGCCCTTCAAGTTGGTGTCGGATTATGATCCATCCGGCGATCAGCCCCAGGCGATCGATGAGTTGTGCGCCGGCATCGAGCGCGGCGATGCCCACCAGACATTGCTCGGCGTAACCGGTAGCGGTAAGACCTTCACGATCGCTTGTATGATCGAACGCTTGAATCGACCCGCGCTCGTGATGTCGCCGAACAAGACCTTGGCGGCGCAGCTCTACACGGAGTTCAAAGAGCTCTTTCCAGAAAACGCAGTCGAGTATTTCGTGTCCTACTACGACTACTACCAGCCGGAAGCCTATATCCCCTCGACGGATACCTATATCGAGAAGGACTCGTCGATCAACGACGAGATCGACAAGCTTCGCCATTCCGCGACGCATTCGTTACTGACCCGGCAGGATGTGCTCGTGGTCGCCAGTGTTTCCTGTATCTACGGACTCGGGGCGCCCGAGAATTACGGTTCGATGCACGTCTATGTCGAGAGCGGCATGAATCTGGTTCGTGACGATCTGCTCCGGCGTCTGGTCGACATGCTCTACACCCGAAACGATCACGACTTTCATCGCGGGACCTTTCGCGTGCGTGGCGATGTGGTCGAGATCTTTCCGCAATACGAAGGCGAGATGGCCATTCGCATCGAATTCTTCGGTGATGAAGTGGAGTCGATCGCTGAAATCGATCCGCTGCGTGGCAAGGTCGTCGCTCGCCCAAAGAAGGCGATGATCTATCCGGCCAGCCATTACGTGGCGACCCAGGAACGAATTGCAAAAGCCTGCGATGGCATCCGCGAAGAGCTGCAGCATCAATTGGCGCTCTTTCAAAAAGAGAACAAGCTGCTCGAAGCGCAACGCCTCGAGCAGCGCACGCTCTACGATCTCGAGATGCTCGAAACGATGGGCTTCTGTCATGGTGTCGAGAACTATTCCCGCTGGCTCGATGGTCGCTCACCGGGACAGACCCCCTATACGCTCTACGACTACATCCCCGATGACACCTTGATCGTCCTCGACGAGAGCCACGTCTCCGTGCCGCAAATCGGCGGGATGTATCGGGGAGATCGAGCGCGCAAGGAAACCCTGGTCAACTACGGCTGGCGGATGCCCTCGGCGCTCGACAATCGTCCATTGCGTTTCGATGAGTGGGAAGAACGGAAGGCACAGCGGATCTACGTTTCGGCGACGCCCGCGGACTACGAACTCGAGTCCAGCAAGGGAGTCGTGGTCGAGCAGATCATTCGTCCCACCGGTCTGATTGACCCGAAGATCGAGATTCGCCCGGCCAATGGCCAGATCGACGACCTACTCGGAGAGATCCGGCTTCACGTCGAGCGCGAGGAGCGCATCCTCGTAACGACCTTGACCAAGCGCATGGCGGAGGAGCTGACCGACTACTATGCGGAGCTCGGGATCCGAATCCGCTATCTGCACAGCGATATCAAGACGCTCGAGAGAATGGAGATCATTCGTGAGCTTCGTGAGGGCAAATTCGACGTGCTCGTTGGGATCAATCTCCTACGTGAAGGCCTCGACATTCCCGAGGTAGCGCTGGTCGCGATCCTCGATGCGGACAAAGAGGGATTTCTTCGCTCGACGCGCTCGCTGATCCAGACGATCGGCCGAGCCGCACGCAATGCGAACGGTCGTGTGATCCTCTTCGCCGACAAGGAAACCAATTCGATTCGTCAGACGATCGAGGAGACGGATCGACGTCGAGTCCGACAAGAGGCCTATAACCAGGAACATGGCATCACGCCGACAACGATCAAGAAGAAGATTTCGAGTCTGCACGATTCAATCTGGGAGGCCGACTATGTCACGGCGTCGCGTGGCGACGAAGAAGTCGAGCCCGGGTTGCCACGTCATGAGATTCCGGCCTTGATCGAGACGCTGCGCAAGGAGATGCGCGCGGCGGCGCGCGAACTCGAGTTCGAGCGGGCCGCGGATCTACGTGATCGAATCAAAGCGCTCGAAGGCGAGCGCATTCGATTGACCTGATCATGTCACTCGCGGAAAAGGCGGATGGGCTTCCGACAGAACCGGGCGTCTATCTATTCAAGAATGAACGCGGCACCGTGCTCTACGTCGGCAAGGCTCAAAATCTCAAGAGCCGAGTGCGCCAATATGTGAACGGCGGAGACGGTCGGATTCGCATTCCCGCATTGCTCGACCGCGCAACCGACGTCGACGTACTCGTGACGGGCAATGTCAAAGAGGCGCTGCTGCTCGAGAATGAGTTGATCAAGCAGCACCGGCCGCGATTCAATGTACGGCTGCGGGACGACAAACAATACCTGGCTTTACGCGTCGATCCGAAGGAGCCCTGGCCGCGCGTGACCATGGTTCGCCGCTTTCGAAAAGACGGTGCGAAGTATTTCGGGCCCTATACCTCGAGCGTGGCCCTCAAATCCTCGCTCTCGAATTTACGGCGGCTCTTCCCACTGCGCTCGTGCACCGAAAGTACGTTCAAGGATTATGCACGACGCGGCCGACCTTGCATCGAATATGAAATAAAGCGTTGTCTGGGACCCTGTTGCGGTTTGACGGAAGAGGCCACCTATGCAGAACAGGTCGAGGGGACCATGCTCTTTTTGCGGGGCAAATCGCGGGAATTGATCGAGGGGATCGAGCGCGAGATGGCCGAGGCGTCGCTGGCGGAGCGATTCGAGGAGGCGGCTCGTTTGCGCGACCGACTCCATGCCGTCGAGCAGACGATCGAGTCCCAGCAGATCGTGACCGAGAAGGCCGTCGACCGGGATGTCTTCGCGATCGCGCGCGAAGGGGGTGAACTCGATGTACAGATTCTTCACGTCCGCGAAGGGCGGGTCATCGGCGCGCGGGCTTTCCCCTTTTCCAATGTGCAGATCGACGATGGTGAGGTCATGGGATCTTTTCTGGGTCAGTTCTATGGCTCGGGGGAGGGGCATGCACCACCGCGCGAAGTGCTGACCTCGGTGGACTTCGAGGACGAAGGGGCGCTCGGTTTGCTCTGGCGCGAACGTTTCGATCAGGCGGTGTCGATTCGCCGCCCTCAACGAGGCGGTAGTCGGCGACTGGTCGAGATTGCCGAACGAAATGCCGCGCTCTCTCTGGCGACCCGGCTGGCCGCCCGTGAAAGTGTCGAGACCGCGATCAAGGAACTCGAAGAACGTTGTCGGCTCTCGCGGCCGCCGCGGCGGATCGAGTGCTATGACGTTTCGAACCTGCAGGGGACCCTGGCCGTCGCGAGTCGCGTGACCTTCGAAGATGGCCAGGCGGTCAAGAAGGACTACCGGCGCTACCGCATTCGCGATGCCGAGGCGGGGGACGACTATGCCTGCATGCGAGAAGTTCTGGACCGTCGCTTTCGGCGTGTAGCGAGCGAACCGCTGCCGGACCTCTTGATGGTCGATGGTGGGCGCGGACATCTCGGCGTGGTGCAGGCCGCTCTCGAGGATGCCGGACTCGAGGTCGAGACGTTGGGAATCTCGAAGGAACGTGACGAGGCCTCTCCGAGTCTGCGTGTCAAACGTTCGGGCGGCCTGAAGGCCGAGCGCATCTACCGCCCCGGTCGCACGAATCCGATCCAACTCGCGCCAAGTAGCCGCGGCATGTTGCTCTTGCAGCGCGTTCGCGATGAATCCCATCGCTTCGCCATTGAATTCCAACGGGACCTTCGTTCGAGGGTGAACATGACCTCGATCCTCGAAGATCTGCCGGGCATCGGGCCGAGCAAGCGAAGTGCGCTGCTCAAGACGCTGGGTTCGTTGCGTGAAGTACGAAATGCCACGGTCGAAGCCCTCGAGGCCGTGCCCGGGATCTCCACGCGTGACGCAGACTCGATTCGTCGCTTCTTCGATGCCCTCACCGCGCCCGAAGCTGCACCCGAGTTGCCGCCCGAAGAATCCTGAGCCAGTTCGTTCAAGCGGCCTGCGCATCCTTCCGATATTGGCAGGAAGCCGACAAGGGGCCGTAGTGCGATGGGGGTCTGGATGAAGAAGATGGCACGTGCAGGGGTCGGGTGTAGGGCGGTGTCTCCGCCCGGAATTTCTCGGCGCCGTTTGCTGTGTCGTGCTGCCCCGATTCTAGTGCTGGCCCTGCTTGCCTCCGACATGGGTTCGGCTGAAATCTATAAATGGAAGGATGCTGACGGGCGTCTGCATTTCTCCCAGGATCTTGGCCAGGTGCCGCGCGAGTATCGATCACAAGCGAAGGGCGGCGCCATCGAGGAAGGCAAGAGCAATGTGATTCAACGCTACGAGCCAGCGCCCGTGCCGACGCGGCCTAGGCCGTCGAGCGCTCGAAGCGCCGGCTCGAAGGCGTCGTCCAAGGTCTATCGGATTCGAGTCCAGAAGGCCGGGAGCTCGATGCGGGTGCTGGTTCGGCTCAACGACCACGTGGTTGCGCCCTTCTACATCGATACCGGCGCCTCGGACGTGTCGCTACCGGAATGGGTCGCCAAGGAACTGCGGCTCGATCTCGCAGGCGCCCGGACGAATCTCTACAGCACGGCCAACGGCATGGTCGAATCCGCAGTGGTGAACCTGGAGAGCGTGGACCTTGGTGGTGCGCGGGTCGAGAATGTGCCCGCTCATATCAGCAAATCGATGTCTGTCGGCCTGCTCGGTCTGTCCTTCTTCAACCACTTCCAATATCGCTTTGACCCGGGTTCCGGAATCGTCACCCTTCGGCCCAATGGGCTGTCGGACAGCGGAATGATTCGTGGCGGGCGGAGTCGGGATCAGTGGAGGAGTCAATTCCTTCATCTCGCCAACCGGCGAATGGCGATTGAAAGAAAGCTCGGCGAAATCAATCAGAACTGGACGGTTCGGAAAAGGGAGCTCGAAGAAGCGATCGAGGAGATCGATCGGCAGGTCAAGCTGCTCGAGGGTGAGGCAGATGACGCTCACGTGCCGATGCAGTGGCGGGACTGAAGTCCGCCTTCCCGCGACGCGCCCCATTACAGAAATTGTCCAGAGGGGGAAAAGCATTTCCCTCTCGAAGCCGGTTCGCAGGGCCGGTTGCTGCGCGCGTCGGCCTACGCTGCGCGCCCAATGGCTCTAACGGTGCCGTAGTGCGGCCGGGTTCGCAGCAGTTGCCGGTTCGTTGCCGATTAGGCGCCAGCGCGGCCAGTTGAGGGTGGTGGCATTGAACTTGCTCTTTCAATCGTCTCGAACCAGATCGCGAGGAGGTCGCGATCCATGCACGGCCGGGTGTACGGCCGATGCCGGACGGAATGCGGGACATGGAGTGGAATCGAAATTGGCGCTTCTGGCGACGCGATTTTTTTGCGGATTCGGCGAAGGCGGTCTCTTCGGTCAGGAAATCTGAGCCGAGAGACGCGCAGGATTGGCAGGCGCGCCTGATTGCGCTGGGTGTCTCGGAGACCTCGGCGATTCGCCTCGCCAAGGAACTCACTCCGGCCTATCGCGACCTCGGTCCGGGTTCCGCGAGCGCATTGCTCGAGGGTGCGCGACTGACTTTTATCGCGCAGGCACAACAGCAGGCGAGCGTCGAGCGGAACCTGCGCGAAGTGAAAGAAGTCGAACGGCTTCTCGGAGCCTTTACCGGCGAACTCGAAAAGCTCGACGAAGTACTCGAAGTGCTGGCCGCCTATGCGCAGCGTATGCGTGCGAAGCCGACCAAACCCGCCCGGAGAGTGCTTCACTGATTCGGCTCGCCGAGGGTCCGGCCCGCCGATGAATCGGCGACCCCTCCAGCGTAGGTTCGCGCCGGTTGGGTGTACGTTCATTGACCGGGCGAGACCACGCATTCACCCTGTGGCATAACATCCTCAGCGAGTCATCTTGAGTCTCGTCCCCGCCTTCGCTCGAGCCCGAACGGCAGCCTGCTGAACTCGCGCTGGAACGATTCCTCCGGGCGAAGTGACCTCAGGGTTTCGGGGCGTCGGGGCCGTGCGCGCAATGTTCCCGGGGCGATTCATTTTGGCGTTGGCCGCGGGGATCGTCGGGGCGGATGGGGCGGGTCATGTCGTCGACGGGGTATCAGTCGCTTCGATCGGCGTTTGGCTAGTCGGGTTGGGGGCCTGTGCGGGCGTTTTGCTCGTACTCATGAAGAGCGGGGACGAGCGGTCTCGTAATGCGCAACCGCTCGCAGGGATTCTGCGGGGAGCGTGTCTTCTCTCTGTGTTGGGTCTCTTTTTCGTGGCCGGCTACGACGGGCTGGAAACGGCGCTCGAGGGGGCGCAAGCCGATCGGACACTCGCCGAGGCGGGGAAGGGCGATGGGATCCGTTTGGCGCAGGCTCGCGTTCGGGCGCGGCGACGGGGGGCCTGGGGCGACGAGGTCGAACTCGAATTCGTAAGCGCGATCGATGGCGCTCGCCGACTGCCGAGCAGGCTCGTGCTTCGTTTCGCGCACGATGGCGACGGCCCCGAAGTGGCGGCTTCGTCGCGGGCGGATCGCTTGCTCTGGCCTGGCGAGTGGGTTCGTTTGGGGATTCTTGTTCGGCCCTTGCAGGCTGCTCGAAATCCGGGCACCCGAGACCGCGAGCACGCCGATGCACGACGCGGCCTCGGGGCGCGCGCACGACTGGTCAAACCCGATTGGGTCGTGGCGTTGAAGCAGTCGGAATGGGTCGGGGTCGGTGGTTTCGAGATGCCCTTTGCGGCGGCCGGTCGAAACCGCTGGCGGCGACATGTTGGCGCGCGATTCGATGAAGAAAATATTGAGGCGGCTCTCGTCCGCGCCTTCGCGTTAGGCGATCGGACGGGCATTTCTGCGCAAAGTCGAGATTCATTTCGTCGACTCGGGCTCTCTCATCTGGTCGCGATCTCGGGTCTGCACATTGGGTTCATCGCCGGCCTCGCGGGTTGGATCGGGTTGAAGACAATCGTCTGGTTGGTTCCGGGCGGTCGAAGAATTCGGGTTTTCGATTGGGTGTTGGCTTTGGCTTGCTGCGCGGCGGCCTTCTACGCGTGGCTGACGGATGCGGGCATTTCGGTCGAGCGGGCATCATTGCTCTTTGCGCTCTATGCCTTTTGCCGGCTCGCGTTACGGCGAATTCCGCCGGCCTCCGCCCTCGGCTGGGTGGCGCTGGTGATTTTGCTTGCTGAACCGGCGGCGCTCTTCGATGTCGCTGCGCAGCTCTCTTTCGCGGCGTGTTCGGCTCTGATCGCAGCTGGATTCTGGCGATCGGCCCCCGAGTCTGGTGCCGAAATCCAGGAGCCGGTCCAGCTACGATTGTCTCGAATGCTGGGCGCCACCTATCGGGCGTCTCTGGTCGTGTCCTTGGGGACCGCGCCGTGGGCCGTTCAATTTGGTTTTCCGATCGCCGTGCTCTCCCCGCTTTTCAATGTCGTGGCGATTCCCTGGACCGGTTTGCTCGCCCTTCCTTCTTCGCTGGTTGCGGTCTGCTTGATCGACGTCCTGCCGGGCCCTCTGCTTCGGGCCTTGACTCTTCCGGCCCGGGGCCTGGAGGCGAGTGCGATTTCGATCGCCGGGATGCTTCCGGACTGGCCGAGTGAAACCCGACTCGCCATGCCCGTCTTCGTCGCTTTGATCGGATTGGCCTTCTTCGCATTGCGCCGTGAGAGGTGGCTGCTGGCGACTTTGCTGTGGGCGGTCTGCTCGTTGGCCGGAGCGTCTGCGATTTCCTTTGAGCCCGCGCTCGGCCCGACACCGCGAGCGATTTTCTTCGACGTCGGGCAGGGGGATGCGACGCTGCTCCAGGGACGCGATTTCGTCCTGGTCGTCGACACGGGTCCGGGGCCACCGGGCCGACCTGGGGGGGCCGCCCTCGTGCGAGGCCTTCGCGCTGCCGGTGTGCGGAGAATCGACATTCTCGTTCTGACGCATGGGGATCTCGATCATCGCGGCGGACTCGGCCGTGTTCTCGAAAGTTTCGAGGTCGGGGAACTCTGGCTCCCGGATGCGGTTTCCCATCCCCGGGACGAGGAATTGTCCCGGGTGGCATCAACGGCTCGCGGTCACGGGATCCCGGTCATCTGGCAAGCCGCCGAGCTTTCCGGGCCCACACACGTCCGGCCTGCGGATGAGTTCGAGATCGATGTGCTCTGGCCGATCCGGGAAAGCCCTGGCGTCGGCGCTTCCCGCAATGAGAATTCCCTGGTGCTGCGCGTCGTGATGGACGAGACGGCGTTCCTATTGACCGCCGATATCGGCATCGAGGTCGAGAATCAGCTGATCCAACGTCCCGGAAGCCTGTCAACAGAATTCTTGAAGGTCGCCCATCATGGCAGCCGGCGAAGTTCGAGCACCGAATTCCTGAGTCGGGTTTCGCCGCGGCTGGCGATCTTGAGCGCACCCTGCGATTCGGCGAGGGGTCTTCCCAACGGCCAGGCAGTTGAACGAATTCGACGGTCGGGCGCCCGGCTCTGGTGGACGGGGCGCGACGGGGCCGTGGTCGTCTCAAAGGCCAGTGGACGCGCAGCGATGGTACGGGGATGGGGAATACCCCGCGAATGCACCCCGCGTTGAGAAAGTGGCCCTAACGGATGAGAGAATAAATATTCTCGCAATCTAAAATAATCTAGCGGCCCTTGAACTGAGGAGAGCGCTTCTCGACGAAGGCCCGTTGGGCCTCGCGGGCATCCTCGGTCTTGCGTAGTGGGCGGCCGAGTTCCTCCTGTCGGCGGTAGGCCGATTCAAGATCCATCCCATCGAGCTCGCGAATCCCGCGCAGGGTCGCCTGGACCGCGAGCGGCGCGTTGGCAGCAATTTGATCCGCGGCTTCGAGGCTGCGAGCGAGAACTTGATCGGCCGGGACCAAAGCGTTGAGCAGGCCCATTTCGAGGGCTCGGTTGGCGTCGATGGGTTGCGCTGTGTAGAGCAGCTCCGCCGCGTGGACGGCGGCAATTTGTCGGGGTAGGGCCACGGTGGCCTGGCCGGTCGGGTAGAGGCCCAAGGCGACCTCTTCGAGGGCGAAGGTCGCCGTTGGGGTCGAAAAACGCATCTGGCTAGCCAACATCAGGTCGAATCCGCCGCCTCGAGCATGCCCATTGACGGCGGCGATCAGCGGTACGCGCAGGGCCCCTTTCGCGAGCGTGGCGGCACCGATCGACTTCAATCCCTCGAAATCGGCTGGATCGACTCGCTCGCCCCTGGCAAGCGCCTGCGAGACCGGCAGCGTGCGCTCGATGTCCATGCCGGAGCAGAAGACGCGCTCTCCGGCCCCTGTCAGGACCGCAACCCGAATCGAATCGTCCTGGTCGATCTGGCGCCAGGCGGCGGCCAGGGCGATCAGGGATTCCAGATCGAGCGCGTTGGCCCTTGCGGGATTGTCGATCGTGATCAGGGCGACATGTGGATGAGAATCGGGCTTCTCGAACTGGATCGGCATGCGAAGAACCTCGTAGAGTCGATCTATGGCTTTTCAGAGTTGCGAAGCTAGCAGCGGTATGATCCGATCCCGACCTGCTCTGAGCTGAATCGGGGCGGTCTGCGGCGTCTGAAGGCGTGTCTGAAAGCAGGTTGAAAGCCAGGTCGAGGGCCAGAATGGAAGAGGGGTGGATCGGATGAACCAGGATGGAGCAAAGCGCGCAGAAACGGCCGAAATCGAGGCGCTCGAGGCCACCTGGCCGCGTGCGATGATCGCTGAAGGGCTCGCTCGGCCACTTGCGGCCATGTGGGTCGACAGCCGGAATCGAGCGGTTCAACGCGAGCTGGCCCCCTTTGCGCGCCATCCGATGAGCGATTCGATCGGTGAGGGGTTGTTTCAGGCGCGCCAGGCGCGGCGGCTCGTACGAGGGCTCGAAGGAGCTGAGGCGAGTCTGGCCGCACAGGAGGCGGGGCTCAAGAAGGTTGAAGCGGTCCGGGGCGGCGAGCCGAGGCGGATCTCACGACTGCTCGTCGTCAGTGCGGATGGCTCGCCACGGTTCTTTCGCCAGGTCGAGAAGGTCGAGAGCCGGTTCGCACGGCGACTTGCGGTGCTGGTCCTTGAATGTGATGAGGACGAACTCGGCATCGCAGCCTTTGGTCCTGGCAAGAAGGCGCGGGCGCTCCTCGTCGACCACAAGGACGCCGTGATTCGCTTTCTCGGATTACTCGACCTGACACTCCGAGGCGAGGCCTCCGATCTTTCGAGTTGAACGCCTCTGTCCGCAACCGCGAAGTCGATTGCGGGGTTGGTGGTTCATTCTGAAAGGATCGTTTCAGCTTGAATATAATTCTCGAAAAATTACGCAAATACTGGAATTTATTGAGAATGTTCCACGGGGAACACTGGGTCGGCAGGATCTTCTGGATCGCTGTTGAGCGCCCGCCGTACCCGCGCCAAGACGGTCGCCGGAGAGAAGGGTTTCTCCAGGAGTGCGGGACGCCCGGGTTCGAGCCCCTGTCGGACGAGCGTGTCGTCGGTAAACCCGGACATGAAGAGCACTCGAATAGCGGGGCGCAATTCAAGTGCTCGCCTGGCGATTTCCGGTCCTGAGGTCTTGGGCAGGACAACATCGGTCAGCAACAGGTCGATCGGGCCGTCGTGGCGGCTGCAATGGCGCAGGGCCGCGGTTGCGGAGGCGGCGACCAGGACCGTGTAGCCCGAACTCTCGAGGGTGCGCGCGACCAGCTTCCGGACCGGCTCGGAGTCTTCAACGACGAGGATCGTTTCGCTTCCGCCGACGTCGGGTTCCTCGCAATTCGGCTCCATTTCCGGGCTCTGTTCCCGAGCGGCGGGGAGGTAGATCGAGAAGGTCGCGCCCTGTTGGGGGACGGATTCGACGTCGATCTGACCGCCGGTCTGACTGACGATTCCGTATGCCGAAGCCAGCCCGAGTCCGGTCCCTTCGTGGGCTTCCTTGGTCGTGAAGAAGGGCTCGAAGATTTGCGAGCGTACGGCTTCGTCCATTCCGACGCCGGTGTCGGAGACTCGGAGCAGGACATAGTCGCCGGCTTCCAATTTTCCGGAATCCGTGCGAAGGGCCGTTGGCGTATGAAAATTGGCAGTCTCGATATCGATTCGCCCGCCCCTGGGCATGGCATCCCGGGCATTGACTACGAGATTGACGATCACCTGTTCGATCTGTCCCGGATCCGCGATGATTCGGCGAAGCTCGCCGTCTTGACTCGTGACGAGTTCGATGTTCTCGCCAATCAAGCGTCTCATCATGCGGTCGATGTCGGCGACAATGACATTCAGATCGACGGCCTCGGGTTGTAGGACCTGCCGCCGACTGAAGGCCAGAAGCTGTCGCGTCAATCCGCCGGCCCGTTCAGCGGCCCGCAAAATCTCCTCGACATCGCGTGTCGAACCGTGGCCCTCTCCGAGCTGGTCGAGAACGAGGTCGCTGTAGCCGATGATGGCGGTGAGCAGGTTGTTGAAGTCGTGGGCAATGCCACCGGCGAGGCGACCGACCGCCTCCATCTTCTGCGCCTGGCTGAGTCGCAGTTCGCTTTGGCGGAGCGCCTCTTGTGCTCTTCGGCGTTCGGAGACGTCCCGGAGCGTGATCGCCAGGTAGGTGCCCGCGGATCGCTCCGTCCCTCGAAAGAGGTAGATCGTCGCCTCGGCAGCGATGGCGGGATCGCGGTCGCTCGAGCCCCGCAATTCGAGTTCGCCCGACCATGGTGTGGCGAGGGTGAGTTCGGGCAAGATCTGCGATTCGAGGCGCAGGCCGTCGGATTCCGTCAGCAATTCAGCGAATTTCAGCCCTTCGACGGCTTCGCTCGGGGGGGCGGCCAGGAGCTGCGTCGCCGCTTCGTTGGCGAAGAGCAGGGTACTGTCGGTTTCACAAACGAAGACCAGGTCGGCGCCGTTCTGAACAACGCTGAAGAGCAGATCGCGGCCCAATTCACCGCGCTGTCGCTCGGTTACGTCGCGGGCGACGATCAGGGATCGATAGCTGCCGTCGCTGCCTTTGAATGAATTGGTTCGCGATTCGATCCAGCGCCAGCTTCCGTCCGCGTGGCGCCCGCGCGTGATTGTCCCGGTATTTCTCTGGCCGGATTTGAGTTGCTCGATCGCCCTTTGTGTATTTGGAAGATCGTCGGGGTGAGTGATCGAACCGATGTCGAGGCCGATGAATGATTCGGGATCTCGTCCGAGGACGGCCTCGCTCGCCGGAGACATATATGTGATGAGCGAATTGGAATCGACCTCGATCAGCATGTCTTCCGCTTGCAGCGCGAGCGCATCGAATCGTGCTCGGTTCGCCTGCACGTCCTCGTCCGCTCGCAGGCGATCGATGGCCGAGGCGGCCAGGACCGCGAAAGAAAGCATGACGGAACGAACAAGCTCCGTGTCGCGGAAGGGTTTTCGGCCGTAGCTGCTGAGTAGCCCGAATACGCTTCCGTCCGTGCGAAGCAGCGGGATCCCGGCGTAGGAATCGAAATCATGGCCGATTCGTTCAGCGACGGTCGGCATCAGCTGGCCGATCGCAGTCGGATGGATGCAGGATTCCCCGTTGGCGACGTCGTGGTCGGGCAAGCCCTCGAGGTCCAGGGATTCATCCTCGAGGAAGGCGCCGTCCTGCCAGGCGACGAGTACGTCGAGCTGATCGGGATCGCTCGGCGAGAGCAGTCCAAGCACGATGCGGTCGAGTTCGAGGGCTTCGGCGATCATCGCGATGATCGGACGAAACGAATCGGTCCCCGCGGCGGTGACGCCTTGTGCGATCAGGCGTAGCGCTTGTTCGACTTTCTTCCTGCGCGTGATCTCCTGAAAGAGCATCGAGAATTGTCGGTCCGGACTCTCTGGAAGGATCGGTTCCCAGGTGGTGGAGAACCATTGCGTTGTACCGTCCGGTCGTGCGTACTCGAAATCCGCACTGCCGAGATTCGAGCCATCGCCGCGGCGCGCGTTGTACCACGCGGTATCCATGGCAGCCCGAGATTCCTCACACATGCGTTCCCGGAGCGCGTCAATGCTCGAGCAATTTCCGAAGACTTCGCGAAACCTTCGGTTGGAAAAGCGAATCTCGCCGTTGAGGGTCGTCACGGCGGCAGGCCGAGTGCCCGACTCGGCGATGGCTCGGTGATAGGCGTCCCGAGCCTGATTGACGGCGCCGCGTAGCGATTGCTCGGTCAGGTCGCGACAGACGACTACGACACGCCGGCGACCTTCGTCGTCGACGAAAGACCGAGCGGTCGCCTCGAATGCGACCGGGTGACCATCGCGGTGATCAGAGCGAAAACGAAGCAGGGGCTCATCGCCGGTGTCGATGACTTTGCGAAAGACTGCGAGCGTCGGTTGTCGATCTTCCGGGACAACCGCTTCCAGAAAACTCAGATCGATGAAGTAGCTGGCGGGGCGACCGAGGATTCGTTCGACGGCTGGGCTGACGTAGGCGATTCGACCGTCGAGCCTGAGCTCGACGACAATGTCCCCGGCATGTCGGAGGAGCGCCTCCTCTCTCCCGCCTTGAGAGAATCCCTCGGTCAGCATCCGGCCTATCCGCGGTGCCGTCGGGGGCAACCCAGGACGGGCTTCTCCGTGACACTTTGGTGTAGAGCCTATCGGGCGGGAATGTGAACGGCCACAAGAATGATCGAAATTGAACATTCTTGTGGAGGCTTGAACTTCGTACGTTGCTAAAGGGCTACGTAGGATTCCGTAGCACTAGCGAACGATGCGGTCGGCGAAATTTCGAATGGTGTTGTCAGTAGAGGTTGAGCATTCGTCCGGCCATCGCCAACACCGACATCACGAGTACGGGTCGAATCAATCGTTCGCCTCCTTTGATGGCGGCTCGAGCCCCGATTTCTCCGCCGAGCGCGAAGCCGACGACCAGGGCCGAGGCGAAGGGCCAGTCGACCTGATCGTGGACGATGAAGACGGGAACGGCGACCAGGGTCAGGGTGCCGATCACCAGAACCTTGATCGCGTTGGCGCGCACCAGATCGAGTCCACTTCGCGCCAGGGCCGCGATCAGGAAGAGACCCACACCCGCCTGAATCGCACCGCCATAGAGGCCGATGCCAAAGAAGATCAGGAAATTCAGGATTCGTGAGCGCGGAGCGACGGGTTTCGAAGTGTCGACGGGCCGAGCGCCGCGTAGGATCGGGATCAGCAAGGCGATCATCGCGATGCCGAAGACCTGCTTGAAGAACTCGGCAGACATTCGCGAGGCAATCGTTGCGCCGAGAAGCGCGCCGACCACGATCGGAATCAAGATCGGTCGCGCGCCGCGCAGCCCATCGAGGCCCGCCTTGCGAAAGCGCAGGGTCGACACGAGATTCTGGAAGAGCACGCCGATGCGATTCGTGCCATTCGCTGTCGTGGCCGGCAATCCCAGGAAAACGAGCAGGGGAACCGTCAGCAGGGAGCCACCACCGGCCAGGGTGTTGATGACCCCGGCCACGAGTCCGCCGAGCGCGAGAATCATCCAAGTCGTGAGGTCGTCCATCAAATTCCTAGTGCGGGTCCATCGGCGTGGTTTGTGCAAAAGCGATCGCCGGCGACGTCTATGCTCGCCGGCGGGCGGCCAAGGATGCACACTCTTGGCAGGCTGTGCCAGCCGGGTCGGGAGGAATCACCGTTGAAAGCAATTCGCGCGTGTGGGGGTTGGGATTCTCCAATCGGGTCGGAGGATCTGGTGCGCGGAGCCCTTAGGCTGTCCGCGCCGCGGCTCGAAGGCAACCGATTGTTCTGGCTGGAGGGCCGACCGACAGAGGGCGGGCGGCAGGTCGTGATGGTCGGGACTTTGTGCCGGACGCAAGGACTCGAAGCCATCTCGGAAGCGAGCCCCGCTGGGCGCAATGTTCGCAGCCGGGTGCACGAATACGGCGGCGGAGAATATGCCGTCTGGCGTGACCGTTTCTTCTTCGTTGACGACGCGGATGGACAGATCTACGGCGGGCGGATCGGCGGCGCGACGCAACCGCTCACGCGCTCCCAATCTTGTTATGCGGATCTAGTGCCATCGCCCGACGGCCGTTGGCTCTTGGCGATCGAGGAGTGTCCCCGCGAAGAGGCGGAGCCCGAGAATCGGCTGATCGCAATCGCCCTCACGGAGAGCCCCGGCGCGGCCGGATTCTCCAGCGATGGTGAGCCGCGGGTGGTCGCGGCCGGACATGATTTCTATGCGTCGCCGTGTTTCGCGCCGTCCGGGGATCGCATCGCCTTCCTTTGTTGGGACCATCCGAATATGCCCTGGAACGCGACGGCACTCGAAGTCCTCACCTGGACGGCCGAAGGCCCGAATAGCGTCGCGCGGAAGCTGGCCGGCGGACCAGCAGAGTCGCTCTTTCAACCCCGTTTCGACGCGAGTGGTCGCCTCTTCGTGGTGAGCGATCAATCCGGTTGGTGGAATCTGGTGCAGGTCGGTGACTCTGGGACGCAGGCGGTTCAGCGCGAAGCCTCGGAAATCGGGCACCCGCAATGGGTCTTCGGCCTCTCGCGCTGGGCCTTCATCGATTCGGACACCGTCCTGGCGAGTGCGACGCGAGACGGTCGCGACGTGCTGGCCCGGATCGAAATCGAGAGCGGTCGCACGACGGAATGGCCGACCGCTTTTTGCTCGATCGGGGGAATCGACGTCGAGCAGGGCTGGGCCACCTGTCTCGCTGGTTCGGCCACGACGCCCGCTGGCCTCTACGTCTGGCGTGTCGAGGGCGGGGCACCGCAATGCGTGCGCGAGAGTACGGGTTTCGAGATTCCCGAGCATTCGATCAGTCAGGCCGAGGCGGTCGAGTTCGATTCGGTTGCCGGGCGTCGTACCCATGCCTTCATCTACACGCCTCGCTCGCGCAGTAACCGACCGGCGCCCGGAGAGCGATTTCCCTTGCTCGTGAAAAGTCACGGCGGGCCGACGGCGGCCACGAGCTCCGCCCTTGATCCCCGGATCCAATTCTGGACCAGTCGGGGCTTCGTCGTGGCAGACGTCAATTACGGTGGCTCGACGGGATATGGTCGTCGCTACCGCGATCTACTCGAAGGCACCTGGGGACTCGTCGACGTCGAAGATTGCGTAGCGGTCGCGCAAGCGCTCGCGGCGGAAGGGCTCGTCGATGAACGTCGACTCGCGATCAGCGGCGGCAGTGCGGGCGGCTTCACGACACTTTGCGCGCTCACTTTCCACGACACGTTCTCCGCGGGCGCGAGCCATTATGGAATCGGAGATCTCGAGGCGCTTGCCCGGGACACCCATAAATTCGAGTCGCGTTATACGGACTGGCTGGTCGGCCCCTTGCCCAGCGAGCACGCTCGTTATGTCGAGCGTTCCCCGATTCATCATCATGAGCGTCTCGGCTGTCCCGTGATCTTCTTTCAGGGTCTCGAGGACCGCGTGGTCCCTCCGAATCAGGCGGAGGCAATGGTCGCCGTTCTTGCAAAGCGCGGGATCGCTCACGCCTACGTGCCCTTCGAAGGCGAGCAGCATGGCTTTCGCCGCGCTCCGAATATTCGAACGGCGCTCGATGGCGAACTCTATTTCTACTCGAAAGTCTTCGGCTTCGAGGCGCCTCAGCCAGCGGGCGTCGAAGTCCAGGGCAGCATGGGCTGAAGATGACCTTGGCCAAGAAGAGCGCTTTGTCGCGGGTTGCCCGATCGACGGGCCGAGGAGCGGGAGCGGTGATTGCCGTTTCGCTCTGCCTTTCGTGGGTCGCTCTGGGTTGCCAACCGGCGCGCGGGGGATGGGACCTCGAAGCACTTGTCGGCGAATACCCGGCCATCGAAACACTCCCGGGCCATCGTCTGGGAGACATGCTTCCGTTCCCTTCTTTCGAGGGCGATCGTGTCGTTCTGCTGGCCTGCCGATTTCCGGCGGGCGAGGCGATTCGAGTCACCGGGGATGGACTGGATTGGCCGCGGGCCTGGGCCCGTTCGGCGGTGACTGCTTTGGATCGTGGTGCAAGTGGATTTGCTCTGTCCTTGCGGGAGCCGAGTGGACGATTTCGGGGCTCAGCGGATCCGCAGATTCGCGTCACCTCGCTCGGTCCACGGGCTGAGGATGCGCCGATCGGGCTGGCGGATACCTTGAGCGTCTGTGACATCTCGCGAACGCGCGGTGTGCAGGGGGGGCGAGCTCGCGGCTTGTTGCTCGGTTCGGCAATTCGGATCAAGCGCGCACGTCTGGATTGGCGCCATCAGTCTTTGGCCGCGACCGCTGAAGAATGGGTCGGGGCTTTGATGCACGAAATCGGTCATGCCATGGGCTATTCGGGGCACGTGGCGACCGGGCACTCGATCCTCGTTCGCGATGAGCGTCAATTGCGTCGCGCCGGTCGCAGGGCACTCGCGGGTGAAGCGTGGCGCGACCAGACACTCGAGGCGTTGTACCGGATTCGTCCGGGACAGAGGTTGGGAACGCGACCCCTGGCGCCCGAATCGGTCTTGATCCTCAGCGAGATTCGCGAATTGCTGAAGCGTGATTCCGTGAAGGGTTCGCGAAGCGTCGAGGTCCGTTCGACGGTTGGGGACTGGCAGGCGCGCGTCGAGTGGTTGCTCTCCGACGGAAGTCGATTGTCCGTGCGCATGATGCATTGGCGCGATGAGCTTCGAGTTGGGGGCGCGATGACCTTGCTGCCCGACGCGGCGACGCGCCGCGTGCTGGCGGGACGGGCTCGGTAGGGGGAGGAATCGAAACTACTCGTCGATCGAGGGTTCGATCGCGCGTGCGCGGGCAATGAGTTCGCTGGCCTGTTGCGTTTCCCCGATCGCGCGCAGGACGACACCGAGTCGGAAGAGGATGACGGCATCATCCGTCGACTGACCAGAAGCCGTCTCGAGATGTTCGCGCGCACGAGTCGCATCGGGGGCCGATTGTTTGTAGAGCGCCCAACCCAGGGCGGATTGGTAGGCAGGCTCTTCCGGCCAGAGTTCAACGGCCGGTTCGAGATAGTCGAGGGCGCCTTGAAAATTGCCCATGCGCAGGAGGATCTCGCCCTTGCGGAAGGAGGTTTCGGCCTGCGCTAATCGCGCTGTGTCGATCTCGGGCTCGTCACTTCCGCCGGCGTCGTAGGCGGCGCGCTTGCTGGTATCGGTGAGTGTCTCGAAGGCTTCGGCGATGCGTCCGAAGACCCGGGCCGCGTCATCGCGTTCCTCATTCAGACCCAATTTGGCGAGGGCATCGGGATGAAATTTCTTGGCCGCTTTGAAATAGGCTCGCTTGACATCGGCGGCCGTGGCGTCTTCGCTTATGCCGAGCGCGTCATAGTGGTTGAGGTCTGGGAGCCGCTTCAACAGAGAAGCAATCTCCAGGCGTAACGAATCCGCTTTGGCGTCTTTGCCAGCCCCGGCCCCGGCGCCTGCGGTTCCCGCTTTGTCCGCGTTGGAGCGAACTCCGGCGGCAGCGCCCGTCGGTCGCGCGTCCGTGGTCACTTCGAACTCGAAGTCGACCTCTTCTGAAACCGCTGCATCGACCGCGCGCTTTTCCTTGATTCGAAGAACGCCGGTGTGTAACAGGGTCCAGAGCGTCGCCGCGGCAATCGGGTCGCCGGCGGCCTCGCCGAGGATTTGCCCCAGGTTCTTGCTGCCGTCGAGCCCCTCGATCGCCCGGCGCACGGCCTCGCTTCTGTTCGCGAGCTTCGCGGCGACGCGGCGAAAGCTTGGCGCGATATCGCCGTGTAATTCCAGGTCGGGCATGAGCTCTTGAATGAGTCGGTCGAAACCCCACCGCGTAGGTAGTTGCTCTTGAAGCAGGTTCAGGATGTCGTGTGGCTTGCCCTTGGAATCGACATTGGCTGCCGCGGCATCCCAGCGGTAAAAGCCGGTCTGCCATTCGAGGGTCTCGCCGATCTGCACGCGAGTCGCCATGCGCATGGCTTTATAGAGTTGGGTTGCATCGAGCAGACGGAGGGCGAGCACCGCTTTCGTTTGTGCGCATTTGCGGCTGCGCGACATCTCCTCGACCTTCAGCCGATCGGCCGTGCCGATCAAGCCCTTTGATTCGAGCACCAACGCGAATCCATCATCCTCCGAGTTCGACTCGACGGCGACAGGCGAACCATTGTGAACGTGAATGTGTCGTTCTGTCTTGTCGCGTGAGAGAAGCAGGGTGCCCGATTGGCGGTTGCGCCAGGCTTCGGCCAGCAGATGGGCGATGGTGATGGTTCCGAGCGAACCTTCGCTTGCGACGCCGTCCGGTCTCATCGGATCAGACATCGCCGGCCTCTCTTCGTTGCGAAAGCTCGCTGTGGTTCACCACAGCTTCACCTCCGCGCCTCGACTGGCCACAAAAGCCCCGCACTCCGCTCGGTCCGGAGTTTTTCCGCAACCTGCTAGAGCTGGTGGCGCTGCGCATCGGAAATCTGAAAAGCTGTCGCGATCGCTTCGCTCAGATCCTTGCGGAGAATCAGATGGGACATCTCGAGACTGGCGATGGCGGGTTCCGATTCGGGTGAGATGCCGGTGATCAGGCTTTGCGCGTTCCACGACTCGATCGTCTCGAGGACTTGCTCGAGGGCGGCGGCTCCGAATCCTTCGTCGAGGGGTTGTTCTCGAAGATCGATCACGACGGAGCGGATCTCGGAGATACCGGGATCTCGACCTAACATGTCGATCGTGCCCAGGGCCTCGTCCAGGGTCGTGAAGGGCAAGACCATGACCGGACCCCAGATGTGCACGACGGCTTGGGAACGGTCGAAGCCAGGTTCATGTGCATCGGCACCGATGGGTGGATTCATCTCTCGGGCGATCGGAGGACTGGCGGCGACTTTGCGAAAGGCTTCGAAGGGTACCTCGGCGAGGATCGAGCAGATGTCGCTTTCGCCGCTTTCCTGCCAGGCCGCCGATTCGCGGGCTTCGAACCGACAGGCGGGTGCACCCATCGCCGCACACTCGACCTCACGGACGACGATCGAGCGATCCAGGGTTCCGGATAGCCAGCCCGTTGTGTAGCCGGCGCTCATCGCGCAGCTCGGCGCGGGCGGCGCCCCGAGCCGCGAGACTCGTGCGACGGCTTCGTGCTTTTCCGGCCAACACCCGGACAGCGAAATTCGCTTGCTGGCGTCGGTCTGCGCACCCGCCATCCAATGCATCACCAGGGGTGTCGTCTGCGCGGCATCCGGCGCGTTTGAAGCGCGCTCGTCTTCGCCGGTACGGCAGAGCCGTGCGGCATCGCGAAACCCGTGCAAAAGCCCGATCTGGAACAACGCGAGACCGGATTCGCGTTCATCGAGCTCTTCTTCGAGTTCGACCAGCAGGGAAGCCAGGAAACGACCGTCGACGAAGAGCTTCGGGTCGTTCATCAAGACGGTGTCCGGCCCGAAACCGAGACGGTTCAGCATCTCGAGCGGATGGCTGGGCTCGGTCGAAATAGTTGTTTTGGGGGGGTGTCGCACGAACTCAGCCCTGAATGCCTAACTTTCGATGAACGCGTAGATATCGAATTTCTGGTCCTTTGAGATGAAGGCGTCGCCCTCGTCCTCGAGGAGTTTGAGAAACGCGTCGACCACGACGGGATCGAATTGCGTTCCAGAAAATTTGTGCATTTCCGAAACGACGACATCGAGCGACAGCGCCTTCCGGTAGGGGCGATCGGAGGTCATGGCTTCGACGGTGTCGGCGACCACGATCACGCGAGATGGGAGTGGAATCTGATCCCCGGCCAGGCGGTCCGGGTAGCCACTCTTGCAGCCGTCGTACCATTCATGATGATGGCGGACGCAGGGCACGATGCTGTGCAAGAACTCGACGGGTTCGAGAATCTTCGCGCCAATCTCGGGATGCTTCTGGATCTCTTCGTATTCTTCCGGTGTCAAACGATCGGGCTTCGTGATGATGGCATCGGGGATACCGATTTTTCCGACGTCATGGAGCAGGCCGGCGAAATAGATTCGCTCGATGAGTTCTTTGCGGAGCCCCATCTGATCACCGAGCTTCGAGGCGTAGACGGCGACCCGCTCAGAATGACCACGGGTGTAGGGATCCTTGGCATCGATCGCTTCCGCTAGCGCGCTGATGGTCTGGATATAGGCGGTTCGCAGCTCGGTGTTCTTGCCGTCGAGCTGTTTCGTGCGGTCGCGCACCTTCTCTTCCAGATTCTTGTTCATGTCCTGGAGTTTGAAATTCTGTTCGCGGGTGACGAGGTTGAGGCGCTTGATCTCGGCCTTCAGGTCGTATTGGTCGAACGCCTGGCGAAGCGTGGCCTTCAATTCCTCATCGTTCCAGGGCTTGGTGATCAGCCGGAAGATCTCGCCCTTGTTGATGGCTTCGACGGCGATCGTCATGTCCGTGTAGCCGGTCAACATCATGCGCACGACGTCGTGATGCCGGTCGCGGACTGATGAGAGGAAATCGACGCCGCTCATCTCGGGCATTCGCTGGTCGGAGACGATCACCTGGGGCGCGCAGCGATCGATCAATTCGAAGGCTTCCACGGAGTTGTTGGCGGTCAGAACCTGGATCGGTTCGTTGCGCAACAGGCGCTGGAGCGCCTTCAAGATATTGACCTCGTCATCGACGAATAGGACGATGTGGTCTTCCACCGGAACTCCCGGGCGCTCGGGTCACGCCGGAACTGGCGCGAACGCATTCGCCTCTGTCTCTAAGGCCTCGAATCGTGGGCAGGGCTCGTCTGCTCACGTCCGTGCGTATCGGCGAAAGATCGCCAAACCGTTAGAAAACCGGACCTGTGATGGGCATTACCGGCGAGGGAATGCGTGGAGGATGCATCGACCTTGCAGTGTGGAGGCAATCTGGCGGCAGCGGACGCCGACAGGGCGCTCGGGGCCCTTCTGAGCCGCGATCTAGAGGTAGTTTCCGCCGTCTAGATGAACGCGTGTATGGGCCTGCTGTAGCCGGCTGACCTCACGCGCGAAATCGTCGTTCGTCACCGGTGCGGGCGATTCGCCCGCCGCGTCGAGTCGAGCCTTGTGCCGCAGGACGGCGTGAAGCATGCGCACCCAATCCCCGATGCTCGGCTCCTGGGTGGAACCGACGATCTTCGACCAGTCGACATCGTCGAAAAGCGTTCGTTCAGCCCGCTCTTCTGCTTTGGCGGCATGAATCTCGAGTGATTCGATGATGTCCTGGGGAAAGGACGGGTTCACTTCGATCACGCGCTCGAAACGGCCTGGCGTCAAAAAGGCATGGGGAAGCGTTTCGGGGTGTGAAGTGCTGCCGAGCACGAGACAATTGGGAGCTGCCAAGGCACGATCGATCAACTCGAAAAGAAAATCCATGATCGGTCCGACGGGGAGTTCCGAAGCGCGCGGACCCATGTCGTGGGCCTGTGAGAATTCCAGCTCATCAAAGAACACGGTGACCGGAGGCATTTCCTCGAGCGCCGCCGACCAGCCCTGGATCAACTCACCGACCTTGTTTGCGCCGTGGATCACGTCGAGCACCATGCGCGGCACGTCGACGCGAATGAAGGCCATCCCGGTATGGGCGGCCAGCGCTTCCGCGAGCAGCGATTTGCCACTCGCGCGTTGGCCGACCATCAACATGGCGCTCGGCGGAAAGGTGCCCCAACGCCCATAGACGGCGGGACTTGTCTGGGCATAGGCGTAGGTGAGGATCTCATCCTTCGAAAGCGTCAGGCCGCCGATATCCTCGAAACGGACGTCCGGGGCGGGCGTGATCCGAGCGCCTCGGGCCAGCGGCTCGACCGCTCTTTGAAAGCTCGACCAGATGTTCTGGGCCCGTTCTGAGTTGATTCGGTCGTCGGTCATGGCGTGAGTCTAGCGGTGTCTCGGGAAATTGATGATGGGGGTTGGGGGTGTGGTGTGATGAAGTGGCTCGAAAG